>CAYGTH010000161.1:0-1705 GCA_964352745.1 uncultured Bacteroidia bacterium
GAAGTAACAACCGGCCCGGGAGTCGATGCCATATTCACAGCCAATAGCAATCTTTCTATTTGCCCCGAAGTCTCCGTTGACTTCAATAATACCAGCACAATGGGCACCACCTCAGAATGGTTCAGTAATGGGATTTCATTTGCCCAAAGCATGAATGCGAGCTATGTGTTTCCCGATAGTGGGGAGGTTGAGATCAGTCTGGTGGTTATAGATGGGATTTGCTCCGATACCATGCGAATGACCTTTACCATAAATGATGCGCCAGGTATTAGCGAACAACTCACAAACGAGACCTGTCCGGATTCTGAAGACGGTGCTATCGACCTAAGCCTTACTGGCGGTGCAGGCCCTTTCACCTTCACCTGGTCAAATGGTGAGCAAACAGAAGATATCCAGGGATTGGAACCTGATACCTATGATGTGCTGATTTCATTTGGCCCGGGTTGCGAAGCGAGAGATACCTTTGAGGTCGAAACGCTTGGGGGAGGTACCGCAGCTTTTAGTCAGATATCTGTGGGAACGGGGGTAGAGTTTACGGATTTATCAGATACCACCGCTACCAGCTGGATGTGGGACTTTGGTGATGGTACCGGAACCAGTACCGACCAAAATCCATTCTACGCATTTCCGTTCTCGGGCGCATATGAGGTATGTCTTGCGATTATGGATACCTATGGCTGTACCGATACCTTGTGTGAGTCGGTTTCCTTTACCGTTGGGCTTGACCAGATGGCCATGCTGCCGATTGAAGTGTATCCTAATCCGGTTCAGACAAGCTTGCGGCTTGACTTGAGCTCCATAAGCGGCCATGCGGCGCGGATTCAACTCTATGACCTCTCAGGCAAGGTTGTTTTCAATCGCGAAGGCACTGTCATAGCTGAAGAAGAAATTGACATGACTCAATTGGCTACCGGTTTGTACACCCTTATGATTTCGTGTCCGGAAGGGTATTTTGAAACCAAGATCCATAAAGAGTAGCATACGCGCTATACTCATTAAGAATCAACCACCAGTGGAACAGCCTACTGGTGGTTGATTCTTTTAACAGGATTGCGACTACATAGAAAGGGGAAATAACTAAAAACTTCTGTAGAGAGAATACACCTCCTGCCAGGGCCTAAATCGTATATAAAATCACTTTTTCCTCTTTTCCCCGGAGTCCGATATCCCCTATTATTTTGGGGTTAAATAGATTGGATGTTAAGCTGAGTTTGTCTAATAAGAATTTTGAAAATAAAATATTCACTCCCAAGTCATTGCACTTCGACTGGATCCGGGCTGTAGTGTTGAGCACATCCCCGGAAAAGGCAATATCACGCTTGACCAATCCAATTTCTCCCGCCATGACGTGGCCATAATGTAAGCCTGCTTTGAATTCGGGATAGATACCATCGTAAGTAGAGAGGTAATAATCCCTATGTTGGCGAAGGGCTTTTTGCACATCGAAAAAAGATTGAATGCAATTAGCATTTTTGATACCGTTATCCATTTTCCAACTCACAACAATTTCATCGCCAACATATTGGTAAATTTCTCCTTTTGAATTTAGAATCGCAGGGGTAACATGTCTGAAAACATCTTTAATGAAATTAAAATAGCGGATTTCACTTAATTTTTCGGCGATAGTGGTAGAGGAGCGTAAGTCTAAAAACATAAAAATTCGTTCTTCTCTTTTCGGCTGAAAATATTGTCCTAAAATAAAGGA
>CAYGTH010000161.1:1805-13855 GCA_964352745.1 uncultured Bacteroidia bacterium
AATAAAGGATACAGATAGATACACAAGGACATAAGACCACAAAATACTAAACATTGCTGATCCATAGTTTTTGCTTCTTAACCATTTTTCCCAAAGCAAAACCAGAATGCTTCCTCCGATGATTCCCGCAACTATACCCGTCAGGAGACTCCCCTTGAAAAAGAACATAGGTGCACCAGGTTCCATTTCGCAATTCAAACTTCTCACAGCTGATAAGCCAACGGAAAACTGGTAAACAGAGAAAATTGTCCAACCTGTCGTTATCCAGAGAATTTTGAAAAACTGACTCCGGTATTCATTGTACTTGGATGCATTCATATGGCTCGCCTATATTTGATACAATAGCTTATGCCTAAAGTATAGCAATTGCTAGCCTTCTGCAATACTTCTACCCCATATCGCAATCCCTGGAATCCCCTGTCATGTGCGAATGTATCCACTGGATCACCTGTTCCGCTTGCTGGCACAGCATATTTAGCGAACAAAATACCCCCCTACTGCCCTATCCCCGCTCTTCTGAATGCCCGGGGCGTACACCGATTTATTTTCAGAAAAGCTGCATTAAAACGGCTGATTGAATTAAAGCCACATTCAAAGGCAATTTCGGTTATACTGGTATCAGTAGTTATCAGCTTCCGCTGTGCATGAACAATTCGCTCCTCAAGAATACAATCCTTTAAGGTGTATCCAAATGCTTTCTTAAATATTGAATTTGCATAATCAGAATGGAGCCCTACCGCTTTCCCTATGTCGGAAACCTTGATGGGATTTGCATAATTTTGAGCGATGTAAACCGCAATCTTCACAACCTGACTCGCCTCTTTTGAGTGAATAGAAGAATGATTATTTACCGCAAAAGGCATATTGCTAATCGCGAGTCTGCTTAGACGAGCTCGCATTTCAAGCAAGGCCACTTCAACCCCATCTGCATTACGTAGATCCTGGGTCCAATTCGTTAATAGGTATTCATCATACCTTGACGATTCTTCAGATGCTTCCAGCAGAATCTCACCTTTTAACACCCTGTCAACAAATGGAGCCGGTAATTTCCAGGCTAAAAACTGGGACAATGGGATCGTACAAACATAATAGGGAGAAAATCCTTCATAGTGAACAATCTGATGAGGAATCAGGCCCCAAAATATGGCTAGTTTTTTCGCAGGAATCCTTATTTGGTTCCCTTGAAAAAGATAAGTCATGGAACCTTCTATAAAATAGTTGATCTCAATTTCATTATGACGGTCTGGCTTCCTCATGAGGTTGGGAGTCCACACTTCACACGTTAAGCCATAAGGCTTAAACGCATCACGGCTTTCATCAAATGTATTTACAATCTCGGAATTCGACATATTTACTCCTGTAAACGAGTGGTTTGAATTAAAATACCAGTTTAAATTTGCAATAATTATTATCAATACGGAACCTTATACACACTTCCGAAGGTCTTGTAATGAAACAATCAGATAGGATTAATAATAAACACGTATGAAACGAAATACCCTGCCCCTTATCATATGCCTTTTACTATGTTCCCTGACTGTATTGGCTCAGCCTTCCGGTCAAGGATACCTGGACAAAAACTGGAAACAGGTAGCAACCCAAATGCCTGCAGAATGGTATGGCTCTCAAGAAGCAATAAGAGTTGCTGAAAACATATTACTGAGCCAGAAAGAAATTGGGGGGTGGGAGAAAAATAAAGCGTACCATCATCCCTTTTCTGAATCAGAAAAAGCACATTATACCCAGGATAAAGCTAAGCACGGTGCAACATTCGATAATGATGCGACAATAACAGAGCTGAGATTCCTGGCTAAGGCATATGCCCAAATCAAGGATGATCGATATAGGGAGGCTTTTGAGAAAGGCTTGAATTATATTTTCATTGCACAGTATGAAAATGGAGGTTGGTCCCAATTTTTCCCACTAAGAAAAGGGTACTATAGCCATGTAACCTTTAATGACAATGGCATGGTTAACATCATGAGATTTCTGGATGAGATCATTGCTGACAACAAGGAGTATGCTTCGATGCCGTTAGCTCCCAAGGTAAAAGTAACGGCAAAAAAAGCATTTGATAAGGGAATTGATTGCATCCTGAAAACACAAATCAGGGTCGATGGCGTCCCGACCGTATGGTGTGCCCAGCATGATGAAAAAACACTCGCTCCTGCCAAAGCCCGCAGTTATGAATTGAAATCATTCAGTGGATCGGAATCTGTAGGGATTGTGCAGCTCTTGATGGAAATGAAAAATCCATCCAAAGACATCATCAAGTCTATAGAGGGAGCAATAAAATGGTTTGAAGTAAACAGAATAGAAGGTATCAAATTAGAACAGGAAATCGACAAAGACGGCAAAAAGAATCGTATTGTCGTGGAAGATAAAGAGGCTCCTCCCTTATGGGGACGTTTTTACGATTTGGAAACCAGTAAACCCTATTTCTGTAGTCGGGATGGCATCAAGAAAAACACCCTCGCCGAAATCAGTCATGAACGCCGAAATGGCTATAGCTGGTACACAAATTCCCCAGAAAAAATATTGAAACTATATCCAGAATGGAAAAAACAGTTGAATAATATGGAACAATTGCAGCCGGTAAAATCAGGCGTTTACAAGTGGGCGGATCACCCCGTAAAGGAGGGGGAATTAAGAGAATCAAGAAAAATTTTGGAAGGATCTTCTCCCCATTTTTCCTACTTGAGAATTCACGCAACGACCCAATTCCCTGGCGCGAAACCCAGCACTGCACATGCCAATGAGGAATTTGAAGAATGCATCATCGTAGAAGAAGGACGAATGAAAGTCACCATTGAGGGCAAAAGCTCCATTTTAGAAGCTGGAGGGGTGATTCTATTAATGCCTCAACAGATGCATTCGCTTGAAAATGTGGGTGATACCCCGCTCACCTATTATGTGATGAAGTATGCTTCCAAAAAGAAAATGGATATAGAAAGAGGGCAAGTTTCAGGGGGATCCCTCATGCTGAACAAGGATTCGCTGGTGTTCAAACCGAGTGCTCGTGGCGGGGGGCGGCCGTACTTTGACAGATCAACCGCCATGTGCGAGCGATTCGAGATGCATGTTACCCAGCTCAACCAAAAAGGACCTAGCCATAACCCGCATGCGCATATTGAAACAGAAATTATATTGGTTATATCTGGAAAAACAGAAATGACCATTGACGGCAAAACGTATCAGGCCGCAGCAGGCGATTTTTATTTCATGGATTCCCAGTTGCAACATGGGGTCCGGAATGCAACCGACAAGCCCTGCTCCTATTTCGCATTTAAATGGAAGTAAAAGTTCAAAAGAGTAACACCCCGCTAATATGAAACCGATATTTTCGCTTTTCCTTTTCTCAGCGATCTTGTTTTCTGCTTCACTGATCGCACAAGTGCATCAAAAAGAACGGGTAATCATTCTGACAGATATTGAAGCTGACCCGGATGACACCCAGTCTTTGGTGCGCTTGTTTTTGTATACGAATCAAATTGATATTAAAGGGCTCGTTGCCACAACCTCCTGCTGGCTCCAATCAGCGGTCAATCCCGAATCGATCAAAAAAGTGGTGCGTGCCTATGGAGACATACAACCCAATCTTCTCAGGCATGAAATGGGATTTCCTGATGAGCAGGCTTTATTAAGCCTGATAAAGAGTGGTATGCCCAAATACGGAATGCTGGGAGTTGGGGACGGAAACGATTCCGAAGGTTCTGACTGGATCATCAAAGTATTGGAAGAAGAGGACGAACGTCCATTATGGATCTCTGTCTGGGGAGGGGTAAACACCCTGGCCCAGGCACTGTACACAATCCGAAAAACAAAGTCCAAAGCAGAGGCAAAGCGGCTTATTTCAAAACTCAGGGTGTATACCATTTCGGATCAGGACGACAGCGGCATTTGGATCCGAAATAACTTCCCCGATGTATTTTACATTGTGAGTCCGGGGGATCACTATGGCAGTGCGACGTGGACAGGCATTAATTCTGTTGTGCAAGGAATTAACAATGAGACAATCAGCAACAGTTGGATAGCCAATCATATCCAACAGGACCATGGGCCCCTGGGAGCTGTGTATCCTGATGTTGCCTGGGGAGTGGAAGGAGATACCCCCGCGTTTTTAGCCCTAATCAATAATGGCCTCAATAATCCGGAGCACCCGGAATGGGGCGGCTGGGCAGGGCGCTATGAGCTGTACAAACCAGATTTTTCCAAGACAAAGAAAGGCGGATCGATTGTTACCATTGCACCTGAGACAAGAGCAATATGGACAAATGCAGAAGATAGGTATACGCCATATGTTCCAAAAGAATATGGACGAACGGTTAACAGGGACACAACCACATTTACCGGCTATAAAGAAACCTTATGGCGTTGGCGGGATGACTTTCAACATGATTTTGCCGCACGCATGGATTGGTGTGTCAAGCCCTATGCGGAAGCCAATCACCCCCCGGTTCCTGTGCTATCTCATCCTGAACAGTTCACAGTGAAATCAGGAGAGGGATTTTTCCTGAGTGCTTTCGACTCTACGGATCCGGATGGCGACAATCTCAGTTTCCTATGGTTTCACTACCCCGAGGCAGGTTCCTATAAAAAAGAGATAAAAATGGGGGCTGAGAATGTTCACGGCGTTCATGTAACAGCTCCTGAGGTTGAAAAAGAAGAAACCGCTCATTTTATTTTGAAAGTTTCAGACAAAGGGACGCCCTCACTATCGAGATACAAACGAGTAGTTGTAACCCTATCGCCAGAATAACAGCAACTCCTGATTCCCCATAATGAAACGATCTCTCGGATTATTATCTCTATTCCTGTTCTGTCAATGTAGCAAAATATACCCTGGGCAGCCTATTGCTGATCAGGCCCATCGTGTGATCGTGTCAACAGATATTGGCGGGACTGACTTTGATGATTATCAATCGATGGTGCATCTGCTGCTGTATGCGGATACAGTTGACATAGAGGGAATTATAGCTTCTCCCTATGGGGAAGGGAGGAAAGAACATATCGAGGAAGCAATTGGCGCCTATGAAATAGATTTCCCCAAACTACGGGCCTATTCCGAGAAGTACCCTCCTTCAGATTCCTTACGCCAGCTTGTCAAACAAGGGGCAACTGATCTCCCGGGTCCAATTGGCTTCGATGTATCCACAGAAGGTTCTGACTGGATCGTAGCATGTGCCAGGCGAGATGATCCTCGCCCATTGCATGTCCTCATCTGGGGAGGAATAGAAGATCTTGCACAAGCCTTGCATGATGCGCCGGATATTCTTCCTAAACTTCGGGTGTATTTTATTGGAGGACCGAATAAAAAATGGTCTGTAAACGCCTATCAATATATTGCTAAAAATCACCCCGGTATATGGATGATAGAATCGAATGCAACTTACAGAGGCTGGTTTCTTGGAGGCGACCCCTCTGGGCAATGGAGCAATACGGAATTTGTTGATCGGCATATCAAAGGCGTTGGAGCATTAGGAAAATATTTTTACGCAAAAGGTGCGAGGATGAAAATGGGCGACAGTCCTTCATTGACTCGCTTATTATATGGCACTCCCGAAGATCCCACGGAGCCCAGTTGGGGCGGGCAGTTTGTTCGAGCGTGGAAACGCCCTCATACAGTGTTTCATCACATCACCACCGAACAAGATAGCATTGAGCAATTCGGGGTGCTTGAACTCCTCCTGCCGCTAGGGTCAGGCGGAGTCAAAGACCCGGTTGCGACCCTGAATATTGACAGGCCGATTCAGGGTCAGGTGAAAAATGATACAGCAAGGTTCCTTTTTTCGCCCAAAAACCCTACTGTTTATTCCTACACTATCACGAGCAACATCTCAAGTATTCACACTCTGGAAGGCAGTATCACCGCCTATCAGCCACCCGCAAACAACAAGTCAAAACCCGATTCCCTGTATCCCAATTGGTGGACAGATGACCCTTCGCCAGAATATATAGAAGAGGGATATATTGGGGTAAAAACAGTGAGTCGTTGGCAAGAGGACTTCCTACAAGATTTTGCGAAACGGATGTCTCGGTGTCGAGACTAACCCTCTTGCACAGTTTGTGGGGCTTAGTAAGCCGCAAGCTGCTCGCAAATCCATTGACTCACCTGCTCTGATTGCTGGTACACCATAAAATGATTCGCTCCCGAAATTGAGGTATGCGCTCCGATATATTTAACGGGAAAAACAGGATCCTTTTCACCGTGGAGTCGGGACCAGGGAATGGCAAGAGGCGGCGAATTCCACTGGGAAATCGCGCGAATCGCCCACATCCGATACCGGTCTGAAAAGGTGGAAAACATGTCCCTCAAGAGCGTGATCTCCTCTGGCTTTCGGATCCCCATGCGAGGTGCCCATAGCCATAGGCTCCTGATTCTCCAGCTTCCCCGGCTGAGTTGGTATAAAGGGAGATACCGAAACAATCGCAGCATTGGCGGAAGTTCTGCTGAGGAAAGGATGGACGAAAGCAGGAATAGGTGCTTAACAGGTCGGATCTGCGCGATTTCCTGTGCAATGATACCACCAAAAGACAGTCCCAGTAACAATATAGGTTCTGAATTGGGAATGGATTGGGCCATTCTCGCTGCATAGGATTGGATATTCTCCCCCGATTGGGGTTCCAGCCAGGGCAGATAGGTCGTTTCACAAGGCCAGTCGATCCGGGAAAATATGCGCTCGTCGGTACCCAGGCCAGAGAGAATATATAGATGGATAGCAGACATGTGAGGAATTCTTGCTTATACAGGCTCTTTGCGTAACTTGCTCCTCCCCTCAACCTCATTGCAATATCATGATTTATTTATTGGTTTTTCTGCTCGTCTTACTGGGAGGACTTATCTGGGGCCTTTTGGCAATCCGCAGTTTTCAGCAGAAAAGGAAACCGTTTGAGTTCCTGGCAGAAAAGCTGGGACTTGAACTGTCATATAACAGTGCTACCGAATTTATGCTGAGAGGAAGGTATCGGGGATACCCGGTTACGGCGCTTGCGGTACAGGAGGAGACTAAAGACGGAAGCCAGGCAATCTTGTATAAGGTCTCTATCCCCATGATTAACCCGCAAGAGAAAATGCTACTGGTATATACCGGAAAAGATCGCTACTCAACCCGAATAGATGAAAGTCGGAAGATTCCGCTGCAAGAAACCTTCGCACCGCCCATTCAGGCTTTTACCAATGATTTGTTATTCAGCAGTTTTGTCTTGACGGAATCTATCAGAATGAAAATTGAAAAAGTCTGTTCCAACTTGTCTGATGCAGGCTTATTTATTTCCGAGGATGAATTGACCTTTCTCGCCAATGCGCAGGAAGATGCAAATTCGATTCAAACCTTGCTGGATTTACTCGCAGACATCAAGGATAGCTTGAATAATGGCGGGAATTAGCAAAAAGGAAAAGGTCAGTCAAATCGAAGGCATCAATCATACCAATAGGGAAAGTCTTTTCATTTGGCTGTCCCAATCTCCCCGATAATTGGCTTCGTCTTCTTCATCACAAAAGTCTTCGATAAATAAATCTACATACCAGGCCTCATCAGCCTCCCCTACCCTAAAGCTTGTGTACTCGGTGGATTCATAGCCTGCATCCAACCATTTCCAGGTCAGCGCTCGCAATTTCTCATCTTGCAAAATGAGCTGCGCTGACTCAGAAGAATCTAACCAATGGAAGGTATAGGTGTGGCCGAACTCATCATATTCAACTCGTTCCGCAATCCAATTCCTCAACACCTCCGGTTTATACAGGGCAGTATAGAGATCGTAAGGATCACAGCTAAAGGTATATTTGAGTTCCAATCGCTTTCTGGCCATATCGCAAGGGGTTGGACGAAAGTTGCGGAATTAATAAAGTACAACTTCGTGGCTACTTTTTCAAGTAAAGTTTCCCAACAATCATCCCGCGGGCAAAAACAGCGGATTGAACTTCCGAAAAATGGGCAGCGGGAAAGCATGGACCCACATCAGCTAATTGATGGGTCTTGAGCTGGCTGGCGAGTCGGAAAAAGGCATACATCAGTCGGATCAGCAATCGGGCAAAAGGCTTTTTCCAATTATTCGGAATGCGAAAATCAGCAAACACCCAATGACCACCGATTCGCAAGGAACTTTGCAGTTGGGTACAGACCTTTTTCAATTCCGGAGCATCAAATAGATCGAGAACAAATGGGGTGACCAGGCAATCAAAACGATCTGCGGAACTCAGGTTGGCTATCGTCCCTTGAATAAAGGTTACCGATATGGGCGGCAAGTCAGGCTGCTGGATAGATTTCCGGGCCAGTCGAATCATTTCTCCTGAAGGTTCCAGGTAAACAATTTGGCGGGGTTCACACTGTAACATGATGTCTGTTAAAATCCAACCAGTTCCCCCACCCAGCACCAAAACACTTCCGCCTTTAGGGATCAAATGTAAAAATGCAGTCTGTGATTTTCGGATTTGATCGCCAAATACCCATCCGGCGAGGGTATCGTAATAAGGAGCGATACGATCGAAATTGCTCATAGGCTCATCATTCCCACCATTCCCGGAAACATAAATACAACATCTCCCCATGCCCGATAGCGCTCATGCTGCCTGAAGTATACAGGAAAAAATGCCGTAGCCAATAGAACCAGTAACATCAGTACATAAATCCCCTGGACTGACACAATTCTCAATTCCCCTCCAGAAAGAATGATACTTATACTACCCGTGATCAGAATAAGGAGTCCTATGCCTGCCAACACAAGCCAGGTTCCTTGTTTTCCGATAGCCCGAACAAAAGAGGTATGACCATCCAGTTCATCGGTCTGAATTTCATAAAGCGAAAAAAGAAGGAGGTTGAACAGGGCCAGGAGAAGAAATTGGATAAATAATAATCGCTCAGGCAGGCCAGGAATCTGCCCCAAGACACTCACGGGTCCGCCCCAGATACCAGCAGCATACACCCCGGCTACGCCCAACTCTTTATGAAAAAACCACGAAACCCGATTGCCGATCAGGCTAACTAAGGCAAGATGAATTAAGACAATGCCCCCCATTGCCCATCCGAGTCGGGTGATTGAGGCGGGAAGCTGCCAGGGAATCCAGGTCAGGCAGCTTAGGAGGAGGAGCCCCCAGAAGATCCCAATGGTGCGGAAATGTTGATTGTGATAGAGATGCCGGTCGGTATGCGCTCCTGCTTTCAGCCGATATGCGTCCATCAGGTGGTCAGCTGTATAAATCACCCAAACACTAATCGGCAGGACCCACCACCACAAGACAGGCATTCGAACCTCTAGCAGATAAACAACCATACTCCCGGAAGCCAATGCACCCAGCACCACATCCAGGCTTAGCATCCGCATGTGAAAATAGCATTTCTGCAAAAAGTCAGTCAATCCCTTACCTTTTGAGTCGTGAGTTGCTCCTTAAACTCCGAAAATAGGATCAAGGTTTACATGCTCCTCAAACATTTCGACTGCCTTTTTGACTTTCCAGGGAGTGCGCGTATTAATTTTGACTTCGATTCGGCTGATTTTAATAACGGATTCGTAGGTATCCATGTGAGAGAATACAACCGGGATTTTATGCTCCTGAATGTAGGCTTCGCAATCCAGAGAGATATCGCCTTTTCCATTGAGGATAATTCCGGAAAGTGGAGACGTCGCATCTCCAATGTCTGTTACTTTTGCCAATTGTTTGACTTTGCCCAAGGCGTCTGCAAAACGAGAAACACTAACCACCAATAGCAAGCCATTGTAGGTTTTTAATTCAGACCGGTCAATGAGAGAGCCCGCAATGATCTGATTCACTTTATTATCTAGTTGATCGTCATTGTATAAGACCTGCCCATTCAAGGCTTTTGAAATAGTGAGCATGACCGGGAGCCCCAATTCTTCTTCGTAGGGCATAATTCCCAATAATCGTATCCCTCGTTCGGTAAGAATGGGCTCTACATAATGGCGCACTTTATCTATTTTTCCAGCAACAGCTTTATTGATAATAACGCCGATAACAGGAATGTTTTTTTGTTCAAAAAGGGCAAGGTTAAGTGAGAGCTTGTCTATCGTATTTCCAATCCCTGCTTCTACGACCATGATCAGACCTGCCCCCAGCAACTCTGCCACATGTGCATTAGAAAGATTCACGACACTCCCCACTCCCGGATGCCCCGTACCCTCATAGACGACAACATCATGATGCTGTTCCAATAATTTGGAGGCTTTTAATACCCGGTTAGGGAAGTTGTAATGGGAGGGGTTATCCAAATAGGCGGTAGTGGCGCCCGTTCCTAAAATTACGGGACTGTGGAGGTTAGGTTTCAATTCAAAATCCATGAATTTGGCGAACAAAACCGCATCTTTATCCACCCGTGTAGGACCAACATCGATAAATTGCTGGCCCAATGGCTTACAATATCCTACATTTAATCCCCTTGCTCTCAAGGCGCTCACCAAGCCAAGCGTAGAGGTCGTTTTGCCTACATGCTGGCTGGTAGCAGCAACGTAAATCGGTCGTATAGCCATGCGCTACAATTCAGTTTTTTCTTGTTCTTTGCGATAAATTCAAACCAAGCTAAGCAGACGTTATTGTTTTTCAAAACCAGATTTAGGGGAAATATCCGGAATGGCAACAATATCAGTTTTTATCCATTTTTCTATTTCCGGCAAACCATATCCCAACTCCTGAAGAATGCTGATTGTATGCGCTCCAGCAGCAGGAGGTGGGCCTAGCAAATCATGTTGGGGTAAACAGTTTCCGTTTCCTACGAAACTCCTAATCCCTTGCAACTCGCCTCCTTCCAGTAACAAATTACGGGCTTGGGGCAACTCACAGACTTCCTTCATATTATTTACAGCTCCGGCTGGAATCCGCTCTTTCTGAAAAGCAAGCATCAGCGAATCCCGATCCCAATTCCCAATCGCTCCTTGTATCGCCTGATTTAGGGCGTTTCGATCCATCACTCGACCTGTATTGTGTTGCCAGTTGAGATTCTGCGGGAGGTCCAGTAATCGAGTGAGCGCTAAAAATTGCTGATCTGTTCCAATTGCCAGGACGATTTTCAGGCCATTTTTTGTGGTGAATATCGTTCCATACGGGGCAATATTCGGGTGTTCGGAGCCACTTGCTTCAGGAATCTTGCCAGCCACGAGCCAGTTGGTAGCCTGATTGACCAATGCCGCTATACCTGCCTCCAGAAGAGAAACAGAAACGCGCCCCCCTACCCCCGTTTGTAGTCGCTGAATCAGCGCCAGTAAAATAGCCTCCTTGAGTTGATGGGCAGCGAGCACGTCCATCAGGGCCACTGGCATTTTGAATATCCCTTTTTGATCCCCATTCAAGTGGGTATAGCCAGCTTCTGCCTGGATAATTGCATCAAAAGCAGCCCGCGCTTCTGTTGGCCCATAGCCGTTTATCTCAGCACAGATCAAATGAGCGTGGCGATCCATCAGGGACTCCGCATCAATACCCAGTCGCGCATCTGAACCCGGGATAAAATTACTAATCAGGAGATCTGCCTTTGCTAACAAGATGTGAAGGATGGCCTTCCCTGGCTCAGTGGAAAGATCCAGGCAAATAGATTCTTTCCCCCAATTAATCGATGAAAAATAGGCCGAAACATCTCCTTCCGCCGATTCTGTTGAAAGCTTCCAACGTCGGGTTACATCTCCGCCTTGCCTGGGGTTTTCGATCTTGATGACCCGCGCGCCCAATTCCGCAAAAAACATTCCCACAGAAGGCCCCGCCAGCACGCTTGCCAGCTCGATTACCAAAAGGTTTTTGAACATGATAATACTTGAAATGACTGCCTGGTGCATTGGGAACGAAGTTCTAATCCATTTATGATTTTACCTTCTTCCCACTTTTTTAGAAAAAGTGGGGCAAAAAGCGCAGAAGCCAATTCAACGCGCATCCCGGCTTGCCGGGACCCCTTTTCCCGATGGCTTCTGCATCGCCGACCCGCCAGGATGGGGGAAAGAAGAAAGACTGAAGAAGAAAGAGAAAAGAAGAATTGATTTTCAATCGAAGATCATCTCCTTACGGTCCCAACGAATTGTCCCCCACGCGTAGGCAATCAGCGTAGGGCCGTGGG
>CAYGTH010000162.1:0-13850 GCA_964352745.1 uncultured Bacteroidia bacterium
CACCCATCGTATGGAAAAAATACACCAAAACAAGCCAGATCATGCTCACGGATGCTGTTTTAGCCCCTGTCGGAATATCTGAAGCGCCTATCGCAACGCAGGCCATGCCAATCCCTAAGAGCACCATGCCAATCGCATATTTCATATTGGCATTCGGATTGTATTTACTCTCCCACCATTTGGAGAAAAGTGGCGCAAATGTGATGATGTAAAGTGAATTCAGTATCCCAAACCAGGAGGCTGGAACCTCAGCGACATCTTTCATAAATTCTGTGTAAAGCATCCAAAGGGCAATGCCCCAAATGATCACAAAACTCATTGCTAAGATGATATTGGAAGTAGCATACTTGCCAAAGGTCTTTTTAAATAGCCTCCCAAGCACCCAGGTAATAATCCCCAATGGAATCAACGTCATAAGGGAATTTACCACCTTAAATATCATGGCAGAATTCCCTTCCAATACTCTCTGTGTGTAGTCTCTCGCAAAAATGGTTAAAGAACCGGGAGCTTGCTCGAATATCGCCCAAAAGAAAATGGTAATGAAAGCAAAGAAAACCACAGCAAGCATTCTATCCCGGGTAACCTTGGCATATTTCGGTATCCTGATAATCAACAGCAAAATGAACAAAGCCAGGGCTGTTAGAATAGCAAAGTTGCTACCTGAGAGGGTGCCGATATTAAAATTGAATAGATTATAGGCTCCTTCTGATATCTTAGAAACAGGATCATTAAGAATCCATGCTAATCCTAATACGGCTGAAATAATAATGAGTACGAATTGTAAGGTCGTAAAGGGATTTAACTTTCCGCCTGAAGCCTCGGTAGGCTCCTCTAATTCTTCAACCTGATTTTCAGGCTTTAATCCTATTTTTCCGAAAATATCTTGTGCTAGCCAAAACTGAAGCAAGCCAAACAACATAAATATCCCGGCTACTCCGAATCCCCAACTCCAACCAACGGTTTCCCCTAAGTACCCGCAAAGCAGTATCCCCAGGAATGCTCCGGCATTTACTCCCATATAGAATATGGTGTAGGCACCGTCTTTTTTCTCCTGGTGATCCTCATACATTTTAGAAATGATAGAAGTCATATTAGGCTTAAAGAAACCACTTCCGAAGACTAACAAGGTTAACCCAGTATAGATAAAGAACTGGGTTTCTAATGCCATACAAGCGTGCCCAAGTGTCATCAGCAAGGCACCAATTACGACTGCCCAGCGATACCCAATTCGTTTATCGGCCATATATCCCCCTAATAGGGTGGAGATATAGACCAAAGAGGTATAGGTACCGAAAATAGCAAACGCATGTTCTCTTGGCCAGCCCCATCCTCCATCTAAAAGGGAAGCGGTAAAAAACATAACCAGCAGGGCGCGCATCCCATAGTAGGAAAATCGCTCCCACATTTCTGTGAAAAACAGGACAAACAGGCCCGAAGGGTGGCCGAGCACGGTCCCGTGCTTATAGAGGTCGTTCGTGGAAGTATCCGACATATCGGTGTGGAGTTAGTAGCGTAACAGAAGAGAAAAGACCTTTTGGCAGAAGGAATCGCCAAAAGGTCTTTTGAAATATGTTTGATTAGTGTTTGAGGGATTCAGGTTGGAGGTCCTCAGCACCGTGGGTCAGTCGCTTGAGGGGTTTGAGCAGCGCGATGACAATCAGACCGAAGGCAACTGAAAAGATCGTGATGCCGGTGAATACGGATAGTTCTCCAAAGTCAGAAGCAGATTCTCCCAACACACCTGCCAGCTTATTCCCGAGTCCGGAAGCCGCAAAATAAACCCCCATCATCAGAGCACCATATTTGACCGGTGCGAGTTTTGTAATGAAAGACAGGGCAACGGGTGAAGCACATAATTCGCCTAAAGTGTGGAGCAGGTAAGCCAGTGCTAACCAGTAGAGACCGGATTCGCCGAGTGCTTCATATTGCTTGGATGCACCTACCATGAAGAGGAATCCCATTCCCATAATGATCAGTCCCGCAGCCATTTTGAAAATAGAAGAAGCTTCTTTGTTTTTCAGTTTCCGGCTTTGCCAAAATCCCGCTACCGGAATTGCAAAGAGGATGATATAGATTGGATTAAATGCTTGCATTACCGCAGTTGGCATTGTGAACAAGCCAAAAATATCGCGATTGGTTTTTTCTTCGGTGTACAGACTCATCAATCCGCCTGCTTGCTCGAAAGCCCCCCAGAAGACAATGATCAGCACGAAGGAAAGCAAGAGCACAAGATATCGATCTTTTTCAACTCGGTTTAAATCCTGATAGATCGACATCATCATGCCTGCAACAAGTGAAAGAAATAAGTATAATAAGCCATAAGTCCAATCATGTGCTACCGTGTAATAGATAGAGAGGCCTGAGAGAAATCCTGTGATGAACAGTGGGATCGGAAACTTAACCAATCGGGTAAATAGTTCCAGTAAGCCGACATCTTCACCAGGCACCTTAGAGGCAGGTTGCAGATTGCCAACATGAGCCAGGTGTTTTTGTCCAAATATATAGACCGCTTGTCCGAGCAACATTCCTAATCCCGCTAAGCCAAATCCATAATGCCATCCCCATTGGGCAGCGACAAGGCCTACAATGATACTCGCACCTGCAGCCCCGACATTAATTCCCATATAAAAGATCGAAAATCCTTTGTCTCGCCTTTCGTCCCCTTGTTCATATAAGCCTCCGACCATCGTGGAAATATTGGGTTTCAGCATGCCGACCCCTGCTACGATAAAGGCAAGACCTACCAGGAATGCCGTTTCACTCGGAAAGGCAAGGGTAATATGACCTATACATAATAAGGCACCACCGACCATGACCGCTCGCTTTTGTCCCATGTACCGGTCAGCAATGATTCCGCCAGGAATTGAGGCGACATAGACCAGCATCGTGTACCAGCCGTAAAGGGCTAATGCTTCCTGATTCGACCAGCCCATACCCGGATTTTCGCCCATGGTTTCTGAGGTGAGGTATAGAATCAAAATGGCACGCATGCCATAATAACTAAATCGCTCCCATAATTCCGTGAAGAACAGGTAGAACAAACCCATCGGCTGCCCCAGAAAAAGCGATTGTTTATCGGATGTCTGATCGGTCATAAGGCTGGATTACAAAGATTAATATGTGTATGCATGTAATGATGCACGTTGAAAGTAGCTTTTTAAGCTTAAAAATGAAAAAAACAGAAATGTAATTGTTCGATAATACAGATAATCTCTGGCAAATTGATCGGATTGGTAAGTTGTAATTTGGGAATGTGTAGCATTTGTTATCCTTCGCGCCCGAACGTTGAAGATGCGAAAACCGTATTCTCATACAATAGGCGGGTTAGTTTTTCCTTTGGGAATTTCGCATGTTTGCACTCAGGCTCGGAAAAATAGAATGGCGACCCATGAATTTCATTTCGCATTATTACCTGGACAAAGAACAAGAAGATAGCCTCTTCTTTGTAGGAATGTCCACCCCGGACCTGCTCTCTGTATTCGATCGGTCAATCCGACTCAAAGCCTCCCGTATGCGCTTGCTGATGGAGAATGATGCTTCTCCTGAGCAGGTAAGCTTTTATAATGGGATACTCCGTCATTTTGAGGCAGATGCCCTCTTTCACAGTTCCGCGTTTTTCAAGCAGGAGACCGGGATGATCTCTCAGTTGATGCGTGAAACCTTTCCCGGGCATAGCCTCCATCGCCTATTCTTTGTGAGTCATGTTTTGTTTGAGCTCATCCTTGACAAAATTCTCATTGAACGGGATTCGAGCTTACTCCCTGCCTATTTTGAGTATTTTGAAGCCTACCCGCCTGCTGAGGTCCTGGCTTTGACCCAATGGATCACCCGGAATGAAATACCGGGATACGGAAGCTTTTTTGAGAAATTTGTTGGGAAGAAACACCTCTATCTGTACACAGACTGGAAATATGTGATTTATGTGCTCAAACGTATTTTGCAGCGGGTAAAAGTTTCCAAATTTGCCTATCTGGATGATCCTCGATTTTTACGGGTGATTGAAACGTATGAAAAAGGCCTCGCAGAAAGATGCTTTCTGGCCTTCGCAGATTTTACCCACCAGATGGAAAAAGTCTGAGGGTACTTATAAGTGCACCCTCCCATTTCGGCATAACACTTGCTACGGCTCTTAGGAGAACACACCACATTTGTTTTTTTGACGTTATATAGGAGGTTTGTGTAAGCACAATCCCTGAAACAGGCTGCGTTCTAATCGAGAAATGGCTTTATAAGTCAATTTGGTGAAAATCTTACGCCCTGTAAGGAGCTTCTTTCTAATCGTATTTGATTTGAACAAGAGGTGCTTTAGTTTTGTAGAATAATAGTTTTCCCCTTGATTATGAGCGGATTAAAATATGGGTCTTAGATACATTTTTGCACTCTTAGCTTGCTTGTTTACCCTCTCTTTTTCGTATGCCCAAAATGGCACTCAGACTGAAGCCCGAAAGTATTCGAATGAATTTCTTCGGATTGGAATTGGTGCGCGGGCATTTGGGATGGGAAATGCGCAGGTGGCCATTGCTGATGATGTAACAGCAGGATACTGGAATCCAGCGGGTCTCGCTGCTCCAGGTGCTTCTTATCAGCCGGAACTGGCCTTAATGCACGCCTCCTATTTTGCCAATATTGCCAATTATGATTATGGAGGCTTTTCCATGCCGGTTGACTCTGCTGGTAATCGTAGGTTTGGCGTCAGCCTGATTCGGATTGGGGTCGATGATATTCCCAATACCCTCAAGTTGGTAGAGGCTGATGGAACGATTAACTATGATCGGATCCAGGCTTTTTCGGCTTCTGATTTTGCTGCATTATTTTCCTATGCATGGCAGCCGGGTTCGATTAAGGGATTGAGCCTAGGTGCGAATATTAAAGTCATTTACAGAGGAGTAGGTAGATTTGCTAATGCCTGGGGCTTTGGATTAGACATTGCTGCGCGCTATCAGGTCAAGCACCTCCGGCTGGGACTGGTCGTTACAGATGCTACCAATACCTACAATGCCTGGACCTTCAATACAGAAACCTTTGAAGACGATTTTATTAATACCGGGAATGATGTCCCCCTCAATTCGATTGAAGTCACCCGTCCGGCCATTCGTTTGGGTTTTGGATATGATGTGGACATTACCCGGCGAGTGAATGTATTACTCGCAATAGATAATGATGTGTACTTTGATGGGGAACGAAGTGGTTCCCTGCTATCTGGAAATGGTATTAGCATCGATCCTCGTGTAGGAGTAGAACTCGCCTATCGGAATAACCAACGGCAGCCGGTCGCTTTTCTGCGGGGTGGGTTTTATAATCTACAAAATATCAAGGACGAGAATGGGGTTGAAGCAACGGGCTTGTTCCCCACTGCCGGTGTAGGGATCATGATTAAAAGTTTCCAGATCGATTATGCATTGGCAAATATTGGGAACTTATCAGAAAATCTGCATTCCCACATCGTCTCTCTGAAATTTAGCATTCAGTAATTTACACGACATATGATTTCCATATGGCTTGTTATATTGTAGAAAATAAATTGAATATCTTCAAATACGAAAGAATCGGGTCAGGTATGAAACGTATTTTAATAATATGCACCCTCTTGTCAATCTCGCTGAGCACCCTGTTTGCCCAGGCATTTGAATATGGCAATGCCTGGTACAAATCTAATCCCGACCGACCCTTTGTGAAATTGGTTGTGGATGCAGATGGTATTTATCGAATTTCTGCTTTTGAACTCGCTGCCGCTGGTTTTGATATGACCGGGGTAGATGCTACTTTTTTACAGCTCTACTATCGGGGTAAAGAAGTACCGATGTATGTGAATGAAAACCCACAGGGAGAGCTCAATTATCTTGACTTTGTTGGCCGTAGGAATGACGGCTATATGGATTCGATGATGTACCGGGATGCAGCCAGTGGCCTGCATGACCCTGATTTACAGCCCAATCGGAACATGAGTCTGTTCGCTGATGAGGCGGCCTATTTCTTAACCTGGAGTAATGTTCCCGGAAGGCGGTTTCAGACCTTATTTGATCCTCTCTATACGCTGTATACCCCCGAAAGTAGTTTTCGGTATGAAGCGTTGCGGGAGTTTATGCCCGATGATGCGCTGACAGAATACGCACTGGGCGGTGGGGGGCAGTATGACTCTTTTTATACCCTCAACTCTGATTACGGACCTGGAGAAGGATATGTAGGCCCTAAGTTTCAATACCTTTCTCCATATACCCTAAATATTGCTACGCCTTTTCCTTCAAATATTACGGGGGGAACCGTCGATGTAAAAACCCGGGTATTTGGACGATCCAATACCCAGCACCAGTTCCGGCTGATGCTCAATAATTCTGAGGTATTGGATACGACCCTGTCAAGCGGTGTATATATCCGAAGCTATCAGCGGGCACAAGTACAATCCTTAACCGGGAATTCTACCGATCTTACATTTGAAGCCTTGCGTGCGAATACGGATAATAATAATATCTGCTGGGCTTCTCTCACCTATGATCGGCAATTTGACTTGGGTGGAGATAGCTCCATTGTCATTCAGGATTGGAATCGAAATACGCCTGCCTATTTCCGGTTTCAAAATGCAGCTGGAAAGGATACGGTGTGGGCTTATGATTTGAATAATCCTGTCCGTGCAGTTGGTCTGATGAATGGAAATACCGCGCAAGTGATTGTGCCGGGCCTTTCAGGTTCCCGCGATATAATGCTGGTTACAGACAATGGTCTGAAAAAACCAAAAATCGAGGCAGCCGCATTTAATAAATTATTCGCACCAGGTAATGGAGCTGAATTTATCATCATCGCCAATCGTACGATGAGGGTTTCGGCAGAAGCATATGCAAACTACAGAGATACTGCGACGACCAATCCGGTATCTGTCAAACTGGTCTACACGGATGAAATCTACGATGAATATGGGTATGGTAGCTTGACACCCTGGGCAATCAAGCGATTTTGTAAAGATGCAATTGATAACTGGAATGTAAAACCTCAATACGTATTCTTGTGGGGAAAAGGAGCCTACAGAACCCGGGGGGCTCCGGAAAGTCTGGTTCCAACTTTTGGGTATCCCGCTACTGATTTTGAGTTTGTCGGACATTTTGATCCCAATAGCGTTCGGGTATCTCCCGAGATTGCAATAGGGCGGGTCAATATCTATACCGATCAGCAGGGGATGGATTATTTGGAGAAGGTAAATGAATACGAACATACGTCCTGGAAGCCCTGGATGAAAAAAGGCGTGTTTCTGGGAGGGGGAGGAAATGTAGCTGAGCAAACAGCTATTGGAGGATCATTCTCTTACAATACAAATATATTTAGCTCTGCGCCGTATGGAGGGAATGTCGTTTATTTTCAGAAAACCAGTAGTTCTACTATTCTAGAACAAACCACAGCTACCTACCATGAAGATATTAATGCGGGGGTATCCCTTATCCATTTCTTTGGGCACTCTACCAGCAACATTTTGGACATTTCGATCCGTGAGCCGGTGGGGTATAACAATTTTGGGCGCTATCCACTCATGATTGCAATGGGATGTTATGGAGGAGACTTTACAGGGGGGCAAAGTTTTGGCGAGCGTTGGGTCATTTGGAAAGAGCGGGGTGCGATCGGCTATATGGCCAATTCCAGTGCAGGATATTTGACCCCGCTGAAAGACTACGGCCGAATTTTTTACGGGTATATGTTTCGGCAGGATTTGGGACAACCTTTGGGGAAAATCGTTCAAAAAACAGTGGGAACTCTCACAGACTCATTGGTTGGTGTTCAATACCGTAATCACGCTCGTCAGATGAATTTACAAGCAGATCCGGCGGTAACTTTTTATCATCCGGAAAAGGTGGATCTGGAGATCAAGCAATCCAGTATATTTTTTACGCCTGAAAACTTCTCAGCACAGGATGATTCTTTCCTGGTGAATGTGATTGTAAATAATCTGGGATTGGCAACAGTCGATTCATTTGATATGACCATTCGTCAGCGCCTTCCCAATAACGAATGGTTTGATCATCCGACTACCCGGCATCCGATGGTGGCCTTTATTGACACGCTTTCTTTGATGTTGTATAAGCCGGAAGATATTCAGGTGAGGGGACAAAACACATTTGAAGTGTTTGTAGATGCAGCGAATGAATTTGACGAATACAATGAAAGTAATAATCGGATTCGATTGGACCGTATCATACCCGGTAACATCCCTGCTATTTTATCTCCTTCCGAATATGCAATTGTAGGGGCAAACAAGGTGCGACTGGATGCTTCTACCTATTTCATGACCAATGAAACAAATGTTCGGTACGTGTTTGAGATCGATACTACTGCGCAGTTTGATTCGCCGTTATTGACTTCATCCGGACCTGTAAATGGTACAGCTCCGCTGGGTTCATGGGAGGTTCCCTTTAGCTTGCAGGATAGTGCAGTCTATTTTTGGCGGGTGCGTCTTGCAGATGTGCAGCCGAGTGTATGGGGAAATTCATCCTTCAAATATATTGCTAATCGGAAAGGGTGGGCCCAGTCTGATTTGAATCAATTCACAAAAAATACAACTCAGGGACTCAGTCTTGACCTCTTGCAGCAAGAATGGAAATTTGCGCTTTTGTCTATTCAAATGGAGTTTGCCACGCAGCGTAATGGAGTTTTTCGATGGTCCCAGAATGGGGCTCTGGTTTTTGATGCAGGACTGAATGACTTTTCCTCAGACGGAGTGATTATTTCGGTCCTTGATCCGGTAACCCTGATCGCTAAGGCTTATTCCCAATATGGCCCCACGGTTGTGGCGAAGATACCGAGTGAGTATAACCGAATTAAATCTACAATTCAGAATGCGCAGCCCGGTGATTATGTCATTGTTTCGAGTAACCGTAATCCACAAGTCCAGAATTGGCCGGATGATGTATTTGACGCATTAAATACCATCGGAGTTTCTGATAATATCAAACTACTCAACGATGGAGATCCCTTCATAGTTATGGGTAGAAAAGGATACCCCAATTCGGCGGTAGAAGTATATGCCCCTAATTTGCAAGGGAGTAACCTGTTGCAGATTTCACAGTTGTTGACTTCAAGTTTTGATGAAGGAGAAATCACCTCGACCCTGGTAGGTCCGGGTATAGAATGGGATAAAATATTTTGGGGCTGGAAAACACTGGATCAGTTTATTCACGAATCAGTGGACGTTGATGTATTTGGAGTTAGGGTCGATGACACAGATACCTTACTCTATTCTATCAATACAACCGCTACGCATGATATTTCTCAAATTGATGCTGAAGTATATCCCTATTTACGACTGGAAGCAGGCTTGGTAGATACGATCAAACGTACTGCCCCCCAGTTAGACAACTGGCATGTGCTATTTACGCCTGCCCCGGATGCAGTAGTAGACCCGATTACAAATTTTGTATTTGAATCTGATACCTTATTTGAAGGAGAAGATGTCTTTATCAGAATGGGGGCGAATAACATCAGTGAGTTTGGGATGGATAGTTTGTTGGTCAAATTGTCGCTGGAACGAGAAGACCGATCGGTTGTGTTTCTCGATACCATCCGTACTGCGGTATTACCAGCAGCCGGGCGTGTCGAATTTGAATATACTTTCAATACGAAAGCATATAGTCTGGACGGAAATGTCAGCCTGGTGGTGGAAATCAATGCCTACGAAGATCAGCCTGAGGTTCATCGGTTTAACAACCTCTATGTACAATCATTTTATGTGATTGTGGATCGGATCAACCCAATTTTGGATGTTACGGTGGATGGAAAACACATCATGAATGGCGATATCGTTTCTCCCAATCCCGAGATTTTGATTGAGGTAAATGATGAAAACCCCTTTACCGCGGTTACAGATTCCGCAGCTTTTGAACTGTATTTCAAAAAGGGAACCAACGCAGCGACCAACTATGAGCGCCTTTTCATTGCTTCAGATAGCCGGATAGACTGGACGCCTGCTGAATTACCTGAAAATAAGGCGAGACTCGTCTTTTATCCGGGAAGAGAGCAGCGACTGGAAGATGGAGAATACAGCTTACGGGTTCAGGGGCGGGATCAAAAAGGGAATGCCTCGGGCTCAGGCGAGAATTTCTATGAAATTACCTTTGAAGTCATTACGGAAAGTTCACTGAGCCAGGTGCTGAATTATCCGAATCCGTTTTCTACCGCTACCCGATTTGTGTATACGCTGACGGGAGAGGAAATGCCTGACGTTTTCCAAATACAGATTTATACCATTAGCGGAAAACAGGTGAAGGTAATCGACCTCAAAGCATTAGGGGATGTGAATATTGGACGAAATATCACTTCCTATGCATGGGATGGAACAGATGAATTTGGCGACCGACTCGCCAATGGAGTATATCTCTACCGGGTAGTAACCAAATCACCTGGAGACCCGATGAAACTCCGCGATGAGGGGATCAGTGATTACTTCAACAATGGCTGGGGAAAAATGTATATCATGAGGTAAGCGGTACCGGGAAATTTTCAAATAAAAGACTTATCATTGGCCCTTCAGTACTTAGCGTGCTGAAGGGCTAATTCATGATCGCCGCCAAGAAAGCTAACTCAATGATTCAATCCTGGAATGACCGGCTTTTTCGCTATTTACATCATCCCCCTTTACTGGTCGGGCTGGCGTTTATGCTATATGGATTGCACACCTTGTTTTTTGTCAATTGGATCGTGGATGATGCTGGGATATCTTTTGTTTATGCCCGTAACCTCGCTGACCATTTTGCTTTAGTATCCCAACCGGGCCGCGTCCCTGTAGAAGGATATTCCAATTTTCTATGGGTAGTGATAATGGCTGGCTTTTTCAAGACAGGAATTTTTCATCCCTATATCGTTCCCAAGATAATCGGAATGCTGATGGTCCTCCTGACACTGATCGTATTGGACCGAGGGCTTTTCCGGTTTGTTAAATTGCCGACAGCACCCAGGGCCTTAATTCTTTTCCTTTTGGTGATCAATTCACCATTTGTCATGTGGTCAGTCGGGGGCCTTGAAAACCCCTTATATGTTCTCCTTACGGTCCTATTATGGTATGAGATTTCTGAATGGATGACCCATCCTCGCGAAATAAATTGGAAGGATGCTGCAAAATTTGGCATCCTTTGCTCCGCTATTGCACTTACGCGGCCTGATGGGTTGCTGTATGCTGGGATATTTCCCGCTATTTTACTATTCACTGGCTTACTTCGGACGAAACCCGGATATTTCCTGGTCTACATCGGTTGTCTGGGAGTATTGCTGGGTACCTATCAAGTATTTCGCTGGCAGTATTTTCACGATATGCTCCCTGATCCTTTTTATGCAAAAGGAGGGATTGATTTTGCCGCTCTCTGGTCCGGAAAGAAAAGCTATGATCTGATGAGAAGCATAGCGGGTCCATTTGGCCTGCTGATAGCAGGAGGCACACTGATTTTAGCGGGATACCTGGCCTGGAAGCGTACGTTGACCTGGGGGGAAGGGCTCTTGCTTCTATTTACAGCTACTTCAATAGCTGCATTTTTATTACTCCCCTATGATTGGCTGGATTGGTATCGCTATGCAAGTCCGTTTTTTCCGTTTTTCTATGCTACTATGGTCGTTGTTGGAAATAGCTTTTTTCAGCAAGAGGCTCTTTTTATTGGCTGGTACAACCGCTGGATTTATGCAAGTCTTGCATTATTTATTGCAGGCTCAGTCGGGATGGGAATTATCCTTACGGAAAAACGCAGTAAAAACCCCGTCATTCCATTTTCCCAGGTTGCTCAGCAATTCGGCCATAATTATAATGTCTATGCAGATCGCCTACAGGTACAGAATGGTTCCTTATTAGTTCCGGATTTGGGCGGAACCCTTTATTATTCCCACCTCCGGGTATTTGACTTGGCTGGGCTTTGTGATAAAACTATTGCACAAACTTTTCAACAAGACCCTACCCAATTTTATCATTATATATTTGAAGAGGTCCAACCAACCTTTATCCATACACATGGGTTTTGGTCGTTGGAAGCCGCTTTTGATACGGATTCCCGCTTCAGGAGAGATTATGTACCGTTACGAGAATACGAGGATGTATTTATCAAGACTCAATTTGGAAAAAGTGTTATGTCCGGAGACTATGTCCGAAAATCAATCGCAGATTCGGCAGGGGCAGCATTTACCCTGTTGGTGACAGAATTAGTGCAAGAATAAACTCAGGAAGCCTGTACTACCGGCCAATCAAATATTTTGTTAAATTTGCGGCCTCCATGAGACACCATCATTTTCAATCCGTTTTTTCATGAACTACGACGAAATCTTTCCAAAGATCATATCCCATGCCAAGGAGTATGGATTCATCTTTCCATCAAGTGAAATCTATGATGGGTTGGGTGCAGTATATGACTATGGCCAATTGGGGGTAGAGTTGAAAAACAACATAAAGCAGGCCTGGTGGAAAGCGATGGTGCAGATGCACGAAGAGATTGTCGGACTCGATTCGGCCATCCTCATGCATCCTACTGTCTGGAAAGCTTCCGGGCACGTAGATGCCTTCAATGATCCCTTGATCGATAACAAAGACTCAAAAAAGCGCTATCGCGCTGATGTCTTGATTGAGGAACAGATTCAGAAGTACGAAGGAAAATCCAAGAAGGATACCGATAAACGTGCGAAAAAAGAAGGCTGGGAAGTTGGAGGGGAGCAATATCAGAACTTTCTCCAGGGAAATCGCAATGGCAAAAAAGCTCAGGAGCTACAAATCCGGTTTCAGGAAGCCTTGGAATCCGAAGACCTGAGCAGGTTGCGGGATATCATCGTGGAGGAAGGAATTGTATGTCCCGTTTCCGGCTCTAAAGATTGGTCGGAAGTACGGCAGTTTAACCTGATGTTTCAAGCGCAGTTAGGAGCCTCTGAGGCCACTGCTACGAATATCTATTTTCGTCCTGAAACGGCGCAGGGTTCTTATGTAAACTACCTGAATGTCCAGAAGACTTCCCGGATGAAGCTTCCTTTTGGAATTGCACAGATTGGAAAGGCATTCAGAAATGAAATTGTTGCCCGTCAGTTTATTTTTCGAATGCGGGAATTTGAGCAGATGGAAATGCAGTTTTTTGTGAAGCCGGGTACGCAGATGGAGTGGTTTGAAACCTGGAAAGCCAGGCGAGCCGATTGGCATAAGGCGCTCGGATTGAGTCCAGACCGGCTTCGCTTCCATGTACATGATAAACTGGCCCATTATGCCGATGCGGCTGAGGATATACAGTTCACCTTCCCTTTTGGAATCAAAGAATTGGAGGGGATTCATTCCCGGACAGATTTTGACCTGAAAGCTCATCAGGAGTTTTCAGGTAAAAAATTGCAATACTTCGATCCGGAGACACAGGAGTCTTATGTCCCTTATGTGGTTGAAACGGCAGTCGGATTGGATAGAACCTTTCTGGCACACCTGAGCAATTCATACCAGGAAGAAGAAGTACCTAGCGCAAAAGGAACTATGGAAACCCGTAAGGTATTGCGACTCCATCCCCTGCTGGCCCCTTATAAAGTCGCTGTATTTCCACTTGTCCGTAAAGATGGATTGCCTGAGATTGCCCGTGAGATCATTTCAGAGCTAAAGTATGACTACAATGTCATGTACGATGAGAAAGATGCGGTCGGAAGACGTTACCGTCGTCATGATGCGATCGGTACCCCTTTTTGTGTAACGGTAGATTACGAAACCAAAGATGATAACAGCGTAACCATCCGGGAACGGGACAGTATGGAGCAGGTACGTATTCCTATCAGTGAAGTTACTGCTTACATCAAAGACAAACTCGACTGGCGGAAGGTGTTGGGCTAAGACCATGTTTGGAACGCTAATTTCCTTAGAAAATACTGACTTCAGGAAC
>CAYGTH010000163.1:0-13820 GCA_964352745.1 uncultured Bacteroidia bacterium
GCGGCTACTGGGATTACATATGGATTATCTTCCTCGTCATCAGTGGCGTTCAACTGGTGTTTGCGCTACTCAACTATTTCCGCCACTATTTTTATGTGGAAGGAAATGAACTGGTGGTCGAGCACGGGATTCTAAACAGAAGCAGGATCAATGTCCCTTTCGAGCGGATTCAGGCCATAGATTTTGAGCAAAATGTGCTTCATCAGTTCCTCAATGTCGTAAGCCTCAAGGTAGAAACAGCGGGTTCGTCCGGGAGTGAATTGAGTCTCGACGCCCTCCACCGGGAGCATGCTGAGACCATTCGGAATTTTATTCTCGAACAAAAAAAGGATCTCAAAGCGGAAACAAGCAGCACCGAACACACATCCGAATCGCCAGAAACAATTGTTGATTCTGTTTCAACCAACAGTCCCAATCAATTACGCTTTAGCCGCACCCCTGCCGAACTCGTCCGGGAAGGTATCAGTCAAAATCACCTGCAAACGATGGGGATTATCCTCGGTACCTTGCTGGGATTTGGGAATACAATCAGTGACGCCCTCGGCTACGAATGGGAAGATGTCCTGTATGCTGTCATCGGTTTTGAACTCGATTCTTTCTGGCTGGGGTTATTGATCCTGGTTCCGCTCTTGTTGGTCGCGACATTTCTCTATTCGCTGATACGAACAGTCATTCGGTATTATGGCCTGAGTGTGTGGGAAACCGATCGGGGATTTAAGATTACCGCAGGCCTTTTTGAGCGACGCGAACAAACCGCAGTCCATCAAAAGCTACAATTCATTACCTGGAGCACCCAGCCCCTCAAGCAGTTATTTGGCTTATTCACCGTCCGCATTTATCAGGCATCCAGCCAGGTAGTCAAACGCCAAAGAGCCCTGACCATTCCGGCTTGTCCTATCGAAGATGTGGAAACGCTGTTGCAGCCTTCCTTCCCGGAAAGTCTCCGCGCAGGCATGAAAAAGCATGTGATCAGTCCCCTTATCGTGGGTCGCCATCTACGGTATTACGGCATCATTCCGGCACTGGCACTGATGCTGTTAACCGCTTCAGGAATGGGTTGGCAGGCGATCATCTGGTTATTGCTCATTCCCCTCGTATTCGTACTAAGCCGCAGGTTTCAGCAGCGCTATCGCTATTCTCTGAATCCGGATCTTTTGCATATCCATTCCGGGATCATCGGCACCAAAGAGAGCCTTCTGGCTTTTCGCAAGGTGCAGGCGGTTTCTGTCAAACAAACCCCTTTCCAACAACGAAAAGGTCTCGCCAACCTCGTGTTATTCACTGCGGCAGGTGCTCAGACGATTCCCTATATCGAGTTAGCAAAAGCCCGGCAAATCCGGGATTATGTGCTTTATGTGGTGGAGACGG
Organism: uncultured Bacteroidia bacterium; assembly: GCA_964352745.1. Classification (GTDB taxonomy): domain Bacteria; phylum Bacteroidota; class Bacteroidia; order J057; family J057; genus CAYGTH01. Next base: position 1,369 of record CAYGTH010000163.1, read on the forward strand.
ATACTGAGACCTGGATGTAGAGAATGGAACACGGAGGCAAGTGCAAATTCAAGGTGCAAGTGCAAGCTCAACATTTCATCAAAAGCTTTTTAAGCGGAAACTTCGAAATGTAGTTTCCTTAGTGCTTCCTTTGTGAGCTAAGTGGCTAAGTGGTAAATCCGATACCTCCTTTTGCGACTTGGTGGCTTTGCCTGAGAAAAAGAGAGAATTGAACGCAGAGGCGCAAAGAGGCAAAGGCCCTTCGGGTGGCACAATTCTGAATTGAACGCGGAGATGGAGAGTCGCAGAGAAGAATAGCATTCCCCTTTTGCTGCCAGGACTTACGAGACAAGAAAAGGATCGGCTCTTTTAATTCATCCGCATAATGATTGAAGGGTCAAAATCTCCACCTTTTTGGGGCGTTTGCTGACCCTGGGTCAATACATTGACATTGAGGCGAACATATTCGTAGGCTTCATTGATGGTAATCAGGTTATCCCCGTTTTTATTTGCATAGCCCTGCTCTATTCCTTGTAACAGATAATGGGTGAAATAGCTGAGCCCCACCTCGGGATATTCCAGGGAAGATTGTTTGATATCACTCGACAACAGTAAGGAAATCCCGCTATTCAAATAGCCATTCATCAAATCAGATACCGCACCGATATAGAAAGCAGATTCGCTTCCCCCGGCATGGCAGGCATCGACCATCATAAGGAGCTGGCTGCTTCTGCTTGTTTTGAGGATACTTTTGATCTCCGAATGCAGGAGAAGATTGCCACCATCTGCTGTGCGAAAATCTGCCGGCGCTAATCCATCGGGGGCTCCATGCCCCGAAAAGAACACAATAATCCGGTCTTTTTCGCCAGCTAGCATGGCATACCAACGCAGGGCAGCGAGAATATTGGCCTTGGTCGCGTTTCGATTGGTTAATACCCGAATCCGATCAGCAGTCAGGGGTGGAAATCCTTTCGTCGTAAGCCAATGATTTACCGCAATTGCATCTTTGTCCGCAACACTTAAATCCAGTGCATCTTCGACATAGTCAGATACGCCGATGAGTACGGCGTAGGTATTGCCTTCCATGTACTTGGGATGAACGAGGGTAATTTGTGCGTGGAGACCCATGTTGAGGAAGCAGAGCAGGAACAGGCAGATCATTTTCATACATAAAAATACGAAAATCGACTTAATTTAGTATGCATACTTTTTCCATATTCAAATAGCAGGGCCGATTTAAGTAGCGAGTAGTGGGACTGGATAGATTAGACATATCCAACCAATCCATTCTCAAAAAATTGACGATCCCGATCAGTCGGTGCGATTTTCAAGCCTTCATGGAGGTAATATTGGGCTTTTGCAGGGTCATGGGTGGCATATAAATGTGCCAGGAGGGCAAAATACAAATGGTGATCTTTCAAATTGATTTTCAACGCTTCCTCAATTGCAGCCTCTGCTCCCTTGACCTGAGCGAGTGCATAAGTTCGATTCAGGGCAGCAATCGGAGAATAGGCAAGCTGCAATAAGAGGTTGTAGAGATGGAGAATCTCCGCCCATTTTTCGGGGGTATCTGCTTGCGTATGCCACCAGGCAATGGCTGCTTCGAGGTGATAAGCCGATAAGACTTCTCCTTTTGCTGCCCGATTGAGGTAGGCATTTCCCTGGTCAATTAATTCCGGATCCCATTTACTCCGGTCCTGATCTTGAAAGAGAATAAGTTCTCCCCCCTCCCCTACTCTTGCCGGAATCCGGGAGGCATGAAAACACATGAGCGCAATCAGGGCATTGACTTCTGGCAAATGCGTTTGCTCAGCAGTCGTCAGCAAGAGCGCAAGCCGAATGGCCTCCCGACACATTTCTTTTCGGATCGGCTGATCCGGTGAAGTGGAATAGCAGCCTTCATTAAATAACAGATAGATCGTCCGCAATACGGCATCGAGGCCTTTTTCAATTGCTCCTGCCGTCAGGTCAAAATCGGGCTGTTTTGCCTGAAGTTTTTTACGGGCCCGATGCAGGCGCTTATTGATCGTTTCTTTATTTGTCAAAAATGCCCGGGCAATTTCCTCAATTCCAAACCCACATAAAATCCGCAAGGCCAATCCAATCTGTGCTTCCTGGCTGATAATCGGTTGGCACACAACAAACATCATCTTCAATTGGCTGTCCCGCACATTTTCCCGGGACACATCCATTTCATAAACGGACGCTTGCTGCTCCCGGACGGTCGGACTGACTTTATCCTGATACACCTTACGTTTCCGAAAAATATCCCGCGCCCGATTTTGCGCGACGGTATAGAGCCAGGCGGTGGGATTGGGCGGAATCTGATTCAGGCCCCAGACTTCAGCCGCTTTGAGGAAAGTCTCGCTGACAATATCCTGGGCATCTTCTATTTGAGAAAAACCAAAATGATTACAGAGTACAGCAACCATTTTACTGTACTCTGTTTTAAACAAATGGGGGACGAGGTCCTGTTTTTCTGCCTTATACACCAAATTGTCTTAAATGATGATCTGTATGCTTGTACACGTACTGACCGATTTGTGTAGCATTCATTTTTCCAAAAAAGGGATGAACAAAGCCGGTAAACCGTGTTGAGCGACTATTTCCATATTCTTCTAACAGACTCATCCATGCTTGTTTTCGCTGCTCCAGGTTTCCGGAATCTTTTATCTTAAACTCCGGATGGGTAGGCTGATTCCGCTTCATCGGTTTTTCATTTTTGAGAATGGATTTCAGGGCCATTGGGCCAAAGAGCCGACCGACCAGCAATCGTTTGTAGGCAGTTTTGCCCTGAAACATCTCTTCACTCAAGATACAATGTTTTACCATTTGGCCAGCATCCATTTTACCCCATTGGGCTTGTTTTTCGGAACTAAGCTGACCAATGCGCGCGTGTAATTCTCCCAGCGTATGGGAATCAAATATAGTTTTCATGAGAATATGGGTTGTAGCTAATAATGGAATTTGACCTCGCAGGGTATGGTGGCTCCTGCGAGGCCGTTGTTAGTTGGGGAGGGTCAGAATGTTTCGAACTTCTACATTGCCGCCCATTTCCAGGACCGGGCAGCCTGCTGCGAGGGAAATGGCTTCGTCCAGCGATTCGGCCTTTACAATGATATAGCCGCCGATGATTTCTTTGACTTCCGCATAGGGACCATCGGTTGTCACATTTCCGCGCTTCAGGGTTTTGCCTTCAAATCCGAGTTGATTGGTGCTGACAAATTTTCCCTGGGCAGCAATGCCCCCTATCCAATCCTGCCACTGGCGGATGGTCGCTTGTAGTTCTTCGGGAGAAGGCTGAAAATCTGCAACCGGGGTGTGTCGGAACAACATCATAAATTCGCTCATAAGATTCATTTTTAGGGAGTAAAACGATTATTTTCCCTTATTACGAACGAGGCAAAGGGAATTGGACAGGGTTTGTTATTTTTTTTGTCGGACGCTTTTCCGCTTTCTGATTTTTTAATGCCGCTTCGCTACTTTTTATTCCCAATTTATTCATTTCCAAGGGTGTTTATCAGGGAAATTTGACTTTAGCCATTTCGATAGCTCTGTAATAGGGAAAATAGTCTCCCATAACCTACCTGCTGAATTATCACCCCTCGTTTATTGGAGTCGATGTTTGATGTGTTCGATCAGGCAAAAGGCCCAGCCGCTTAGCGGCTGAATATGGGTAGCATCAATGCCCCCCATAATTTTGGAGTTAGCACTGTAAAGCGCCCGACAGCAAAAAAGAGGAGGAGTTCTTACTACAAATATGGTTTCCCGCTGGGAAACAGGGATTCGCCCCGTATCCATATCGCTTCACAGGAGACTATGGATAGCAATGGGTGCAGGCCAAAAATCCACAAAGAGAAACCACTCAGGCACTTAGGACACTAAGCATGTTGTACATGAAACCCCGGAGATTCCGCTTAGTGCTTTCTTTGTGCGCTGAGTGGTAAATCCAGGGCTGTTTTCCTTTGCGAACCTTGCGGTTATTCTTCGCTTGCAGGAAAACTGGCCTACACCCCACTCACCCGTGGGTCGTTTCCTTTTGAAGGAGCCTGCCCCGCACCTCGATGCGGGGGTCGGATTGTGCGGGAGGCCTTAGGCTGCGAGGCGGTTTTTGGGGAAGCCTGTCCCGTACTTGATACGGGATTTCCCGCGTGAAAAAATACAAGAGAATCCGTTGCCAAAACCTCACACCACAGGTTCATTCCGGGGATTGGGGCTTACGCAGGTTGCTCCAATAACCCGGAACCTACTCCCCCTGAACATGGCTGGTAGATCCCGGATCTTCAGGCGAAGCTGCGCTACCCCTTCCGTCCGGGATGAAATTCGTTATTATTATTCATCCAACTCCCCAAATCCACTCTCCGGATCAATCTCCACCTCCAGCATCGGCTCAAAAGCCGACATATCAAAATGCAGGGCAGATTGTCCTCTCTTAATCCATAATTCCCAAACTGCTGATCGGCCCACAATCAAAACCACTTGCTTCCCTACCAAATATTCCCGAGCTTTGTAATATGAATACACGGTTCTCCCATAGTATCGTTTTCATATCCTTTCTCATCCTGATGGGACATGCGTTCACGCCGCATGACCATAAAGTGGATGCAGAAACTCACTTTGTTTCGGCATCTTGCGATGCAGGAGGCTTTCTGCACCTACTGGCCGGTGCCTTGTCTATTGACATTGGTGGAGAGCACCTTGAAGACTACCAAGCCGGCAAACTGTATCAGGTCGACATACCGGTATTTTCAAATGCCTGTATCCGTCCTGAGTTGGCCCCTATTCTTGCTGAATTGGTAGAATGCCTACCCGCTTTTTGCGAACAATCCCCACCCGCTTATTCCGGATTCCTGGGAGAAGTGCGCCCACTCCGCGCGCCCCCACTTGTGTAGGGTTTTCTTGTTTAGTGATTTCTTTGTGTGCTAAGTGTCTTCGTGGTAATACATGACGACTATTTCAATGTAAAGCACGTTCACACATCCCGAAATCCTGACAATATCGCTGATAGGGAAATCAGTTGATATCGATACAAATCCGCGCTATTCCTTTCTCTTTTTTTCCATTTGACCCCTATTTCGGTCTCAATGTTTCTGCCTTATGATTGGCAAAATCATCCATTATTCCATTCACAACAAAGTGGTGGTCGGCATGGGAACCCTGGCGCTTATTGCCTGGGGCCTGTATAGCCTGAGCCATCTGGCACTTGATGCAGTTCCGGACATTACGGACAATCAGGTGCAGGTCATCACGACCTCGCCGACCCTGGCAGCCCAGGAAGTCGAGCGATTTATTACCTATCCGCTTGAGATCTCACTCGCCAATATCCCACGGGTATTGGAGATTCGTTCGGTTTCGCGGTTTGGCCTGTCGGTCATTACGGTGGTCTTTGAAGAAGACATGGACACCTACCTGTCCCGACAGTTGATTCAGGAACAGATCAAAGCAGCCGAGGATGACATCCCCGAAGGACTCGGACAACCCGAAATGGGCCCGATTACCACAGGTCTTGGGATGATCTATCAATATGTCATTGCTACAAATCCGGGCTATGATTCGGTCTATTCGCCTGCAGACCTGCGAACGATTCAGGACTGGATTGTCAAACGGCAATTGGTCAGTGTGCCGGGCGTTATCGAGGTCAACAGTTCCGGAGGCTTTGTGAAGCAATACGAAGTGGCCCTCGATCCGGACAAACTCCGGGCAATGGATCTCACCATTACGGAGGTATTTGATGCCCTTGAAGCCAATAACCAAAATAGTGGCGGTTCTTATATCGAAAAAGAGCCTTATACCTACTTCATTCGGGGGGAAGGGATTTTGACCTCCTTTGAAGATATCGGTGCGGTCGTCATCAGCATTCGGGATGGGATTCCCATTTTGATCAAGGATGTGGCCCGTTTGCAATTTGGCAGCGCGCCGAGATTTGGTGCCGTGACGATGGATGGAGAGGGAGAACGGGTTGCCGGACAGGTGATGATGCTCAAAGGCGAAAATTCTGCGGAAGTAACCGAACGGGTAAAGGAGCGAATGAAACTCATCGAAACTTCCCTGCCTGAAGGGATTCGGATAGAACCTTTTCTCGATCGCTCCAAATTGGTAGCGCGGACTACTGCTACTGTTTCCACCAACCTCATCGAAGGCGGCCTGATCGTGGTGTTTATTCTGGTCTTGTTGCTCGGAAATTTTCGGGCAGGCCTGATTGTCGCTACGGTCATTCCGCTTTCCATGTTATTTGCCATCGGGCTGATGCAAATATTCGGCGTATCTGCTAACCTGATGAGTCTCGGAGCAGTAGACTTTGGATTAATTGTAGATGGGGCCGTGATTATTGTAGAGGCTGTAGTTCATCAGTTACAACAAAAACATCGCGGCCAACGATTGAATACGGAAGAGATGGACACCGCTGTATTTGGAGCCGCTTCCCGGATTCAACGGTCTGCCTCATTTGGGTACATCATCATCCTGATTGTGTATTTGCCTATTCTCGCGCTGGTAGGGATTGAAGGGAAAATGTTTCGGCCAATGGCGCAGACGGTGAGTTTCGCAATTATCGGCGCCCTGATCCTCTCCCTTACCTATGTGCCGATGATGACGGCCTTATTCCTCAATAAAACGATTCGCACAAAGGCTACCCTGGCAGATCGGATCATCGAGGGAATTCGGCGGATATATTCGCCCGTTTTAGAAGTAGCTCTTCGGGCTAAGGCAATCGTAATCGGGCTGACAGTAGCTGCATTTATCGCGAGTTTGATAATCTTGAATGGAATGGGAGGCGAATTTATCCCTACGCTGGAAGAGGGCGACTTCGCGCTGCACCAGATTTTACCGCCCGGAAGTTCTCTTCAGCAGAGTGTGGAGGTTTCCGCCGTCTTGCAAAATATGCTGCTCGATAGTTTTCCGGAGGTGGACAAAGTCGTAACCAAAATCGGAACGGCAGAGATTCCAACAGATATCATGCCCCTGGAAGCGGGAGATATTTATGTGATGATGAAACCCCGGGATGAATGGACTTCCGCCTCTTCCCGGCAGGAGATGTTTGAGCGAATGGAGGAGAAAATGTCTGAAATGCCGGGGGTGATGTATGAATTTACCCAGCCGATTCAAATGCAGTTCAATGAACTCATGACGGGAATCCGACAGGATATTGCGGTGAAAATCTACGGCGAAGACCTGGGGATTCTCTTTCAAAAAGGAAAAGAGGCAGAGGCCATTATTCAGGAGATTTCCGGAGTGGGGGATATCAAAGTGGAACAATTAACGGGTCTCCAGCAAATGGTGATTCGGTACGACCGGGCGCGCATTGCCCGCTATGGCTTGTCGATTCGGGAAATCAATCAAGTCGTAGAGACTGCTTTTGCAGGGGGAACGGCAGGAGCGATATTTGAAGGCGAAAAACGCTTTGATTTGGTCGTGCGGCTGGATCGCCCCTTCCGGAAAGGCATCGAAGACCTCCGCAATCTCTACATTGCCTTGCCAAATGGGGAACAAATTCCCCTGAGTAAGCTGGCGCGGATTGAGTTTGAAGAAGGGCCTACGCAGATTTCCCGGGATGATACCCGCCGCCGAATTACGGTTGGGGTCAATACCCGTAATCGGGATACGGAATCGTTGGTGACTGAAATTCGAGAACGTCTGGAAGCCGATTTAGATCTGCCTCCGGGTTACTACCTCCGCTATGGTGGACAGTTTGAAAACCTGCAAAAAGCCAAGGATCGCCTTATTCTGGCGGTACCTATTGCCTTGGGCCTGATATTCGCCCTGCTATATTTGACCTTTCATTCTTTCAAACAGGCGATTCTCATTTTTACCGCTGTGCCGATGAGTATCATCGGGGGGGTATTTGCCTTATATATACGGGGTATGCCCTTCAGTATTTCAGCGGGAATCGGCTTTATCGCCTTGTTTGGTGTGGCGGTGCTGAATGGAATTGTGCTAATCGGCTATTTCAACCAGCTCAAGGAAGAAGGCATGACCGACCTCTCCGAACGAATCCGGACAGGAACCCGGCTGCGATTGCGCCCCGTATTATTGACCGCATTGGTGGCGTCACTGGGATTTTTGCCCATGGCCATCTCTCAATCTGACGGCGCAGAGGTGCAGCGGCCCCTGGCCACGGTAGTAATTGGGGGGCTGATGACGGCGACCCTGCTTACCTTGATCGTTCTGCCGATGCTGTATTATTATGTAGAAAGAGGCTGGAAAAGCAGCAAGTCAGTGGCTGCGGGTCTGATCATACTGCTGGGAATGGCGGGCAGCCTGCAGGCACAGGGCCTTTCTTCGGACACCCTGGAAATTAGCCTGGAAAATGCCCTGGAGATGGCGGGGGATCGTCATCCGGCCCTACGGCAGGCGCGCTTGAAGGTGGAACAGCAGGCGGCCTTGAAGAAAACGGCATTTAATCCCAGCCCTACACAGCTGTTTTATCGACAGGAAGAGTGGGATGGGACTGCGAATAACGGGATCAACTCGATAGGCTTTCAGCAAAACTTCCCCTTTCCCACGGCGGTAAGTGCTGCGGCTAAGCTTCAGGATGCGAAGCGGGAATTGGCTGAGCGCTCCGGCGACATTACCTACAATCAGCTCAACCGCAACATTCGGCAGGCCTACCTCGAATGGCTGTATGCCGACTTACGCGTAGCGCAAATGCAGCAGATGGATAGCCTGTACCGCGATTTTGTGCGGGTAGCTGACCTGCGATTACAAACCGGTGAAACCGGAAAGTTGCCAACCCTGACGGCACGTAGCAAACATCGACAGATTCAGGTACAACAGCAGCAAAGTCGTGCGGATCGTCAAACGGCATTGGTGTTATTCAATCAATGGCTAGGCGCAGATACGGTTTTTGTTCCGGAATCGGTGTCTCCTGATGGCTATCGACCCGCAGTAGATACGAGCCTGTTGCGCGTCAATAACAGCCCGCAAGTTCAATATTTTGATCAGGTAGTTGCGGTAGCGAACAGCCAATTGCGAGTGCAAAAAAATCAATTAGCTCCGCAGATTACGACGGGTCTACTCAGCCAGCGCATCAATGGAATCAGTGGCTTTTGGGGCTATCAGGTTGGCTTGAATGTACCCCTGTTTTTTGGGGCGAAACGAGCCCAGGTTCAGGCCGCGGACCTGGCAACTCAAGCGGCGACGGCAAACTATCAGGCGCAGGCGCAGACCTGGCAACGCTGGTATGAGCAGCAGTTGAATGAATACCAAAAACTCCGGGCTTCGCTGACCTTCTACGAAGCGGAAGCCCTGGATCTCGCGGATGAACAAATCCGGACGGCAGAACGGAGTTACCAGTCCGGGGAAAGTGATTACCTCGACTATATTCAGCTGCTGGATCAGGCCGCTCAGATTCGGATGACGTATCTCGATACCTGGAAAGCCTGCCACCAGCGTGCCATTGATCTGTCTTTGCTTAATTCTCCCATTTCCAATCCTTAGATCATGAAATATTTCCTTAATTATATACTGATAGCCTTATTGGCGCTGGGGCTGGCCTGCGGGGCAGATGACCACGGCCATGACCATGAAGAAGTAGATGCACATGGACACGATCACGAAGCCGGAGCAGAAGACGGACACGGCGATGAAGAAGCGGAGCACGGCGAAAATGAAGTCGAGCTTACGGCCATTCAAATGCAAAAAATTGGCCTTAAAACGGCGAAAATACAGGGTCGAAACCTTCAGGACGTCTTGAAGGCAAATGGCTACCTGGAATTACCGCCACAAAATAAAGCTGAGGTGAGTTCGATGGCAACGGGGAACGTGAGCCAGATTCTGGTTACGCCGGGCGCCCGTGTCCGGAAAGGCCAAACCCTCGCCCGCTTACAACACCCGGATTTGATTATGCTTCAGCAGGAATATATGGAAGCACTGAGTCGGCGGGATTTACTGGCCCAGAACTATGCGCGTCAGGAAGCCTTGAGCCGGGAACAAATCACTGCGCAAAAGACTTTTCAGCAGACACAATCCGACTATGCGATTACGAAGTCCAAGGTGCTGGCTTTGCAAAAGCGGCTGCAACTCATCGGCCTGAATACTACTAAGATTGAAGCAGGTGAAATCTTTTCCAGCGTACCAGTTCGTTCGCCGATCAGCGGGTTCATTCGGGAAATTCATATCAATATCGGCAAGCATATTTCGCCGGAAGATGTGCTCTTTGAAATTGTGGACAATCACCACATTCACATTGACCTGCTGGTGTATGAAAAAGACCTGCCCGCGATTCGCTTGAATCAGGAGATGCGGTTCTGGTTGCAAAATGATCCGGGCCGGGAATATCAGGCAAAAGTATTTGCAATTGGTAAGGCGGTAGAAGAAGATCAGAAAGCGGTGCGGGTTCATGCTGAAATCACCAATCAGGGTGAGGGCCTGCTGCCCGGCATGTATGTGGAAGCGCGCATCAATACCGGTGAGCGGGCAGTACCCAGTTTGCCAGAAGCTGCACTGGTTACGGATAAGGCATTGCGCTTCATTTTTGTAAAGGAAGAAACGGAAGGGGAACACACGCATTTCCGAAAAGTGCAGGTCCTGAGCACGGCTTCCGATGGGGGTTTTGTGTCCATCGATCCGCTTGAGCCCATTGATCCAGATGCTGAAGTGGTCGTCGAAGGGGCTTTTTTCCTGATGTCGCAGACCAAGATCAGTGAAGGCGGCGTTTCGCATGAGCATTGATCATAGTCTGTAAAGGGAACGGATAGGGAATAGATGACCTGGACACAAAAGGATTGTCTGAAATTCATTTCTGGATAATGTGAATTGCTTATCTTGGGAATAAACACATTCACCTATGTATCGCCTCATTTACCTATCCGTTTTTTCCTTATTGGGAAGTCTCTGGGCACAGTAAGCCCCTCGTATTGAAGTAGACTGCCGGAGCCGACGCTTGTCATCATCCTGGCCGTCCTCAAATTCCCGCTTCCATTTAGAGAAAGTCGCCGGACTAATTTGATGGGTTCGGCAAATCGATTCTATACTTTGGCCCAAATCTCGTTTGGCAACGATGGCCATCCGTTCTTTTTCACTGAAATTACTGGTCTTTATCTTGTGCTTTTTTAAAGGTAAAACTTTCCAAGGAAAATTCTACTTTTGAATGGGTGTACCCTAGGGGGAGAGGATATTGAGCCCTAACAAATAGTTATGATGACTAAAATTTTAATTTACTTTTCTTGCATCATTCTAGGTATCAATACTTATATCCCTACAGAGATTAGTAGCAGCTCTTCAAATGGTGTTTTTAGAACCAAAATCCCTTTAGGTAATAAAGAAAATAATCGGTGCCGAAATGGCTTAAAAACAAGTCTGTGGCAATATTATTATCCAAATTCAAATGCAGTTGTGTTCCTTGAAGGTCATTACAAAAAAGGTGCTAGAGTAGGCGTTTGGAAGGTATTTCTAAGAGACGGGACGCTATTTAAAAAAGGGAAGTATTTAACAATAAGTCCGCAACGATGTATACAAGATAAAATTGATGAGTCTTTGGAATATTCCGGTAAATCAGATAGCATTTCGGTTATTGTTAACAGTCAGCAAGAGGGGGACTTTAATCCCCAAGTAGTGATAAATGAGAAAGGTAAGCCGCATTTGAGAAAAGGGCGATGGGTAACATATGACTCATCGGGCAGCGTAGTTAAAGTTCAATTTTACAAGAGTGGAAAATTAATTAGAGAAAAATAGATTGTCTTCTTGGCTTTGGAGGGCACTTTAAAAACTGTGTCAATAGAAGTAAAGGAACCTTAGAATACTTAAATGACAGTAAAGCAGGTAAATTTGATTTCAAAAGTTTTAGAAGGAAGCGATCTCCAAGTTGCGAGCAGACAAAGGGCTCAGGGCCAGCATCCACAGGAGCTATTGGCGGATTCCGCTCCGCCAATCCCAACCTGCCATCGCAGATGCGAGTCCCTTTGCCCAAGCAACCAAAATCTAATATCTGTTGTCTGACCTCTTTTTGTATAAGATCAATAAATCGGTTTTCTACCCTTCACGCAAGGGTAATTTCCTTTTCCTATATTGGGGAATAAACACATTCACATTATGTATCGCCTCATTTACTTGCGCCCCTATGACGGGTGTGATGGACTTGTAGTATGTTAGATTGTGTAGGATATCTGCAATCTCAACTTATCCCTGTGGTCATTTTTGCCACTTTCTGGGATCTTGACTGCTATGGGCTATGGCAGTCACAAAGACGGCTTCATCATGTATTTCATAAATGACTCCGTAGGCTGAAAACTTACGAAATAGCAGTCTGCGCTTATTCTTGTACACAATGGAAAATCTTTCCGGGCTGTTTTGAATGCGCTCAATGAGTGATTCGAGTTCGACTAAAAAATCACTTCCGAGGCCGGGTTGTTTGTTTTCGTACCATCGAAAAGCATCATTGATGTCTTCAAGGGCTTCCTCCGTAAATTGTAAACCCGTCGTCATTCCCCTTTGGTAAGCGCTTTAACCTCTTCCCAACTAAAGAGCTTTGCTTTGCC
>CAYGTH010000164.1:0-13811 GCA_964352745.1 uncultured Bacteroidia bacterium
GAATGTGCCTATTATGATTGGTGCATTGCGCAAATGGCGACTCGTCTGGGCAAAACTGAGATTGCAGATCGCTATACCCAACGTGCCGGATATTACCGCAATTATTTTGATCCAGAGACAGGATTTATGCGTGGGAAATTGGCCAATGGAGAATGGAAAGAGCCCTTCAGTCCCAGTTACTCAGACCATGACAAATTTGATTTTGTAGAGGGAAATGCCTGGCAATGGTCCTGGTTTGTGCCCCATGATGTGGAAGGGATGATGGAGCTTCATGGCGGTAAGGAATTGTTTTCGAATAAGTTAGATGCATTGTTCTCAGCCAGTTCAGAGGTGGAGGGCGAACAGGCTTCTGCGGATATTTCCGGACTGATCGGGCAGTATGCACACGGCAATGAACCCAGCCACCACGTAGCTCATTTGTACAACTATGCCGACCGACCCGAGAAAACGCAGGAGCGGGTGGATGAGATATTGCAAACGCTTTATGCTCCCACACCCGCCGGAATCTCAGGCAATGAAGACTGCGGCGCGATGTCTGCCTGGTACATCCTGAATGCCCTCGGCTTTTATCAGGTTTGCCCCGGCAAACCTGAGTATTCGATTGGAAGGCCCCTGGTCGATCAGGCAGAAATTCAACTGCCCAACGGAGGCGTATTTACCATTATAGCTCACAATAACAGTCTGGCTCACAAATACATCGATCGAATGGAGTTGAATGGAGAGGCACTTGAAAAGCCTTTCTTTACCCATGCGGCATTGAAGTCGGGTGGGAAGTTGGAATTTTGGATGAAGTAGGGGCGAGAGAGATAGAAAAATCCGCTCACTGACTCACCAGCGCCCTAACCCGCAGGGTCATTCCGAGCGAAACCTTGTGGAGCCGAGGAATCTCATTTGAAATTCCGATGTATGTTACCCCAGCTTCACCACTGCCCGAAACTGTCTAATTAGCCAAGCTATCAGAAGCACTTGCAAGACGATTCCTGCCAATAATGCAAAGATCCATGCAGGCCTGCCTTCTAATGCCATCCAATACGCTTTGCTGATCCAGTAGGGAGGGAAAATTCCAAATAGCCATTGAAAAGGCTCCGCAACAAACCAGGCTCCGAGGATGAACCAGCCTCCGATTCCCGCAAATTTTCCGTAGGCAAATGCCTGTACCTTATTGCTGGCAAAAACGCCAAAAAACAAAGTGAATATAGGCCCGGTTAAGGAGCCTCCCGCAGCGATTAATATCATTTGCCAGAAGGGTACTAAGGCCTGATGAATGAAGAACATCAACAACAGAATCGCGAGAAAGGTCAGGGCCGTGGGTAACAGAACCCGATAGATCAGGTACTGATTGAGCGGAACGGGCGTAACCAACATGGCCGTTAGGGTATCATCTTCTTTTTCGCCAATGAGCATAAAGCCATAAATGGTACCGACAAGCTGACCGCCTGTAAAGAGGGCAAAAAAGGCCACAATCAAAGGGTAATAAAAGGCGAGGTCATTTTCAGTCGAAGGTCCGGGTAACATCCCCATTTCAGCTAAATAAGTATTGGCCCAGGGGAGAATGAAGTAGAGTGCAATCCCAATATAAAAGACAAAGCCAAACATGCTCAGAATAAACCTATCCCGTCGGATGAGTTTGAGGTCATTGCCCCCGAGCTTGCGTATGAGTTGGGAGAACTGCATGGTTATCCGACTTTAAGGAGGATATGATGGTGAAAAGCGCGAGCGGCCCAATACGATAAGCCTGCGATCAGAAGGGCACTATAGCTGATTGCATAAATCCATTCCCAGGCAGCGAGTGGCGTAAATGCTCCCTGAATGATCATGGTGGGGGCAGTTGTAGGAATGAGTAAAAATGCCCAGTGCTCAAATATCCCCCAAAAATGGACAAAGGGAATTTGCAGGATCGTCGCAACAGCCGCCATGGGAATCAGGAAATCCGTAATCCGGTCATAACGAACAATCAGGATAATGCCGATCAGGGTATAGATCACGCCAATGCTCAGGATTCCGAATACCAAAATCGGAATGTTTGGCCAGCTGATGGGATGGGAATAGCCCATGATGAGGTACGCGCCTCCGATCATCAAGATGGATTCCAGGGTCGCCAGGGCGGTGAGGGTGATGATCTTGGCCCATAAGTATTCCGAACTTCGTAGGGGGGAGACAATGATGGCATGAAGGGTGCTTTCTTCCTTTTCAAAGATGATAATGCCTGCTACATAGAGTAGGGTAGAGCCCCCTATGATGATCAGCATCAGCGCCGGAACGATAGTGGGGAGCTGAGTGGGACCTGCAAGCTGCGAAAGCGCGACTGCAAGAATCAGGGCAACGGAAATTCCGATGGTGTACAGCTTATTGCGGACCTGCACCCTGACGTCATTTTTCATGGCGGATACAATGCGGCTCATATCACAAGGTGTTGTCCGGTTACTTCAATGAAAATCTTTTCAAGGGTCGTTTCCTGCGAATGCACGGTTTCCAGATGAGCGCCCGATTGCAACAATTGCATAAAGGCCTCATTGTGAGCGAGGCCATCCAGTGGGAAATTCTGAACCACCGGCTTTGCATCTCCTGTTCGAGATTCTACCTGCAACTCCCGCTTCCCATATCGCTTTTTCAGCGCTGTGGGGGAATCGATCACATCTATATTTCCAGCTGTAATGAAGGCGACCCGATCACATAATTCATCGGCTACCATCATGTCGTGCGTCGTAATAAAAACAGTCGTTCCCCGGCTTCGAAGCTCCAATACCAGGTCTTTGATGCGCCGGGCATTTACGGGGTCGAGGCCATTGGTGGGTTCATCGAGAAACAAGAGCTTGGGTTTGTGAAGCATGCTGCGGGCTACATTGAGGCGGATTTTCATGCCCTTGCTGAACTCCTCTACTTTCTTGTCTGCATCTGCCTGCAAATCCACCCATTCCAGCACCTCCATCGGATTATGAGTTTCTCCACTATACAGGGAGCGGAAATAGTCGAGATTTTCCCGGGCACTGAGCTTGAGGTAGTGATTGGGCATTTCAAAAGAAACGCCGACCGTTTCATAAAAGGCATCTCCCCATTCGCTGATCTCCTGATCCATTACCTGCACAGTTCCCTGATAGCCTTTGAGTAAGCCGATCAGAATCTTCTGGGTAGTGGATTTTCCTGCACCGGATGGCCCGAGAAAGCCAAATATTTCCTGATTCCCCACTTCAAAATTGAGACCATGAAGGGTCTCTGCTTCGGCACCGGGGTAGGTGTATGTTAAATCGCTTACGGTAATCATAGGCTGATTCGGGCTTTTTTTAGGCTTCAGAGTAACTTACGTAAAAAATAGATAAGAGAATAGGTGCCTCATTGTTGAGGAGTAGGCCAGTTTTTCATAAAGCGAAGAATAACCGCAAGGTTCGCAACAAAAAACGCTACGAACGCAAGGAAGAAGAGCTTGCAGATATACTTTGCGCCCCTTGCGAGTCCTATTGCGCTCTTTGCGGTTTCTCTTTATGGATTTTTGGCCTACCCCCCATTGCTAATCCGTATTTACAGCTTCTTTATTTTATGGAAATGGGTAGAACCACCTTTGGTAAGCTTGATGATATACATTCCGGAAGGGTGCTCACTTAGATCGAGGATTCTTCCATCCAGCTTTGGGGTAATAACTTGTCCCTGCGAATTGTAAACCGTAATACCTGATTGTTTAATGCCAATTGGCAGGCTTAAGTATCCTGTGGTGGGATTTGGGAATAGGATTGTTTTTGTGGCGGGAAGGGTATGAATGAGCGTGCTTGATTCTTTTCGTTGGCAACTGGCCATATCTGTAAAATTCCTGCTGGGAAAGGCTATTGGAGTTCCCAGTTGAGCCGAAGTCCCATTGATGATTACAGGATAAATAGAGTCCTGAATGGTCCCCAGATAAAGCGTGTCATTGAGAAAGAATGAGCCATATCCCTGCATATTTTGTTGAAAGGCATAGGAATTGATTTTTCCGCTTTGATTGTACACCTTCAGGCTATCCATATTCCCGGGCATTGATCCTGTAGAAACCCATGCCTGACCTGAGGTATTTACGGCAATATCAGCCGTTCCTGCAAAGAACTCCCCTTGTAAGGTATCGATAGTCAGTAAATTCGTCCCATCCCAATAGGCCATAATTTGGATGATCGCCCCTTCAATTCGACAATAGTGATCATTGAGATGGCCCCCATTGTTATCTATTGTAAACGAGGTCGGGATATTAATCCAGCCGGAATCCGGCTCGTAATAGGTAAGCCCAATTGTTGAATAGCTATTAGAGAAGAATTTAGGATCATTCTTATCTCCGCAATACGCTAAACTGTTGCCGCCGCCAGACAATAAGGTGTCGCCTCCTGTTACAGTTCCATTTATCAGACTCCATTGCTGAATGTATCCATCAACAGTGATCGTCCAGAAATCAGTGGTACAGTCTGGAGAGAAGTTTTCCCAATGAGTAGGTGCCGGGTTTTGGCTGAATACTGCAGTGCAGATAAGTATGCTCAGGCTTGCCAATATTGGTTTCTTCATGTGAGGGGAGTGTTTGTTTCCCAGTGCTTGTTATTGGGATCTGACGCTGCTTTCTATTTATTGAGTCTGGATTTCTTAATATCCTGAAAATTCGCAGGGACTGCAATAGGGGCACTTGCTTTTACCTTGGGGAATGTAGCTACCATTTTTGCCCTCAATGATGTTGAGTGATCATTTCACCATACTCGCCGTTTAAGCATCCGGATATTTGATTGCTGCCGGGTTCCTCTGCATGATAATGATAGCCTCTGAGCTTGTCTTCATGGCCGCTGCATCTATCTAGGTCTGTGGGGCTGTTTCTTGCTGCATCCTTCATGAAAATCTGCAAACGAATGGGCCTGTTCCATTGAACGATTCTCGAGATTTCATTGCCTATAATCACTTGTGAATCCTCCAGGCTAAAGCCGGGAACAGGAATTCCCTTTTCATTCAGGACCTCAATCCGGATTTCTCCTACAGCCGAGGTGGGATAATTCGCCTCAAGATTGGTACCGGAAAAAGCAAAAATCTTGGTAAGGACCTCACCGCCTTTTTAGGGAACAGAGATAGAAGTAAAACCATCCGTCGCATGGATTACCCTCTCAGATAAGCGGTAGGTTGGGCCTACTCCTGATTCGCATATACAGACATTTCTTCAGGACTGGCCTGCACTACATTCAATGCGGGATAGTTGGAGCGGGAAACCCAGTTATCCAGCCCCATTCCCGGACGTATAAAGGCTTCAATGAACATTCGATTATATTCGGCTCCGCTTCTGGATGTCATCATAAATGCATCGGAACAATCTTTGAAATAACCCGGATTTACCTCCAGGGTTTCCGCCTGTTCCGGAGTTAATACTTGCCTCCCTGGCATAAACCGGCCACCTATTGCTACATAAAATGGGGTGCACGAAAATAGGGACTTGTTTGTTGGGTATAGAGATGTTCGAGTTGAGTGTTGCCAAAAGTCAATTGTTCGGGAGCAGTCCAATGGATAAAGTCTTGTGAAGTGCTTCGGCCCACACTCCGAAAGCTTGAATATCCATCCCCTGTCCAGGTCCTGAAATAGCAGACATACTGCTGTTCGGATTCGGACCAAAAGGCAACATTTTGGGAATCAAACAACCCTTCAGTAAAAACAGGTTCTTCCTGTAGTTTTTGCCAATGAACGCCATCGGGAGAAGTATAGGCAATCAGTCCGCTTTTTTTAATCCCTCCCAATGCTTTAAACTTCTGATTTGAATCTGCTGCTGGATTTGTATCGAGGAAAGGGCTGAAATTATGTGTGACGGGAGCAGCATTCGCTAGAATGACATTGTTGTGCAGGCTTCCGTCCACCTCAAATAATTGTAAAGCTGGCTTGGTCCAATTACTCCCATCCTTAGATTCTGCATAGCAGGTTAGTTCAGCCGAATTTCAAATGAGTTCCCCTGACTATCGCTTTGGATAACCCTTCGAGTAGGGCGAAAGGGCCAGGCAAGCGCGGCTTAAAGCTTCATTCCATATCGGATTCCTATTGTGCCATAACTCAATTTTACTTGTTCTGTTAAGGGGAAAGGAGATGCGTTTTTGGGTGAATCAAGAGGATATGCACCATCATATAGTCCAAAATTTATTGAGCCTATTTGAAAACGATATTCTGCAACCAATCTGACAAAGGAATTTTTGTTTTCGGTGGCCGTCAGGGCCGCGCTGAGGTAAACTCCCGGGCGAATGACGCTCTGATTGATCCGGCGACTGTTAAGCCAATTGTCTCCAATCGATATTTGACTGAAATGAAGAGAGGGGCCTGCCCGTAGCTGGAATAAATGGGAAGGGGAATAAAGGGAGTAATAAGGACTTACAACCATATCTCCATAGGCGAGATACATATGTCCGAAGATAGTGGAGTATCCTTTTACGGATCCGGATAAAGGAACCGAAGTGCTAAGTCCTATGCTCTGGTTCGGTTTATGCGCGTACTCAACATCTACCAGGAAGGCGGGTCTTACGAATGATTTCGGATAAAGCTCGAGTTCATCTTTCCAGAACAAGTGATGATTGATATAGGTGTCGCTAAATTCATTTCTTACGAATACCTCTTCCATTTCAGCTTTAATTCCTGAAACAGGAAAGCCTAATGTCAAAACAAATGCCCATTTCTTAGGACTTTTTTCCGAAGAATCAGGATGACGGGGAACAGAATGGATTGACACGACCTCATTTTTGGGAACCTGATACAGGGTTTGGGTGGTGTCGCCCCACATGTGAAATTTCACAACAACATGAGAAATGTAGATGACTTTCACCTCATGGATTGAACCATTTGTAAGCCTGAGGGAATCCTGAGCATAAGTGGGATGCCAGATCCAGAGCATTAGGAAGATAAGTAGTAAGGTTTTCATAATGATAGCGTTATAAATCCTATCTACTTAATCATCAGATGCTTAGCAATGATTTATCCGATTGAGACGAGTGATTTATTCCCCATGGACAAGGGGGCTTAACGTGAGTTATTGTTGAGTAACAAGCGGCCAATTTCTTTTGCTTTTCCCCTCACTCCACCCCATGATCGCATTACATATGACGGTCATCACGGCGGTTACCCGAAAATCCCAGCTGCCATCGGTAAGCTGCTGCCTTTGAGCAGAACCGAGTGCATCACAATTGACAAAATGGGTAATCGGATTGGGAATGGTTAGGTATTACAAATCTCACATGTCTCGCTATCCAACTCTGTTTCAAGGGTATAATGTTGGAAATGGTATTCACTGATAATTTTCTTCATTCTGGCCTTGGTTTCAATGATTTGATTGAAGGTTTTGATGTCCACCAATTTCACATGAGCGGTGAAAACATGATGTTCTCCTTCCAAAGACCATACGTGGATATGGTGAAGAGAGGCTACTCTTTCTACCTGTAGGAGTTTTTTCTCAATTTCCAGCAGGTCAATGTCCCTGGGAACTCCTTGTAAGAACAGATACAGGGTCTCCTTCAGCCTTGAGATGACGCCCCACAAAATATAACTGGTAATTAATAAAGAAAGGGCCGGGTCAAGGTAATGGATGTCCTGGAATTTGAGAATAATCGCTACAATCAGCACTGCCACCCAACCCAAAACGTCTTCCAGTAAATGCCAGGAAACAATTTTTTCATTCAGGGATTTGCCCCCACTCATTTTCCATGCTGCATATCCATTGACAGCAACCCCTACGACGGCAAAAAGGATCATCCCATCTGCATCCGAATGCTCGGGTTCGAGAATTCGGCCAACTGCTTCTTTTATCACGTAGATAGAACCTATTATCAATACCAGGCTATTGATTAAAGCTCCCAATAAGGAAAATCTTGCATAACCAAATGAGAATTTACTATCGGCTGTTTGTTTTGATTTTCTATCCAGATACCAAGCGGTTCCCAGTGAAAAGCTATCACCGAGGTCATGTATGGCATCCGAAATTATGGCAACGCTATTCACATAAAACCCGCCGATAATTTCAAAAATTGTGAATCCAAGATTGAGGAAGAACGCAATTTTTAAGTTCTGATTGCCGTGATCATGGTTATGATGATTTCCCATCTGTACGATTTTTCTCTTAAGATAGGTCTAATGGATTGCAAAAGAAATCGCAGTTACGTAGAAAAAAATAAGACCATGTTTGGGACAGGAAATTTGTTAGCGAAACTGGTGGATTTCGGGTTCTGACAAGCCATTTTGCGCAGAAATAGCGAGCTATTTCGAGTAGAAATGGTGCAGATCAGGTTCTGGAAGCCGCCAGTTTCTAAGGAAATTAGCGTTCCAAACATGGTCTAAGGAATACATCTCGTTTCGCCGGGTTTCACTCGGGATGATCCTTCGGGGTAGGAGAGAGTCGTTCGCTTCACTCCACTTTCCGATAGCTCCACACCGCGAGCGCATTAAAGATCACCGCCATGATGACGGTTATCCTAAAATTCCAGATGACATCCATAAAGCTGCTGCCTTTGAGGAGGACGGAGCGCATCACATGTACAAAATGGGCAATCGGATTGGGAATGGTCAGGTACTGCGCCCATTTCGGCATACTCTCAATCGGGGTAAAGAGGCCACTCATCAGGATGAAAATCAGCACAAAGAAGAAGGTCGTAAACATGGCCTGTTGCTGCGTGTCCGAGATATTGGAAATGAATAAACCCAGCCCGAGTACAGCAATTAGATTCACCACACTAAAGGCGAATATGATCCCGATATTTCCCCGAATCGGAATGTCGAAAATGAGCTTGGCGGCAATCATGCCTACGGTCAGGAGAGCCAGCCCCACGATGAGAAAGGGAAGCATTTTCCCGAGGATGAATTGCCATTTTTTGATGGGCGTAACATTGATCTGCTCGATGGTTCCGATTTCGCGCTCCCGGACGATATTCATGGCTGTAAGCAGCATGACGAGAATGGTTACCAATTCCCCAATAATTCCCGGTGCCATAAAGTGCTGAAAATTGAGTTCGGGATTGAACCAGAAAGTGGATTCTGTGTAGATGCGCGCAGGTAAGCCGCGTGTTTGAACGACAAGTTGGGGGGCAGCATCTTCCCGGATTTCCTGAGCGAAAGACTGGATGATAGTACCTAAATAAGATGCCCCGACGGTAGCTTGCTGCTCATTGATGGCATTGACCAGGAGTTGGAGTTTTCCAGATTGATTCCTGAGAAAGTCTCGCTCAAAGCGAGGCGGAATGGTCAATACGACATCTACCGATCCCTCCTGGATAAATTCATCAGCAATTTTATCGGAAGGAGGCACCTCTACGAGGATAAAGCGATCGGAAACGCGAATCTTTTCTGTCAACAACCGAGAGTAATATCCGGGATCGTGATTGACAATCGCCAGTTGCACATTTTTCACCTCATTGTCCGCAGCGTAGGAAAGGAGAATCAACTGCATGATTGGCACGATAGTCATCAGCGGCAGAATCGCTTTGTTGCGGAATATCTGGATAAATTCCTTTTGGATGATATATAAGAGTCGTCGCATATGGACTTATTTAGTTTTTTCGTTGTTGGCAGACCCCGATCTGCCAACCGTGTCTATGTATGTTATTTTCTGTCATTCTTCTTCTTTCTGAATCCTGACCCCTCTCCCCTGACCCCTTCTATTCATAAATGACTTTGAAATTCTTCCAGGCAGCAATCAGGAGAACAAACATCATTATCACCAGAACCAAACTAGGTTGCCAAATTGCCTCCCAGCCCGCCCCTTTGAGCATGATCGCTTTCTCAATGAGGATGAAATATTTTGCAGGGATGATCTTGGAAATATACTGGAGAACGGTTGGCATACTGGCTATCGGAAAAATGAATCCCGATAGGAGCATCGTCGGTAGTAATAGCGTAAACAGGGACATCATCATCGCCACTTGCTGATTCGCTGCCTTGGTAGAAATCAGTACTCCCAGCGCAAGGGCTACGGTAAGGTACAGGACACACAGCCCCAGCAAAAGCGGCAAACTCCCATGCACCGGCACATCAAAAATAAGGTACCCCATTGCGAAGACAATCAGGGCATCGATAAAAGAAAGCAGCACATAAGGCGTAACCTTGCCGATAATAATCAGCATGGGAGGAAGCGGAGAGACCAGCAGGAGGTCCATCGTACCGGTTTCTTTTTCTTTGGCAATAGTAAGGGAGGTCATCATGGCACAGATCAACATCAGGATGAGTGCTACTACCCCGGGAATGAAATTATAAGCGCCTATCAATTCCGGATTGTAATACAACTGAGTTTCAATGCTGAGTTGATAAGATTGCTCCCGGGCGCCATTGTATTGCTGCTGAAAAGCACCGATCATTTGATTGGCATAGCTTGTCAGGGTAGTGGCATAGTTGGGTTCTGTAGCATCAGTTATTAGCTGAATGGTTACTGATTTTTCCCGGAAAAACTGCTGCTCAAAACGTGCAGGAATAACGATTCCCATTTTCACTTTTCCCGCCCGGAAAGCATCCTCAAGATCTTCAGCCGTTTCAGGTAGGTCAACAAGTTGGAAATGGCCCGAGGCGGTTAAGTGTTCGACCAGCGCCTGACTCAGTTTATCATTGGATTCGTCGAGAATCGCAACCGATGCATCTTTGAATTCATTGGTAACGGTATAACCAAAGATCAGAACCAGCGCGACGGGCATCCCAAATAAGATCACCAGTGTCCGGGTATCCCGAAGGATGTGGAAGATTTCTTTTTTGACAAATGCGATGAAAATTTTCAACATGGGATTAATCATTAAGCAGCTTTATCTCGATCTGAGTGCCGGTTGCCGCTAGCGTGAAAGTACATTTGTCAAAAGAGGGTTTGCCTAGCCCCTTAAGATTTGAAGCACCAATGGGCTCTTTGGGAAATCCGATGAAGTTGGTGTCAATCTCTCCGTTTTGATTGGTGTCCTGAAAGACGGAGACCGCATATTTGCCTACCGGTAATCCGGGGAAGGTATGTTGGGCCGTTTTTCCAGTTTGGGAAGCGACTGCTGTATAAGCAGCCTTCTTTTTTTCTTTTGGAAACCCTTCTGCCAGGTTGAAGACCATAATGGTTATGGGACCTCCGGAAGGAACAGCGATATCGTTGATCGTTACCTGGAGATCGCCGGTTTGCTGTGCGAAAGAAAAGCTGGTAGCCAACAAAGCAAAAATGAGGATGCTTATCTTTTTCATGGAAGAACAGGATTTGATTTTGGATTTGAAATTGATCTTTGAATTTGAAACTTTCTTTCTTCTTCTCTCTTTCCTCTTCTTTCTCCCCACATTCACCTCACCAGCTTGAGAAACATATCGTCCATATTGGCAGCCGAAAACTGCTCCTTCAATTCGCGGGGCGTGCCCATAGCTGCTATTTTTCCATCTACCATGATGCTGATTCGGTCGCAATATTCGGCCTCGTCCATGTAGTGAGTCGTTACAAAAATGGTGATGCCCCGATTTGCAGCTTCATAGATCATTTCCCAGAATTGCCGCCGGGTTGCAGGATCCACACCGCCAGTAGGCTCATCGAGGAAAATGATCTGGGGGTCGTGTACGCCTGCAATGGCAAAGGCCAGGCGCTGCTTCCAGCCCAGCGGAAGATCTGCTACTACTTTTTTGGCCATCTCTTGTAAGCCCAGAGATTCGATGATTTCTGCACTTTTTTGACGAATGCGAATGCGCGAAAGCCCATAGATGCCTCCGTAAAAACGGATATTTTCTCGTACCGTCAGATCTTCATAAAGGCTGAATTTTTGGCTCATATAGCCAATATTCTCTTTGATCTGCTCCGTTTGTCGATACACATCAAAGCCTGCAATGGTAGCGCTTCCTTCCGTTGGACGACTCAAGCCAATGAGCATTTTGATGGCTGTCGTTTTTCCCGCACCATTTGCCCCCAGAAAACCGAATATCTCCCCGGCCTTCACCTGGAAGGTGATCGCATCCACGGCCGTAAAGTCGCCGAATCGCTTGGTCAGTTGATCTGCTTGTATGCTATACATATTGCTTTCTTCTATTGTCTTCCCTCTTTTGTCTTCTTTCTATTTTCTATTCCCCCTGATCCATCAACTCCAGAAATACATCTTCAATCGTGGCATCAATCGCCTGAATTTCTATACCGGGATAGCCTTGGGCTTCAAGGGTACTTCGAATCTGTTCCATGCTTACTCCCGGAGCCGTGCTGAGATGCAAGTGCTCGCCAAAAGGCTCAACTCGTTCCGCGAATGGTGCGGCACGCAAATCCTGAAGTAGTTGATAGAAGTTATCTGCGCGTACCGAATACAGTGGGTTCTGGTAGCTTTGAGTAATCTGTTTTGGCGTGTCAATTTGCATGAGTCGGCCATCCTGAATCAGGGCAATGCGTTCGCAGAGAGAGGCTTCGTCCATATAAGGCGTACTGACCAGGATCGTGATGCCGTGAGCCCGGAGACGCTTGAGCATTTCCCAAAACTCGGCCCGGCTTACGGCATCTACACCCGTGGTAGGCTCATCGAGAAACAGGACTTCCGGTCTATGAATCAACGCACAGCAAAGCGCCAGTTTCTGCTTCATTCCGCCTGAAAGCTTGCCCGCTCTTCGTTTTTTGAAGGGCTCAAGCTGCTCGTAAATGTCCTGAATCAGGTGATAATTGGCCTGGATCGTCGTGCCGAATATGGTCGCAAAAAAATCAAGATTCTCCTGAACCGACAAATCCTGATAGAGCGAAAAACGCCCGGGCATATAGCCGATGATATTGCGAATGGTACGATAGTCATCTACCGTATGATGCCCCATCACTCTGGCCTCGCCGCTATCGGGCATGAGCAAAGTCGTCAGGATGCGGAACAAGGTGGATTTCCCTGCTCCATCGGGGCCGATCAGGCCAAACAGTTCCCCCTCCTCAATACTGAGATTGATATCTGAAAGGGCTGAAACCGAAGCAAAGGACTTGCTCACCTGTTCGATGTGAATCGCTGCCATAAGGGGATTAGTTAGCACTCTTTTCGGTGAAATTTACTTCTGCCGGCATGCCGATTTTGAGGCGACCCTCTGGATTGGGAACACGCACTTTAATCGCATAAACCAGATTGGTGCGCTCTTCTTTTGTCTGGATGACTTTAGGAGTGAATTCTGCTTGTTCGGATATCCAGCTTACTTCTCCAGATAGCGACTGATAGCCGTCCTTGCCTTCGTCAATCAAGACCTCAACAGTCTGGCCGATGCTGATAGCCTGAAGCTGAACACTTCCCGCATATGCCCGGAGGGTCAGGGTATCTAATTGTCCGATCCGATACAGCGGTGCACCGGGCGAAACCATCTCAGAAGGCTCTGAAAGACGAGTAAGTACTACCCCGTCGATCGGGTTATAGACATAGGACCTGCGAATCTGCTCCCGAATCAAGGCTACCTGTGCCAATAGGGGTTCTTTTTCTGATAGAATGGCTCGGTTGCTGGTATTGGTAGCGGTGCGGATGGCCGCGATGCGCTGATCCACGACCTTGAGTTCTCCATTTAGGTCATCCAGTTGCTTGCTTGTTGCTGCTTTTTGTTTAACAAGCCTGCTAACCCGGTCCCGCTCGCGAGCCAGATTAGCCTTCTGGTATTCCAGAACTTCGATGTCATCGATGGCATTGCGAAGTTTTTTGGGGAGAGTACCGATGGTCGCTTCGGCTTGCAGTCGCTGGAGGTGGAGTTGAGTTGTATCGACCAGGGCAATGAGCTGGTTCGCCTTGAGTTGATCTCCTTCTTCTGCATGTAGAAAGAGCAGGCGGCCCGCCGATTCCGCAGAAACTACTACAGTCGTCGCCTCAAAATTGCCGTAAGCATCTGCCCGGTCCGCATCCTGCCCACAGGCGCTGATCAGCAGGACGGTG
>CAYGTH010000165.1:0-13787 GCA_964352745.1 uncultured Bacteroidia bacterium
TGATGGAGCATCGAATCGCCACCCATCACCCCTACAAAGCAGCCTATCAGGAGGGACTGACCAATGCGGCAGCCTTTGAGCTATCTACCATGATGGGGCGTAAGCTGTTGGAGTTTTTGGGGGTCAAATGGGACAAGAAAAATAATTGCTTAACACATCCCGGGAATCGTCGCTATGATGGGGATGTTGACATCAAAAGCCTTTTCCCAGAGAGGGGGTATTATCCGCTGAATGATGAGTGGGTCATCGGGCATGAGGCTATTTTGATTCAACTGATCAAGGTGGGCCATAAGAATGCTGCTCACTTCACCGATCATATTTTGGTATCTTATGATCAGGAGCAAATCCCTATGGCTTGCCTGATTGTGTACCAGATGCTTTTCCGCCACATTCCGGAATTGGAGCCTTATAAAGAGTCCATTTGGTGGTATAGGCAGGTCGAACAGGTAGCCAAAAGCTGATTTACTCAATAAGATGAAGCACACCGAAACACAATTATACGAGGAAATCTCCTCTCTTATCGAACAAGGGAAACACCAACTGGCTTTGCAGGTCAATAGTGTTATGACGCTGGTGTTTTGGCAGGTGGGGAAACGCATCAATGAGGAGATCCTGGGCCATCAACGGGCAAAATACGGGAAGGAAATTGTGACGACGCTGTCGTCACAATTGGAGCAGCGATTTGGCAGGAGTTTTAAGGCGAAAAACCTGCGACGAATGATGCAATTTGCGGATTTGTATCCTGATCAGGAGATTGTCGTTTCACTGACACGACAATTGACCTGGACACATATTATCGCATTGTTGCCTTTGAAAAATGAAGCTCAACGAACTTACTATATCCAAAAAATAGCCAAAGAACAATGGAGTGTTCGCCATACCCGCAAACAAATCGCCCAAAAAGTATATGAACGCAGTGAGATCGCGAATGCGAAGTTACCTGCTGTAACACCCGACATGCAACATTCCTTCAAGGACCCTTATTTCCTGGACTTTCTCGGCTTGCAGGAAGGGTATCTGGAAAACGACCTGGAGGCGGCGATTCTCAAAGAGCTGGAATTGTTTATCCTTGAGTTAGGGGGCGGCTTTACTTTTGTAGAAAGACAGAAGCGCATGATCATCGATGGCGAAGATTTTTATCTCGACCTCTTGTTTTACCATCGAAAGCTCCGGCGACTGGTTGCGATAGAACTCAAAATCGGCAAGTTCAAGGCTGCATACAAAGGACAAATGGAATTGTATCTCAAGTGGCTAAATAAACACGACAAACAGGAAAGGGAAGAGTTTCCCATCGGACTGATCCTCTGTGCAGAAGCCAGTTCTGAGCAGATCGAACTCCTGGAAATGCACAAAGATGGCATCATGGTTGCCGAATACTGGACGGAGTTGCCTCCCAAGAATATATTGGAAGCAAAAATCCACCAGGCCCTCATCGAAGCCCGCGAGCGGATCGCCCGAAAGAAACTGCAATGAGCCAAAAATTCACCGAAGCACAATTGGAACAAGCCATTATCGACCTGCTAGGGCAGGAAGGCTATCCCCATGTGCTGGGGGGAACAATCACGCGCGCACCGGAAGAAGTGTTGATCGAAGCGGACCTGCGGGCTTTTTTGCAGCAGCAGTACCAGGCCGAAGGCATCACCGATACGGAAATCGATAGCATCATCCGGGAACTGAAAAAATATCCGGCTTCTGACCTCTACGAGAGCAACAAGGCCATTATGAAGCTGGTCATAGATGGCCTCATCCTCAAACGGGAAGATCGCAGCCAAAAGGACCTCTTCATACAGCTCCTGGACTATCGGGGACTGGGCGCTACCCATCAGCCTGATCCTGAGCAGTTGCCGCATGTTGTTGCCGAAGCTGGCCATTCCTATGAACAGCCAGACAACAACCTGTACAAGATCGTCAACCAGCTGGAGATTCAGGGTTTTGAAAACAAGCGCATCCCCGACGGTATCCTCTATATCAATGGCCTGCCCCTGGTGGTGTTTGAGTTCAAAAGCGCCATTCGTGAAGAAGCCACCATCCACGATGCCTTTATTCAGTTGACGGTCCGCTACCGGCGCGACATTCCGGAGCTGTTTAAATACAACGCCTTCTGTGTTATCAGCGACGGGGTTAATAATAAGGCCGGTTCCTTTTTTGCGGACTACGAATTTTTCTATGCCTGGCGCAGGGTGGCGGGCCTGGCCAAAGACGTGGACGGGATTGAGTCCCTCTACACCTTGATCCAGGGGATGTTCAACAAGAAACGCCTGCGGGACATCATCCATAACTTCATCTACCTGCCCGATATCTCCCGGCAGGAAATGAAGATCGTCTGCCGATATCCGCAGTACTATGCCGCCCGAAAGCTATTTGAAAACATAAAAGCCCATCAAAAACCTAACGGAGACGGAAAGGGCGGCACCTATTTCGGCGCTACGGGCTGCGGCAAGAGTTTTACCATGCTTTTCCTGACCCGTTTGCTGATGAAAAGCGTGTATTTTGGCAGCCCTACCATTGTGCTCATCACGGATCGTACCGACCTCGACGACCAGCTATCCGAGCAGTTCGGGAATGCCAAGGGCTACATCGGCGACCAATCGGTAGTCAGTGTAGGCAGCCGGGCGGATTTACGGGAATTGCTGCGAGGCCGGAACAGTGGCGGGGTATTCCTCACGACCATCCACAAATTCACCGAAGATACCCAGCTCCTGACCGAGCGCAGCAATGTAATTTGCATCTCCGACGAAGCGCACCGGAGCCAAATCAATCTCGATCAGAAAGTGCGGGTGACCGATGAAGGCCTTACCCGGACCTATGGCTTTGCCAAATACCTCCACGACTCCCTTCCCAACGCTACCTACGTCGGCTTTACGGGTACGCCCATCGACGCAACCTTCGACGTGTTTGGTCCTGTGGTAGACGCCTATACGATGAACGAATCGGTCAAAGATGAGATCACGGTCCGGATCGTCTATGAAGGCCGGGCCGCCAAAGTCTTGCTGAAAAATTCCAAGCTTCAGCAGATCGAAGATTACTACGAACGTTGCGCGGTCGAGGGAACGAATGAATACCAGATCGAGGAAAGCAAAAAGGTCATGGCCCGGATGGGGCTTATTCTGGGAGATCCCGACCGGCTCAGGGCCGTTGCAGAAGATTTTGTGCGGCATTATGAAAACCGGGTTTCCGAAGGCGCCACCGTAAAGGGCAAAGCTATGTTTGTATGTAGCAGCCGTCCGATTGCCTATGAGGTGTACAAGGAGATCATCGTTCTGCGTCCGGAATGGGCCGAAGTCAAAGCCTGCGAAGAGGGCGCTAATCTGACCGAACAAGAGAGAAAGGAAATTAAGCCCATCGAGCGGATCAAAATGATCATGACCCGTGGTAAGGATGATTCGCCGGAACTCTATCAAATGCTTGGAACCAAAGACTACCGGAAAGAATTGGACCGGCAGTTCAAAAACGCCAAGTCCAATTTCAAGATTGCCATCGTGGTGGATATGTGGCTCACAGGCTTCGACATACCCTTCCTGGATACGATGTATATCGACAAGCCCATCAGTCGCCATACGCTCATCCAAACGATCTCCCGTGTCAACCGCACGTTTCAGGGCAAGGAAAAAGGACTGATAGTGGACTACATCGGCATCAAAAAGCAGATGAACCTCGCTCTCGCCCAATTCAACAAGCTCGACAAGGACAATTTTGAAGACATCCAGCAATCGATCGTGGTGGTCAAGGATCACCTGGACCTGCTGGCTAAGATTTTTCACAAATTTGATACTACGCCCTATTTCCAGGGTTCCCCGCTGGAGCAGTTGCATGCGCTCAATATGGCCGCTGAATTTGTTCAGCTCACCCAGGGTCTGGAGAAACGATTTATGTTTCTGGTTAAGCGCCTTAAAGCGGCCTATGACATCTGTGCGGGCAGCGGAGACTTCAGTCAGCCTGAACGCGATCACATCCACTTTTATCTGGCCGTTCGGTCCATCGTCTTCAAGCTCACCAAGGGCGAAGCGCCCGACACAGCCCAGATGAACGCACGGGTGCGGCAATTGATCCAGGATGCGCTCGAAAGCGATGGGGTAGAGGAAATCTTCAAGCTCGGGGAAGCGGATTCCTCAGAAGTCGATCTGTTTTCCGAAGACTACCTCGCCAAAATTCAGAAAATCAAGCTGCCCAACACCAAGATCAAGCTCCTCCAGAAACTACTGGCAAAAGCCATCGAAGACTTCAAACGGATTAACCGCATACAAGGCATAGACTTCTCCCGGAAATTCAAGGCGCTGGTAGAAAGATACAATGAACGTTCCGAGCAGGATGTCCTTCGTTCCGAAGTGCTGGAGGAATTCACCGACGAGATCATCGAGCTGTATCATGCCCTCCGAGAAGAAAAAGAATCCTTCCACGAGATGGGCATTGACTTCGAGGAGAAAGCCTTCTACGACATCCTCAAATCCCTGGCGCGCAAGTACGACTTCGAATATCCCGAAGATCAGCTCGTCCTCCTGGCCAAGGAAGTCAAAACCGTAGTCGACGACAAAGCCAAATACACGGACTGGAGTAAGCGGGAGGATATTAAAGCCGAGCTAAAAGTCGACTTGATCATTCTCCTCGCCGACAACGATTATCCCCCTGTAGATCGCGATGAAGTGTACCAGGAGATTTTTGAGCAGGCTGAGAATTTTAAGAAATACCGGGAGGGGTAGAGGGATAATAGAAAGTTGTCAGGATTTTCGAGCTTGAATATATCTGGTAGGCTCAGCTTGCATGTCTTAATCTTACTGTGTGTATACAAATAGAAATATCAAATAATTCTTAGTTGAGATGGAAGAGCTCATTACTAAATTCCAATTGCTAATTCCCTTTGAAGGTGAGACATTAACGGCATACCGACATCGTGCATATGAATATACGATGGGATGTCTCCAAGGCTATAACGAGATTATCAACGTTAAGTCGCAGGCTGAACAAATACGATTGCAGCGTAGAAAAATCCGGCGGTTGTGGTTTCTTTGTTTTGTCTTATTAATTGGCTTAGGCACCGCGCTATATTATTGTCAATACTGCATTTTTAGGTAATAAAACTCGCTGACTTCATTGACCATTGGGAAGCATATTTTTTGATAGAAAAACATAATTGAGGCATTGGGCTCATGATACTATCTTACGTTTGGATTCGGGAGTATAAATGTATCCACAACCAGGGCTTTAACTTTGGGGGGAAGAAGCATTTTTGGATGGAAACCTCTCCGGAGGAAGAGAAAGTCGTGCTCCGTTGGGCAGAAAATGAAAATTATATCCCGGACTTTTTCCAAATCCCGGATTCAGGTGCTCAGGCTTTAGGAAATGTTACCGCGATAGTGGGGGAAAATGGATCTGGCAAATCGATCCTTATTGAATTTCTGAGGGGGATGTTAAATAACGCTTTATGGCCCTATCAGAATACCCAGTTTCTCGCCGTATTTGAAACTCAAATGGGATATGAAATTTACGCAAATCTTGGTTATGAACTAAATGATCAAAAGATAAAAAACGACTTAGGTGCTTCAATACATGCTTACCGGGCAGTCTTTGATCAACAATGGGATATCCCAAATGAACCCATTACAAAAGCGGTGAAAAAAGAGGAGGCTCGGGAGTATATTTGTA
Organism: uncultured Bacteroidia bacterium; assembly: GCA_964352745.1. Classification (GTDB taxonomy): domain Bacteria; phylum Bacteroidota; class Bacteroidia; order J057; family J057; genus CAYGTH01. The sequence continues at coordinate 5,641 of CAYGTH010000165.1, forward strand.
CCATATATTATTCCCCCATTCTGGATTTAAGTCATTATCCACAAGAGAGTTCTGGTTCTACCGGTGTAGATGTCTCCACAGATTATCTGGTTACTGCGGATTCAGAAGTACATCGAAACGCAAGGGTAACAGAAAGTTTTAACCCTATTGAATTCCATAAATTCCAGAATGTTTTTCGGCAGATTAATTTCTTGCAGACGATAACCGGAAGATCCGAAATTGAGACAAAGATTAACGCACCTTCAGCGGTTTCTGTCAGATTAATTCAACTAAACATTCCGAATAACAAAACCAATTTTCCAGGCAATTTTCAAACATTTTTTGACGATACCATAAAATCTCTGAATGGCGGCATGCGATCTCTGCATAAACCCTCTGTGCAAAGGACGATTGAGGATATTAGACAAAGACTATTTTTGAGATTTCTGCGAGAGGTATCTTACTGTATATTTCACAATATTGATCGTACAGGCCAGCATTTAGATTTGGAAAGGGCTAGAAATTATAACGTTTCAATGGGACAAGATGAGTTTCTTGCGTGTGATCCGGATCAAAAATTACAGACCCTATTACGAAGTCAAAATCTTTTGAATGAGGAACGCGTTTCGCAAATTATTGAATGGATTGAGCGGGTCCGATCAACTATAAATTCATTAGCTGAGCATCAAATAAATGATATGGGGTCAGTAATATCCTTCGAAATCGGATTAGCTGACGCAAAGCAGCATTTGCTTGATTATCTAGGATTCCTTAAGGCAATTGATCCTTTATTGGCTGGTGCTCCGGCGGTCGGTTTTATCGATTTTGATTGGCGAAATATGAGTTCCGGTGAGAAGGCGTATCTGGACCTGTTCTCTCGATTGCATTTCGGAAGGCAGCTAATTGATGCCTGGCTAGCAAAAGACCCTCAAAATTATGACTATCCCCACACCCTCTACATCCTGATCGATGAGGGGGAATTGGGCTTTCACATCCGATGGCAACAAGAATATGTGAAAACATTAATCGAATGGTTGCCGATAATTTTCGGCTTTGGCGAAGGTAGCCAGCCACAAATTCAATTAATTTTCACCACACACTCGCCGATTTCTTTATCCGATATTCCTAACAACCATGTGATCTATCTCCAGCAGGATACATCTAGCAGAAACACTCAAGTCTTGTCAAAAAAACAAATGCCCGATCGATCCTTTGCAGCAAATATTCACCATATTATGACTCAATCATTTTTCATGGATAAAGGATTTGTGGGTGAATTCGCGAAGGCAAAAATCGACGATCTGATTCAATGGCTTAATAGTGAGGAGGATCGGGAAGCCTGGGAAGATTATGAACAAATGATCGATAAGGTAATCGATGAACCATTGCTGAAGAAAAAGTTGCAGATAATGTTGGCGGCAAAAAATAACCAAATAAATTCGGATGATTAGTTTGATATCTGGAAATAAGGGCAGGTTTAATAGGCTGGCTGATGAGCACTACAGAAAGATCTGTTCAACAATAAATCGAAGAATTCAAAATCTGGAAACTTCCCCTTATCGTCTGTTCATAGAACAATACCTCAAAGCTATTATTATTGGCACGCCTGATGTATTAATGGACTTGGATAGTGAATATAAGGAAATCCAAGTAAGCAATGGCGATGATCAGGCTGGTGAGACCCTCGCCAAAAAAGTATTCAAATACAAGTATTTTACTGAGAAGAGAACACCATACAATGCGTATGGCCTGGCGCAAATGCTAGATGTCAACACTTGTCCATACTGTAATCGGGTTTATACCTTGACAGCTATCAGACGTAACTCCAGACTAATTACCCGACCAGAACTTGACCACTTCTTCCCCCAAAGCAAATACCCGCTATTAGCACTATCCTTTTTCAATCTTATTCCGAGCTGCCATATTTGCAATAGCACGATCAAGGGTAGCAGGAATTTGAATCTCGATCAACATGTACACCCTTATCAGGATGAGGTCGTGAGCCAATATCATTTTACTTATGTGCCTGAGACCTATGAGGGCCTTGCAGGCTTGACAAAAGACTTTACCATTGGAATTAAACCTTCGCAAAGCCATAATCCGGAAACCTACCAGCGCGTACAGAACACGTTTGGATTTTTCCAGCTTGACACCATTTATCAGTATCATCAAGACCTCGTTCAGGATATTCTGATGAAGCGCGACATCTTCAGCGAAGACTATTTGAGCATGTTAGCCCAAACCTATCCCAATTTGGGAACCTCAAAGGCAGAGCTCTATTATTTTGCATTTGGCAATTTTTACGAGGAAAAAGACTTCAGTAAAAGACCATTTAGCAAACTCACAAAGGATATTGCAGTGGAGGCGGGATTGGTAGAGGAGGATTAGTTTTCATTGCTCCACGAGAGACTCAAAAATCGGTTGTATATATTGGTAATGCAATCAAACAATAGAATAAGACCATCACTAATATATAAAGCCGGTTCAAAAAAGAAGGGAGGCCGAAGCCTCCCAAATAGTACTGTGTACTTCATCTTATTAGTGGTTTCATCAAAGAGAGGAGGAACCACCAGTAACACATCAAAAATAAGACAATGATCAATCATCCCAAAATTATTGATGAGTTTCTATCTCAGCCACGCTTTAAACCCTATGTGAAAGTATGTAAGGGCGACTTAGGGCGTGCCATGGATTTATACCAACTCAACATCAGAATGGGAGCTTCATTTTTGCCATTACTCTCGATTTTTGAAATTGCTTTACGGAATGCAACAGATCAGTTCTTCCAAGCACATTTTCAAAATCGGGAATTTTGGTTTACTGATTTGAGACAAATTTTGCTGAACCATATCGATCAGGTCAAAAGTAAATTGGGTGAGCATCATACACTTGATGAAGTAAATAAGTATCAACATCCACTTAGTGGGACGCTTAGGGAACTTGAGAATGTGGATAGAAATATTTGGAAAAAAATCAGAGCAGATTTAAGAAGAGACATACGACACAACTTGTTTAAAAACGGCACCTTTAAATCACTGAACAGAGTCGAACAAGTGTTGATGGTAGATCGGCATTTCAATCAGCAATTGCCGATGGTCCAGCAACAATCATTGCCCCTGTCTACAGATCTGTTCATTGCGAATACGAAATTTGCATTCTGGACTTCGCTATTTCGCCGAGAGTCTTTGGTCGCAATAAGGGGAAGACAAGTTCAAGTATTTATCAATCGCCCCAGAACGATGACGATGAAGAAAATTTCCCGTAGGCTAGAGGATATTCGTTTGTTCCGAAACCGTATCGCCCATCACGAACCACTAATATTTAGCAGACAACAATTCACATTGAAACCTGCCGAAACCATTCATCAATACATACAGGAACTGTTACAAATGTTGGATCAGGATTTGGAGTTATTTTCGCAGCAAATATTTTTGATACACCAGAATCTCCGGCTGGTGCAGGATTTCATTGAGAATATTCCTGGGATTGTCGAGGTGGAGAAGTTGGATGGATGAGAAAGAGGGGATGGATAGTTTTTCTGAATTCGTAACTGCATAGATTAACTTCTTAACTCAAAACTCTTAGCTTATGGCTCAATTCCTCAAAGAAACCGCAATCAGTACGGCGCTTGAATCCATCATTGATAGGGCCGAAGGAACCCTGATCCTCATTTCTCCCTTTATTAAACTGACGGAGCGATTGAGAGACCAACTTAAGCGAAAATCGGACAATCCCGATTTGGAACTGGTAATTGTTTTTGGGAAGAATCCGGATGATCCGGGTCGTAGCATCAATCTGGATGACTTGGCCTTTTTTAAGGAATTCCCGAATGTGGTAATAAAGTACAAACAGCGACTTCATGCGAAGTATTATGCCAACGAGAAAGAATCGCTGCTGACTTCTATGAATTTATACGAACATTCAATCGTCAACAATATTGAATTTGGGATTCTGACAAAAACGCCATCGGTGCTGGGCCAATTTGTTACGGGTGCTTCATTAGACGAAGAAGCATATCACTATTTTCAAGATGTCATAGAAGGCTGTGATTCCCTGTTTGAAAAGCGACCGGTCTTTGAAAAAAAGACTTTTGGCTTGCAAAGACAGTACACCCACTCGGAGATAATGGTGGATTTATTGAACGAGTTTATGGGAAAACGGAAAGCATCAAATACAGGCCCACGCACCCCTCAGCGCCCTAAAGCAACAGGGGGGACAGGATATTGCATCCGAACGGGGGTAGAAATTCCCTTCAACCCGAAACGCCCCATGGCCGCCGATGCCTACAAGAGTTGGTCCAGGTATAAAAACGCTGATTATCCGGAAAAATACTGCCACCGTACTGGCCAGGCTTCAAATGGAAAGACCTCCATGAGCAGGCCGGTTCTGGAAGCCTGACTTGAATAGCTGCAGGATAATATGATTTCATCCCTTAACACCCATGGCCACCTATCTTGATACTGCCCGTATTTCCAGCGAATTGATGCAACTGCTGCGCGAAGCGCGTGAACGGGTTGTGCTAGTAAGCTTTTCGCTTCAGGTGAATGTACAAATTCAGGAGCGACTGAAAACACTCAGTCAATCGGGTAAAGTATCAGAAATCAGTATCATTTACGGAAGGCCCGAGTTAAAAGGTCGGGAAATGGCCTGGATGGCAGAAGTAGGGGCCTTGACGCTTTATCAGAAAGAGAACCTGCACGCTAAGTGCTACCTCAACGAGAACAAGGCCATTATCACCTCGATGAACCTGTATGGCTATAGCCAGGTGAATAATGTAGAAATGGGGATGCTGATTACCCGAATGGAAGATCCGGATGCATTTCAGAACTTGTGGGCTGACATCGAACATTTGAAACTACATGCAGTCCCGCAGCAAATTGTGCAAATAAGGAATGGGGTCTATCGACTCGATGAGGTCCAAGGAACTCAAGACGAGGCCTCTGATCTGCCCCTGACGTATCTGCAACAAATTCGTCAACATTTATTAGAGGTATTCCGAAGTCGGCAACAGAGGTCTGCTTATTCGGATATTCACCAGATATTAACAGATGCAATTATCCGAAAAATTGCGGTATGTGAGTCCCTCAGCTGGCAGGATTTGCATCAGATATTTCCTGCTCAGCAGCAAGTAGATCGATTCGGGGCTGACATTTTTCGCGAATTGATCTGGGCAGAAGAATATACCATTGGGCGGATCTTGGATATTCGGCAAGTGGGAGGCGAGATTATGCACGATCAGGTCCTGCTGGAAACTGTGGAAACCGAAGAGCTCCAATGGTATCATACCAAAATGGACTTACCAATACCGAATCAGCTCGTGGCCGTTCGCCTGAATGCAGATTGGTTCAATGAATATTGGGTATTAGAGGAAAATCAAGCCTGACGAAGAATTACCGCTGCTAAATCTAAGGATAGAATTGCGCCAAATAGGAAGTGTGGTTTATATTGAAGCGCAGTGACGCTTTTGAGATAGATACGTGTAACATGACAAGAACCCGGACCATAGAAGTAATTGCCTTATTGATAGCAATCATTACAGTGATTGTTACCATTGCGAACCCCGAGATTCGATCCTATATAGGCCTGGAGCCAGCCGCAGAAAGCACAGGAGAGAGTATTGGGGATGGGGGTTCTGAAATAGGCAACTGGTTTCATGATGATATCCTCTATCGCTTCAATGAAACCTATGAAGCCTGCAATATCAATAATGAATGTGATTGCTGCGGAGGGGATTTTGCTTTCCGAAAAGACGGACGAGTAATCTTTGTATTTTCGTGTGTGGGAAATCCGATTGCTTATCGAATCGGAAGCTATGAAATGATTGGAGATTCTATACACTGCCGCATGAAAGATCAATGTGTGGAGGTTACCTATGATCACTACAGCGATGATGTTTCGGTAGCCACCGTTCGGAAAGACTCTTTTGAGTTGTGGGTGGCCAAAAGCAATTGCTCGGATTACCCGTATGGAGTTAATTTGGGAGAGGAAGAACCGTATGAGGTTTTTCTGTATCGTTTTTCTGGCTGGGAATACAAAGATTTTGTACAGCGTATGAAAGAAAAGAGGGTCTATGACAAGCTGCTTCAGCTCTGAAAAATGGAGTTATTTCCCCTTCCCTCCCCAATCTATCTGCCCTGCTTCGATTCTGACATTGGATTGTCTGTTAAGTTATGTGTCCCTATTTAAATCCCAGCCAACCCACCGTTGAAGATCCCGTAAGTGCTGCTGATTCTTGATTGTACAATGGGGGCTTCTGGGCCGACCCACCTTGTGGGAAACCTTTGGCTTTCATTCATAATAATCGAAGATCACCCCTTGGCAGGCAGGCCAGAAAGCCCTTAACCTGGCAGGGTATCGCCTGTTCCCGAATCCCGCCGGGGAGTACCTACAGGTTGAGGGGCCTATGGCTGGAAATAGGGCTTTTGAATTATGGATTTACGACTTGCGTGGACTAGCGCTTCGACGAACAATGATTCAGCCTGAAAGTGCCGGCGATCGGTTTCGGATCCAATTGGATATCCGAGATCTGACAGATGGAACCTATTGGATATGGATTGAACGCGCTGGCCGTCGGATGGGTAAACGATTTGTTAAGGCTGATTGATCGATTAACACTACGGACGATAAAATGATTTCGACAAATGGGCATAAATCACTTTATGCTAGGAATTATACCTTATTGTAATTCAGCACCCTACAGATTCGGATTTTAGGTATAACAGATTCGGCAAAGCTGCTATATCGTCCAATGTTCCCACATATTGTCTTGGGGCGAATGCATGCTCGGTCCCACTTCTCCGTTATACTGCGAAGCGGACCCTGCGCACGCATTCGCCCTAAAGGCAGCGTACTGCCTTGGACTGTAGCGCGCCGGTGCTCCGCGCCGCAAGCCTGCGCTGCCGCACCCGCGCGCGATGCAGCTGGCATGCATGTCGAAAAGAATGAATCGGGGCTTTCCATTGCAAGGGGTATATATCCCCTCGCCACATTTGTAGAAAAACCAAAATATGCGTATTTGTACCAGGGCCCTCCCACCGAATGCCGCGACCCAATATCTCCATGCCCGGATCCCCCCTCCAACCCCATTTCCTCCGTTTCCACCGGGAACTCCGCCTCACCCGCGCCGAAAAAGCGACCCTCGCCCAAAAGCGGGATATCCTGAAACGGGATCTGCGGGCGGGCCTCCAGAAAATATTTACGCTATTTCCAACAAAAGCCCCGGGCTTTCAGCTCTTTCATCAGGGGAGTTATGCCATGAATACAGGGATACGGCCTCTGCCGGGAGAGTCTTTTGACATTGATGTCGGGCTGCGATTTACTATCAACCGGACAGACTACTCCGATCCGGTACTTATCAAGCGTTGGGTATATGAGGCCCTCAACCGCAATTACTATCGGCAGGTAACATACAAACTACCCTGTATCCGGGTTCTGTACCCACAAAAGCGAAAAACGGATCCTCTCTACCATGTGGACCTGGCCGTGTATGGTCGAGAGCCCTATGATCGGTATTACCTGGCATGGGGGAAACCCAATTCCCAAACCTCCTTGCGGTACTGGGAAGCTGCAGACCCACTCGGCCTGAGAAAATGGATCGAAAAACGGATGGGAGCAGGAGAACAGGCTGCTCAGTGCAGGCGCCTGATCGCTTACCTCAAGCGATGGAAAGACCTGCGGTTTTCGGCAAAAGGCAACCAGCGTCCTACTGGTATAGCGCTGACCATTGCTGTATGTCAGTATTTCCAGGAGCAGCCAGGAAACGATCTATTAGCCCTTCAACGGGTGTTACAAGCTATGATCAGTTGGAACTCAACCTTGAAAGGGATCTACCTCCCACTCGTACCTAACAATGATCTGTTCAGCAAAATGACCCACAAGCAGCGAAAAGTACTGGCTGAGCGGCTCCAAAAACTGAATGAGCAACTCCAGCAAGCGAATGTTGCATTGAACGCTGGAAAAAAAGAAGAAGCGATTAAGGTCCTTCAAAAGGCTTTTGGGGCTAGCTTTGGGTAAATGAAGCGCTAATTCTGAAGAATTAGGATTGACCAGCTAAAGGGCCATTTGTTCGAATAGTGGCTAAGTATACGTTTAAATAATAGAGGGCTCCAAGGTCTGATGGAACTATTGACCATCTATCATTCCTGTAATTTTTCATTTCGCTGATCGAG
>CAYGTH010000166.1:0-13767 GCA_964352745.1 uncultured Bacteroidia bacterium
ACTCCCGATCTCCCGAAATCTCCCACAGAACCACCTGATCATAATCCCTATGCCAGGTCGCTAATGGGCTGAGGGCTTGCCAGATGGCTTGTTCGGCTGAGAGGGAAAAGCCCCCTGCATCGGTTTGACTCAAAGGTGAAAACACCCGAATGTCGGCAGCCAGAGAATCGGTTTTAATGACTTCCAAATTGCCACGATGATAGGAAAATGGGCCACTTTTTTGCCAGGGCGTCAGGAGATACCGAATCTCATATTCCTGCATAAATGCCTGAATCCCCGTGGTTGAGAGCGCTTCTTCATAGGCATAGTCATTCACCAAACCATCCGTTGGAATGATTCGCAGGTCGCTGTACCAGGCGAGTTTGCCAGGGGTATCATACACCAAAATCGGTGTGCCGGCGGGGAGGCGTTTATTCAGTTCTTTGGCAAAGCTTTCTACCGGATCGACGAGTTGCGCTTGCAGGCTTTTTACGCCCGACAAGCTGAACTCATAGCGGAGTTTGAGCCAGGACATTGCGATTACCGGGACAATCAGCAGGACCACCAGCCCCATTCTCCAGGTATTGGAAGGAATGAAGCGATCTATCCATTTTTCAAACAAATAAGCCCCAAGCTCTGTAATCAACAAGGCCACTACGAGGTACTGCGAAACCCAATACCATTGAGCAGTTGCTCCTTGAAACAGGGAGATGTATAATAAGTGAATCAGACTACCGACGCATAAGGCAATTCGCCAGGAATATCCTTTCTGTTTGGGGCTAAGTATGAGAAAAGCCAAATATCCAAGGCACAGTATTCCCAGCCCCATAGCCAGTCCGCCCGGGCCACTTGTCTGCATGACCGGAAAGGAACTTTTGATCACCCCACTAATGGGGAGCAAGTGTCCGAAAGTCAGGTAGTTCCAGGTCAAATAGGGCGTAACTAACACACTGCCACCAGCGAGATAGGCTGCGATGGATAAGGGGCGAAAGGATCGCTTAGATAGAAAAAAGGTCAGGCTTAATGCGGCAATTACAAATACCATATCGAGCCGGGAAAGCAGGAGTAAGCCAGCCCATACACCGACTTGAAAAAATGGCCGAGGCCCGGCTTTTGCCTGTTCCATATAATGAATCATGCGCGCCAACAGAAACAGGCTCAGGAATGCCTCAGTCAGATAAAGGGTACCCATTCCTAAAAATATTAATGCAAGAAAAGCGGCTCCTGCAACTATAAATTCATGCGATTTTTGCTGTAGGTTCTTAAAGAGATTTATCGCTCCCCAGAAGAGCAAAATCTGTACTGCCCACACGGCATAGATCAAATTCCCTTTTGCGCCGGGAACGAGAAAGGCCAATGCCGCACAGATGGCTTGCCAAAGGGGATGAAAGCCATTTGTATCACTGATTTCGTGAAAAGTAATGCCATTTCCGGAAGCGATGTTGTGCGCGATTTGCAGATAGAAAAAGCCGTCATCAGCGGGGAATTTGCCGGGTGAAAAGAGAAACAGGCTAGCTGTCAGTAACATTCCGCCAATGAAAATGGGAGTACCGATATGTAGGAAAAGGTTTTTCACCTGGGATAAAGGTAGGGAGAAATGAGGACCTATTAGATAAAGTGAAAAGGGAATTTTGAAAAAAGCATCGATCCTGCTGGTTCTATGTAACAGCTTTGGGCTTCGGCTCCGCTCAGCCTGACGCAGGGTGAAAGGGGGAGTTTGGGAAACTAATCTCTCCCGCCTCGTCAGATCGAGCGGTCGAAATCCACACCTCTATGGCCACCCCGAATCCGAGGTTTTGCGAGGGGAGGGGCCTTATTTCCTCGCAGTTTTCCTATTGACTGAAGCTACCGAGTCTGCTTAGTGCTGGAGGAGCGAGAGAACAAATACAACGTAATTACAAATGAGGTCCCTCGACTCCGCTCGGGATGACCCTTCGGGTTATTTTTTATCTCCCTACCCTCTTATCAGTTTCCAATAAAAAGAAGGACGACTGAGTTCTTTGCGGATATCGAGATTTTCAAACATCATGGTCATCATGGTGCGAATGGCTTCGTTGCGGTTGGCTTTCCGGACGACAAAGTTGAAGAGCCAGGGGTAATTGACGAGTTTTTGCATGTTGTGGCTCAGGCGAAGTTCGGCCCAGAGTTTACGATACACTTCCTTGTCATAGGCCATCAGGGTTTCGGCTGAAAAATCGTCCTGCTCAAAACTCTTGATAATTTGCTGTGCGGCGACACGTCCTGATACCATGGCATTTCCAATGCCTTCGCCCGAAAAAGGATCGATTAGCGAAGCCGCATCGCCAATGAGCATAAATCGTTCGCCCGAAATTTGGCGTTTTTTGGAACCCAGGGGCAAGCCAAAGCCCTGAATTTTGCCTGCCAGTTCCGCATTCGCAAAACGCGGTGCTACCTGGGGATGATTGGCGATAATGTCCACAAGCTGCTCCTTGAGGTTGACTTTGTGCTTGCTGACGTCGCGGGAAAGCATGCCCAGGCCGACATTGGCCATGCCATTAGGAAGCGGAAATACCCAGAAGTATCCCGGCAGGAGGCTTTTGAGGTAATGAAGCTCAACAAAATTATGTTGGTGAAAATCCGTAACGCCCCGATAATAGGCGCGGATCCCCGCACTGTAATGATCCTTCTCCACCCGAATGTCAGATAACTGTTTCGCAACAACCGAATGCGCCCCATCTGCCCCGATAAGGACCTTGGCTTCCAGCTGTTTTTCTCCACATGTTACTTGCACCCGGTCGGACAAAACCTCCACAGAAGTTACCGCCGTATTCTCCATCAACTCCACTTCTGCTACCGCTGCTGCCTGCCTCATCAGGAAATCATCGAAATCCATGCGCGTGGCGATATACCCGGGGGCATCTTCCGAACTCGGATCGACATCGCTTTTGAAGGGAATATCCAGCACCTCACCATCCGGTGCAACAAATCGTATGCCCCAGGAGCCCAATTTGGGCGGTAGCGCACGGAGGGCAGCGAGTGCTTCCGGCGAAGTGTATTTCAACACACTAACGACTTTGCCGCTCAGGGCATCGCCGCATATTTTGTCGCGCGGGAATTTGGCTTTGTCCAGCAGGGCAACTTTCAGGCCTGAACCGGCCAGGCTCAGTGCACAGGCTGCGCCGCCGGGGCCCGCGCCCGCTATGATGACATCGTAAACAGCAGAATCAGCAGAGGAGTTGGAGATCATGGCCGCAAATACTTATATTTTGTGCATAGGAACAAAAGGGATTTACCCATATTCAGTATTTCGCATCTACTTCTCACATGGAATTTTTTATTACCCTCATCCAAATCGGCGGTACCTTAATCGCAATCCTGCTATTTCTGGCAATTCTTGCCTTGTTTTTCAAGCGATTTCGAAAAATCGGCCTCATCACCCTGGGCAGTCTGATACTGCTTCTCACCCTAACAGCCGTTTATTTCCTTAGTCCTCGTACCTATGATCGGCCGTATCTCTCCCAACAAGCTCAATGGGAAGGCATTTCGATCCGCGAAGCCGCAACGGAAGCCGGTATCTATATCGGAGCAGCCGCGCATTCAGATAATCTGTACCGACCCGAATTGCTCAATTCATTCAATTCCCTGACACCAGAGGTAGATTTGAAGTTGGGACACCTGTTTGAAAATGAACAAGTGGGCACTTACGATTTTTCGACGGCAGATTCAATTGTGGAATATGCCCTGCGAAATGGTATCCGGGTGCGTGGGCATACGCTGGTATGGGGGAAACTCTCAGCGATGTTTAAGGCGCCCGATCTCGATGCCTATCTCGCAGATTTTCCGGAAGGAGAAAGGAGCTCCATCTTGAAAAATCTGGTAGATACCCATATCAAAACGGTTCTCAGCCATTATAAAGGCAAAATCCCACAATGGGATGTGGTCAATGAACCTCTCGAAATCCTGGGAGATGGAGAGCTGGAGGAGAATGTATATCTCAAATACCTGGGAGCGTCCTATATAGCAGATGCCTTTCGACTCGCCCATGAAACTGATCCTGACCTGCAACTGGTTCTTAATGAACTCCTCTTCAATTATCAGGACAAACGGGCTGAAGGGTTTTATCAGCTTGTGAAGCAATTACAAGCAGATGGTGTTCCCATTCACGGAGTCGGGCTGCAATCTCATATCTTATTTACGATTCCTTCCATTGAAGCCTTGCGGGTATATATCAAGCGATTCACTGACCTGGGACTGGTAGTCGAATTAACCGAAGTAGATGCCCGTCTTCGCTTGTTTGGAGATGCAGATGATCCCTATCAGGCACAGGCGGAATTCTATGGGGAATTGGTACAAACCTGCCTCGATAATCCCGGCTGTACGGGCATCACATTTTGGGGCATCAGTGATCAATCTTGCTGGATGGATGGGCAGATGATTTTCCCTGCTCCCAATGAACCGTTTTTGTATGATGCGGAATATCGGATGAAACCTGTGATGGGGGTGCTCGCAACAATTCTGGGGCAAGCAAAAGGAAGCCGGGAAGCAATTCACACGGTGGAACCAGCGACAAAAACGGATTCCGAATTGTGATGGAGGGGGTTCAGTAGAAAGTGGGTTCTCAAAAACAACCGCTTATTCGACCTGTTGTCATGGTCCAATTACAGAACATTTCGTAATATGTATCTGCGGAACGGGCAATTGCTTCTCCTTTCGGAATGGATAGCAAACGACCTGATAGAAAATTCCGTACCTTGCCCATGATCTCTCCCACCACAAAACGATCCATTTACAGAATCCTTCCATTTGGGGTCATTTGGTTTGTTTTTGGGCTTGCGTATTCCCTGATCGAAAAAGGCCTGTTAGGAGAAATTGCGTATTACCCCTCTACCGGAAATCCCTATGAGTTCGAGGTCAGTATCTTCATATCCCTGACCTTCATGGCATTTATTGGGATTCTGTTTGGAGCCTTTGAGATTCTGTATATGGATAAGGTTTTTCTCAACAAAAGCTTTGGAAAAAAGATCGTCTATAAGACCCTGATCTATGTGGCGCTCATGATTGTGTTTCTCATACTCATCTCTCTTATTGGCAATTTCACCCGAACCGGATCGAGCCTTGTTAGCAAAGCCTTATGGGATAATATATGGATATTTTTCTCAAATTTTGCGTTTTGGAGCGTCCTGTTTTTTATGGGGATCGTGATTGTGATCACGCTGTTTTACAAAGAGGTCAGTGAAAACCTGGGCTGGGAAGTATTGAATAATTTCTTTACCGGCAAGTATCATACGCCCATCGAAGAGGAAAGGATATTTATGTTTCTGGACATGAAATCTTCTACGACGATTGCCGAACAACTGGGCCATATCCGATACTTTGAACTGCTAAAATCCTATTATACCGATCTCTCTGCCCCGGTTATCAAATATGGCGGAGAGATTTATCAGTATGTGGGAGACGAATTGGTAGTGTCGTGGAAACTAAAAAACGGGACCAAGGATCATAACTGCATCCGATGCTTTTTTGCCATGAAGGCTGCGATCCATGCCCAAGCTGCTACCTACGAGTCCAAATTTGGGCAGGTGCCTGCCTTCAAAGCTGGTTTTCATTATGGCAGCGTTACGACCGGCGAAATCGGCGTGATCAAGAAGGACATCATTTTCACGGGAGATGTATTGAATACAAGCGCGCGTATTCAGGGCTTATGCAATAGCTATGGAGTAGATATCCTGGTCTCAGATCAATTGGTAGAAAAGATGAATTTGGATGCTCATTTCCAGCTACAATCGATGGGCGAAAACGAATTGAGGGGAAGAGAACAAAAGCTGGAATTGTTTACGTTATCTCTTATATAACCGCATGAATCCCAAAGTTGATACCTACTTAATTGATGGTTGTGGGCGTTGTTCGCTGTACCAGACGCCCCACTGCAAGGTCAATACCTGGCAGGAAGAGTTAACCCTATTGAGAAAAATTGTCCTTGATTCCGGCCTGCAGGAAGAATTCAAGTGGTCTCAGCCTTGTTATACATTCCAAAACAAGAATATTCTTATAGTAACTGCATTTAAAGGCTATGCTGCCCTTGCATTCTTTAATGGTTCTCTACTCAAGGACCCATACAATATACTTGTCTCACCTGGAAAGAATTCACAAGCAGTTCGCCAAATACCGTTTACAAATGTTCAGGAGGTAGCTGAAATGGAACCTTTTCTGAAGGCATACATACAGGAAGCTATTGAAGTGAATAAGGCCGGTTTAACAGTGAACTTCAAAAAGGCACCCCAAGCCATGCCAACAGAGCTGCAAGAGAAACTGGATAAGTTCCCGGCCTTCAAAACGGCATTTATGGCCTTAACTCCTGGCCGACAGCGAGGGTACATTCTTCATTTTGCACAGCCTAAACAACCAAAGACCCGAGTGGCAAGAATTGAAAAGTGTATGCCCAAGATTCTTAAGGGAGAGGGATTGAATGATCATTATAAATCGGGGGGGAAATAAAAAATACTACTTATGGCACATGGGTTGAGAACGAATCCAGATTCGCTCATCATCTACAATGACTTAAGGGACATTCACCAGGGATATACTTATTAACCTATCATCGTTTTCCCTTTTATAGCACAGCATGAGCCACTCCGGACATTCGGAGGGGCTCACAATGTTAAAGATGACCTGATCCTAATTCATGACTATCAAACCAGGTTGCGTTTCCGGGGTCCGGCAGCCACAATTTCTGGATTCACACTCGCTTCAAATTGCTTGAAATTATGCTGAAACAGCTGAACCAGTTTTTCTTTAATCTGGTCATACCCTTCTTTGTCTTCCCAGGTGCTTTTGGGAACGAGTAGTTCTGAAGGAACGCCCGGACAGCTTAATGGAACTTCAAACCCAAATTCAGGATCAATGACCGTTTCCACATTTTCAAAAGCATTATTCTGAATCGCGTCAATGATAGCCCGGGTATATTTCAGTTTTATCCTTGAACCCACTCCATGCGCACCTCCTGTCCAACCCGTATTGACCAACCAGGCGGTAGCATTATGCTTTTTGATCTTCTCAGCCAGTAATTCTGCATATTTATTAGGGTGCCACATCATAAAAGCAGCGCCAAAACAAGCAGAGAAAGTAGCCTGAGGCTCGGTAACGCCCATTTCTGTACCCGCAACTTTGGCCGTATATCCAGAGATGAAGTGATAACTTGCCTGTTCGGGACTGAGGCGGCTAATGGGCGGCAATACTCCAAACGCATCACAAGTCAGGAATATGACATTGTTCGCATTTCCGGCAAGACAGGGATGTTGAATATTGTCAATATAATGGATCGGATAAGATACCCGGGTATTTTGCGTAATGGACGTATCGCTAAAATCAACCTCCCGGGTTTGCTTGTCATACATCACATTTTCCAGGACTGTACCATATCGAATGGCGTTATAGATATCCGGTTCGTTTTCAGCGGAAAGGTCAATGGCTTTTGCATAACAACCTCCTTCAATATTGAAAACACCATCATCTGTCCAGCAATGTTCATCATCCCCTATCAGTTTGCGCTTAGGATCTGCGCTCAAGGTTGTTTTACCGGTTCCTGACAGGCCAAATAAAACGGAGACATCCCCCTCTTCGCCAACATTTGCAGAACAATGCATCGGGAGTACATCTTCGAGCGGCATCAGGTAATTCATAATAGAGAAAATCCCTTTCTTCATCTCTCCCGCGTATTCTGTACCGAGAATAACGATCTCTTTTTTCTCCAGGTTTACATCAATGCTCGTTTTGGAGGTCATTTTTGTCGTGTACCGGTTAGCTGGAAAACCCCCTGCATTGAAGATCACGTAATCGGGTTCTCCAAAATTCTCCAATTCTTCCTTTGTAGGCATAATGAGCATATTCTGCATAAATAATGCATGGTACGCTCGGGTACATACGATCCTCACTTTGATCCGATATTTTTTGTCCCACCCTGCAAAGGCATCTACTACGAACAAGCGCTCTCTGGTATTCAGGTAATCTATCGCCCGCTCGTGATTGATACTAAAGGTATGTTCGTCGA
Source organism: uncultured Bacteroidia bacterium (assembly GCA_964352745.1). Lineage (GTDB taxonomy): Bacteria > Bacteroidota > Bacteroidia > J057 > J057 > CAYGTH01. The sequence continues at coordinate 7,988 of CAYGTH010000166.1, forward strand.
GTTCAATATTGATATCCCCCCAGTCAATGTTCTTTTCAGAATCGGGATGGCGAACTATTCGCTTGTCCTTAGGACTACGACCCGTCTTTTCTCCTGAATAAACAAGTAATGCACCTGTATCGGAAATCGCCGTACCTTTTTCATTTCGGAGACCGATTTCATACAGTACCGGGACGCTGGAATTCCTAAGAATGTCTTTTACATCGATTCCATACTTAGTGAGATCAAAGTTCATAGATGAGGGGTTTAAGGTGATAATAACTGCTATTATTGAAGGCATAAAATAGCCGAGGATATGGGTAGCTATAAATGACAATAATCAGTATCACAAGTGATTGTTGTCAGGTTAAGAAAAAGCTTGAGAAAGGCTGATATGTGAGCTATCAGCGCACGTGCGAGGTGAGCGATGCCGGCAAGGGCATTGCTGGACGACTAGGGTGCAGACTTAAGCCATGAGTGTTTTCTTCCCCTTCTATTTCTTCAGGAATTTTCCCTATTTTGAGACAAGAGACACCTACTCTACTGCCGATGCAGGGCTTAGTGGTTTACCCAGGGTCCTAACTTAAGCGTAGCAGAAATATTCAAGCCATGGAGAAAAAAAACATCGTATTCATCGCAAAAAGCCTGGACGGATATATCGCGGGAAAAAATGGAGAGCTTGACTGGTTGGATTCGATCCCCAATCCTGAAAATGTCGATATGGGATACTTCAGTCTCATGGAGGAAATCGATGCCATAGTGATGGGCCGAACAACCTTTGATGTGGTCTGTAATTTTGATGGGGAGTGGCCCTACAGTAAGCAGGTATTTGTATTGAGTAATTCGCTGAAGACGGTCCCAGAAAAACTGAATGAAAAAGTAACCTTGCTAAAAGGAACGCCACAAGAAATCCTGGCTCAGATCCACCAAAAAGGATTTTTCAATTTATATATTGACGGAGGCAGAACCGTCCAGAATTTTTTGAAAGAAGATTTAATAGACGAATTAAGGATTACGACAATTCCCATTTTATTAGGGGGAGGTTTTCCGCTATTTGGCGACTTGCCCAAGCCCATGGAATTTGAACATATAAAGTCAGAAGTATTTTTATCACAACTGGTGCAAGACCATTATAAACGGAAATAATCGGAAGGCGCTTAGGGCGCTGCTGTCGTATATGCTAGCAGGAGTAAACATTAGAACTATGATACAAGTCACAAAGTTGGGGTGCATAGTGGCTCTGCTATTGTTGTTAAGCGCCGAGGGGGTTTCAGCCCCTTTTATTCAATTAGATTCCATCAGCCTGGCCAAAGTCAGGCAGATGATTCATGACGGAACCGCATCAGAGCAGACAGTAGTAGCGTATCAAAATCTGCTGGAGGAGGCCGATCGATTGCTTACCATAGAAAATCCTACGGTAATGGATAAGGCCATTGATCCCCCCACAGGAAATAAGCACGATTATTTGAGTATAAGTCGCTATTGGTGGCCAAATCCGAAAGTTCCGGACGGATTGCCCTGGATAAGAAAGGATGGTGAGACCAATCCCGATACCCAAACGGATACTGTGGACAGAAATAGATTGGGGAGAATGACCCAAGGTGTGAGAAACCTTAGCCTTGCCTATTTTTTTTCAGGCGATGAACGGTATGCGCAGAAGGCCGCGAGTATGATACATACATGGTTTCTGGATGATGACACACGAATGAATCCACACATGAAGTTTGCCCAAAGTGTACCCGGCAATCCCAGAGATATGCCCTTTGGAATTTTGGATAGCAGGTCTGTCGTTATGTTTGTGCCAGACGCTATCAACCTCATTTCTCAGTCTCAGCACTGGACCCCAAATCATCAGCAAAAAATGACCCAATGGTTGACCGAGTACCTGACATGGTTGACCGAAAGTAAGTTGGGTAAAAAGGGATGGGAACTGGACAATAATCATGGTTCCTGGTACAAGTTTCAGGTGGCATCCCTGGCGCTGTACCTGGGGAATCACCAGTTAGTGAAAAAGGTGGTAGAATTGGCGCAGGAAAGTCTTAGCCAACAGTTGAATGAGCTGGGCGGGCAAATTCATGAAATCGAGCGTACCCGATCTTTTTTTTACAGCTGTTTCAACCTTGAAGCACTGACGAATATTGCTACTGTCGGAGACAAGATAGGCATGGATATGTGGCATTTTGAATCGGATGAAAAAAAGAGCTTGTCCTTAGCCCTCAATTACCTGACGCCAGCAATTAAGGGAGAAGACTGGCCGCATCCCAGCAAAAATGGGATCAACTTGTCATATGTGGTTCCTGCACTTTCTCGAATGTGTGCCCATGCTGAATCCACTGAATGGGATACCTTACTAACCCGCACGATAAGCCTGCTGGTAGAAAAGGAACAAATAACGGGTTTGGAGAATAATACCCTGATGGAATTAAGGTTAGTTTCGGGTATCAATTAGAGGTCACTTGAGATCATCTGCCTTGTTTACTGAACAAGGGAAATGGCTCCCCTGCTACTCAACAAAAGTTTCATGAACGAAGAAAAACACAAACCATCCCACCTCAAATTGTTAGTTCGATTAAAACTCGATTCCCTCCCCAATCGCGTTCATGTATTGGCCTGGGCAGGAACTGCTATCATTGCCGGGATGAGCCTGATCATATTTCTGCTGTATAAAGAGGTCAATGTGTGGGAAGGCTGGGAGAGTGCTAAGGAATTCCTTGACCCGATCTATGCCGAGACCCTCTATCCGAATAGCGTATTCCGCACCCGAATGAATACCTGGTCTAACCTGGCCTATGTGTTACTCGGTTTTTATTTGATCGCACTGGGCTTGTACGACTTTCGCGAGAAGAAAACCTTGATGCGGGGCTATCTGGCGCACACACCGGCCTTAAGCCTGGTGTTCGGCCTTGCCTGCATCTATTTAGGGCTGGGAAGTGGATTTTTCCACGCGTCCCTCACCCGAGCCGGACAACAATGTGATGTGGGGGGCATGTATGCGACGATGTTTGTCATAGGCGCCTTATGCATAGGGAGCTGGCTGCCGCACATCCCGAACCGTAGCAGAAGCCAAGCTACCGCCACCTGGCAAGTTATCGTTGTAGTTGCTATTGCTGCGTCCATCTATTTCTCGGTATATAAATGGTCCTATTCATTTACCAAAATCACGCAACCGATTCAATGGCTCATGCTGGCATTTGTTCTTGTCAGCCTGATTCAACGCAGAAAACGTCTTCAGGTACTCTGGTTTGTTGCCGCAGTTGTTTCGATTGTTCTCGCAGGTTACATCCGCCAAATGGACATCGACGGGCGATTTTCTCATCCAGATGCTATCTGGCAAGGGCATGCCGTTTGGCACGTCATCACCGCCCTGTTCTACCTGTTCCTCTACCTGTATTTCAGGTCTGAAGAAAGAGGGGTTAGGGAATAGGGGGCGGGAAGAAGGAAGAAGAAAGAAAGAAGAGGGAAGAACTGATTTTCAATCGAAGATCACGCTCAGGCGAGCGGGCCCAGCAGCGGCCATCGGGAGCCGGGGCGGCATGCAGGGCAGGTATTGGCCGCTACCCTTTTTTATGCCCCAATGAATAGCGGATTCATCATTGCCCTTATAGTTGTATGAGGTTGGAGACTGAGAACAGGAAGTGCGCCAACTCCTTCCCCTGCATTTCGTACATAAAAAGGCCTTTTTAATTGTAAAAAAAACACATGAGAATCCAGCAAGTTGCCTTTCCCGGTAGTTCTATCTTAGCCCAGGCCCCCTACGATTATGCAGATAGCTTTCAGGGGACATTTTCCAATGCGGACAAGCAAATCGACACCCTGGATGTTGGGAAAGCCCTGTTCTCGACTGCTCCTAAATGGGTTGGGACTCTGCTTGCTCTTCGGAATAAACTGGTATCAATATTCGGCCTCAAAACCGGAGATGGAGCAGAAAGCCCGGCAGAAGCCATGGCCCGATTTACCGGTGCAAAAGGGGAGCGAATCGGCTTGTTTAAGGTGTTTGAGCGAACAGATCATGAGATGGTTTTGGGAGAAGATGATACACATCTCGATTTTCGGGTTTCAGTCTTACTTCCACCGGCTGATGTTCCCGAAAAGGAGTTGATTCTCACCACCACAGTAACCTACAACAATGCCTTTGGGAAGTTCTATTTTTTCATCGTGAAGCCTTTTCACAAACTGATCGTACCTCAGATGATGAAGGGGATTTTGAAGGAAATAGGGGAAAGTGATCGGGAGTAGGCACATTTGTTCACCGACCATCCTTTCTTTTTCATCCGAGTTATCCATGAATCCCCTCGAAGACCAGCTTCAATCCCGCAATATCAGCCCCACAGCAATGCGATTGCTCGTGCTCAAACAATTGACTGATCATCCAACCGCGATCAGCCTGCGTGAGCTTGAGGAAACTTTTGAAAAAGCAGACCGAATCACGCTGTATCGCACCCTTAAAACATTTGAGGCACATAAACTCATTCATAGCATTGACGATGGATCAGGCGCAGTCAAATATGCCCTCTGCGAAGTGGGGTGCGAATGCGAGCCAAAAGACCAGCATGTTCATTTTCGCTGTGAAGCCTGCGGCGAAACCTTTTGTCTTCGGCAGTCCAAAATTCCTACTACCCAAATTCCGGTGGGATTTAAAGCGGTTTCTGTGAATATGGTATTTACGGGAACCTGCGCTGCTTGCACGGAAGCGGTTTCGGATGAGGTAACTCTTTAGCCCTGCAAGGGCTATTGGCGGATTCCGGTCCGCCAATCCTATTTGTCAAAGCGAAGCAGTTATCGAATGATTCAACTGCTTTCCCCAACTTTGCAATTTCGTTGCATGGACTATGTAAATATCTTGCCCCCCAATCAAGATAATCAACCTCATAGCCACATGACTTTTTATCAAATATTCCTTCCCATTGCCAGCCTGATTTACTTTTTGCAGGTCTTTGTGATTCGTTCCTGGCTTCGCTGGAAACAAACCGGCGTTAATCCTTTTGTATTCGGAAAGACTGACCGCGCCCATGATTATATGGCAGGTATTTACAAGATCATGGTAGCGGGCACCTGGTTATCCATTATTCTGTTTTCATTCTTCCCTATACAGTACCGTAAATGGCTCTTACCAATTGATTATTTATCTGGTGAAGGCTTGCAAATGGCGGGATTAATCCTGCTTATCATCTCCTTTATCTGGATTGTGATTGCGCAATTTCAGATGGCAAAATCCTGGAGAATCGGTATTGACTATGCAGGAGAAAAAACACCCTTGGTGAATGAAGGGCTTTTTCGGTACTCCCGCAATCCCATATTTCTCGGGGTCATTCTATCTTATCTGGGCACTTTTTTAGTCATTCCCAATGCGCTCAGCTTTGCATTGGCCTTGCTCACCTACTATGTGATCCAAATTCAGGTTCGCATGGAAGAAGAGTTTTTGGAAACCCAGCATGGCTCAATCTATATGAATTATAAAGCGAGTACCCGGCGTTGGTTGGGTGAACCTGCACGACAGCAAATCTCGAAGAGCCGTACCAAAGCCTAAATCCCGAATTTCATTCGCGAAACGGTTCTGTTTGACCGTTTGAAGGTTTGGGGTTTGAGCGTTGGGAATAAACATTCAAACAATCGAACCCTCAAACTCTCTCAAACAAAACTATCCCTTGCGCTATCAGCGCACGACAGCAAAAAAGGAGGGGGCATTGTTGCTACCAATATGGTTTCCCGCTGGGAAACTGGGCTGCGCCCTATAACAGATGGCCGAAGGCACAGCCGCGTAGCGGCTGAATATGGGTAGCACCGATGTCTCCCCCCATTTT
>CAYGTH010000167.1:0-13749 GCA_964352745.1 uncultured Bacteroidia bacterium
TATCCGCCGACACATAACATGGGAGCCAGCACCCGTGGAAATTGTCACAGAACCTCTTTTTTTTGTGCCTTCCTTTGCAGGAAATACACTCACGTAAATTGAGGCTTATATCCGAAATAAATCGGACCATTTCTTCGGAAAACCTACCAGCAGCAGATAAGCGAGGGGAGCCCCCCAGTTAGCAGCACGTTCTACAAAATCCCAGATTGGCAGTCCCGAAACAGGGCGGATCATAGCAGTCAGAAAAGCCCAGATGAAGGCATACAGAAAGACAGCCTTTATGGGGCGAACAAGTGCTAAAAAGGCCACTAAAATATCAATAGCCCCTATTATGGGCATGGTATTCATCGCTACCTCAGGCGAAAACCCTACAGTAGTTAAATAGGGAACCCAATCCGGTTTTACCCCCAAGGCAAAAATACCGTGTCCGAGGAAAGTGCCACATACAGCAATGCGCAGTATCCATTTAACCGCATTGAGGGCAGGCAAAGAAGGGCTTGTGTGTGTATTCATATGTTCGGCATCCTATTCTGAAAAAGTAAGAAAAATATCCGATTTACGCATCCTGAAAGTGACCTTATTACCCCTCTGTCGTCTTGAGAATAGGATTGCCCAACATGCGAGCATATAAACTTGCATCTGCGAAATGTCTAAAAAGATGATTAATCACACTCGCGTTATTTTTCATTCGCCTGATTTTCGCATGGGAAATAAGAATATTTTTTATTAATTAGTGCAAACTCTGCTATTATTCCACATTATCAAATACCAAGGATATCATGTTTGAGATTTATCAAAGCGAAAAAAACCAGCAGTTTTACTTCCGCCTCAAGGCTAAAAATGGCCAGGTAATTCTGACCAGCCAGGGATACGCCAATAAGGCAGGAGCCAAAAACGGCGTTGAGTCTGTGCGTAAAAATGCTGGAGATGACAGCAAATTTGAGCGCAAAGAAGCTTCCAATGGCAAGCACTTTTTCAACCTGAAAGCCGGAAATTCTCAGGTAATTGGTTCCAGCCAGATGTATGCAGCTAAGGACGGAATGGAAAACGGCATTAAGTCTATTGGGAACAATGCGGGTGGCGAGGTAAAAGACCTGACTGCCTAAGTTAGCTACCAATAACCTATTGGCACACAAGCAAGCCCCGACTACCTGCGTAGTTGGGGCTTGCTGCTTTTTTAAGCATTTGAAAAAATATGTGCGCGCGCACTACAAAAGGATTGTTCAAAATGTTTATATTAGCCTGGAAACCAATACCTAGCTAATACCCTATGCAAACTACTCCGATTAAAAAACCCTCCCGCCGGGAATTCATAAAATCTACCGGCAAAGCTATCGCAGGCACCACGGCGGCCTTTTACATTGGCCTTCCCAAGACATTCGCTTTTAATGAAGACACCCTGAAAGTAGGCTTGATCGGATGTGGAGGCAGGGGAACAGGAGCAGCTTCTCAGGCAATGAACGCTGATCCGCATGTTGTCCTGACCGCGATGGGAGATGTCTTTCCGGACAAACTCGACAAGTCTTATCAGGCTTTGATGGGAGAGAACCCCGACAAGTTGAAAGTAGCTGAAGATCATAAATTCATCGGATTTGATGCCTATAAGAAAGTCCTCGAATCAGATGTCGATGTGGTTATCCTTACGACTCCGCCCGCATTCCGGCCTGGTCATTTGGAAGCAGCGATTGCCGCTGGCAAGCACGTTTTCTGTGAAAAGCCGGTAGCAGTTGATGCACCCGGTATTCGCAGGGTCATTGCATCGGCTAAACTCGCAAAAGAGAAAAACCTGGCTCTCATGTCCGGATTTTGCTGGCGCTATGATTTCCCGAAGCGGGAAACCTTCCAACGTGTGCTTGATGGGCAGATCGGAGAGCCGATGATGCTCTATAACACCTACAATACCGGCGAACTTTGGTACCGAGAACCTACCGGTAAATGGACAGACCTGGAGCACAAAATGCGCAACTGGTTGTACTATAACTGGCTTTCAGGAGACCATATCGCTGAGCAAGCCGTTCACAGCCTGGATATGATGTCCTGGGCTATGGGAGACCAACTTCCCATCAAAGCATCGGGTACAGGCGGTCGCCAAAGTCGTACGGATTCAAAGTACGGGAATATATTTGACCACTACGCCATCATGTACGAATATGAAAATGGCGCAAAAGGCTTTCACTTCAGTCGCCAGCAAAAAGGCACTGCCCGGGCCTATGGCATCGATATAAATGGTACCAAAGGACGTTGTGAAATTGATGTTTGGAAAAAGCATAAGATTTCTGGCGATACCAATTGGCGCTACAAAGGCGAAACCAATAATATGTACCAGACGGAGCACAATGAACTATTTGCTTCCATCCGGGAAGGAAAACCCTTCAATGATGGTATCCGAATGGCACATAGCACCATGCATGCCCTGATGGGAAGAATGGTCGCCTATACCGGTCAGGATTTGACCTGGGATGAGGCCATTAATTCTACGGAAGTCCTCGGCCCGAACCTGGATCAATATAACTGGGATCTCGAATGGCCTACCCTCCAGGTAGCCCAACCCGGTTTGACGACATTCCAATAAGCAACTTGTCATAGCCATGAAAGTCTGAAAAGATTTTCATGGCTATTGCTTTATCTTTTCCATCCTCTTTTATCCTTGCTACATGACACCCCTTACTCGCAAAGAATTCCTCAAGGTAGGCGCAGGGCTGGTTGCAACCGCCGCCTTAGCTCCTATAGCCTGTATGGCCGATCCGATATCGAGTCAGCCCCTGATCAAGAAAAGCCTGAAATATGGCATGATCAAGGAAGACTTGTCTGTGCTCGAAAAATTCAAATTGGTTAAATCCCTCGGGTATGATGGCGTCGAAATGGACAGCCCAAATGAGTTGGATAATGCCGAGATCATTGCTGCCAGAGACGAAACCGGATTGTTGATTCCCGGAGTCGTCAACTCTGTGCATTGGAAGTCTCCGCTATCCGATCCTGACCCCGCTGTCCGGGCAGTCTGTGTGGAGTCTATGAAAACAGCACTACACGACTGCAAAGCATACGGAGGGACGACAGTGCTGCTGGTTCCGGCTGTCGTAAATAAAACAGTCTCCTATGGGGATGCTTATACGCGTTCGCAGGAAGAGATCAGAAAACTTCTCCCAATCGCTGAAGAAACGGGTATCAAAATCGCCCTCGAGAATGTCTGGAACAATTTCCTTATCAGTCCCTTAGAAGCAGCCCGCTACGTCGATGATTTTGACAACGATATGATCGGCTGGTATTTTGACGTGGGAAATATTGTCCGCTACGGATGGCCGGAACATTGGATACAGGCGCTTGGAAGTAGAATCATGAAAGTGGACATCAAAGAATACAGCCGCGAAAAGCAATCCAAGGAAGGAATCTGGGAAGGCTTCAAAGTCGAACTGACCGAAGGGGATTGTGACTGGCCGGCTGTCAATGCAGCGCTTAAAGCTGTGGGCTACCAGGGATGGGGTTCCGCAGAGGTGCCCGGAGGCGATCGCGAACGCCTCGCAAAAATCTCTCAGTTGATGGATAAATTATATGCTGCTTAGGCATTAGAAGAAAGACAATAGAGTAAAGATATTTAGAGAAGAGCCCCTCAAAATCCCTGCTATATGAAACCAAAAATACGCCTTCAGCTTTCGACCATGATGTTCCTCAACTACTTTGTGTGGGGCACCTGGTACGTAACAATGGGCACTTACCTCAATGAAACCCTGCAATTCACGGGTCAGCAAATCGGCCTGGCTTATGGAGCTGCGGCTATTGCAGCGATGATTTCCCCTTTCTTTGTAGGGATGATTGCCGACCGTTTTTTCAATACAGAAAAGGTATTAGGCGCCCTCCATCTGATTGGCGCAGTCATTATGTATTTTACGGCTCAAGCGACTTCATTCGAGAGTTTTTATCCGCTTTTGCTGATCTATACGATTTGTTACATGCCGACCATTGCCCTGACTAATTCCCTTTCGTTCCAACAAATGACAGATCCCGATAAGGAATTTCCCGGGATTCGGGTATTGGGAACCATCGGCTGGATTGTCATTGGATTGATCATTGGATTTCTCAAAATAGAGCCCACCGTTACGCCTTTTTACATCTGTATCGGTGCTTCCATCGTCATGGGCTTATATTCATTCACCCTTCCTCCTACTCCACCCAAAGCAACAGGTAAAGTAACAGCAAGAGAAGTACTGGGGCTCGATGCCCTCAAACTCATGAAAGAGCGATCCTTCGCCGTATTAGTGATTGCCTCCGTATTGATTTGTATTCCCCTGTCCTTTTATTACGGGTGGGCAAATCCATTTTTGAATGAGCTGGAAGTAGCAAATGCAGCTGGGAAAATGACACTCGGCCAAATGTCAGAGATTCTTTTCTTACTGGTGATGCCGATTTTCTTCGTACGGCTGGGCGTAAAAAAGATGATGATGATCGGAATGGCCGCCTGGGCCCTGAGATATGTATTATTTGCTTATGGTGACAATGAAACGATGGTATGGATGCTCTATGCAGGTATTATCCTCCACGGAATTTGCTACGATTTCTTCTTTGTTACCGGACAGATTTTTGTAGATCAGGAAGCCCCCAAGCACTTACGTAATTCAGCGCAGGGCCTTATTACCTTCGCTACTTACGGCATCGGTATGTTCCTCGGCACCTATGCTTCCGGCCTGGTCGTAGATGCCTATCCGGCAACCGGTGCGATTCCGCATGATTGGCAATCCATTTGGCTGATTCCCGCTGCGGCTTCATTTCTGGTTTTGATAGGCTTTGCGTTGCTTTTTCGAGATCGGGTGCCTAAACCAGCTAAAACAGAGCAAGTGGTCGATTCCAAATAATCATTAATATTACCATTTACCCGCAAGGCAACAGTTTCCTATCGAGAGGCTGCTGCCTTGTCCGTAAATAGGTTTCCCCTACCATCCCCGTATTCTTCGTAATTTCGCCCAACAAAACCACAGTTAATCCGGTTTTCCTCCTGTGCGAAAAGAACTCCATCTTATCTGGCTCAAACGCGATATCCGGCTACAGGATCATGCCCCGCTAACAGCCGCTATCGAATCCGGCGAGCCTGTGTTGTTGTTGTATTGCTTCGAGCCTTCCTTAATGCGGGCTCCTGAGAGTGATGAGCGACACTGGAGATTTGTCTGGCAAGCCCTTGTGGACCTCGATGAACAATTGGAGCCCTATCAGGCACAGGTACTCGTCGCACATCGCGAGGTATTGCCGGTCTTAGGCGAATTGGCACAACAGTACCGGCTCACCCTGTATTCTCATACAGAAACAGGCCTGCAACTCACCTATGACCGGGACAAGGCTGTTCGGCGGTTTTGCAAAACAGAAGGAATCGAATGGAAGGAATTCACCTCTAATGGCGTAAAAAGGGGCATTGGGAACCGGGAAGGATGGACACGGGAGTGGTTTCGGTTCATGCGGGCACCACTCGATACACCAGATCTTGATAAGGCAATATTCCATTCTCTGCCTCCTGCGCAAGTTCAAAGCCTTTCCGGCCCTCCCCTACCGACCAACTATCGCCATTTCTCTCCCCGTTTTCAATTGGGTGGAGAAATCAAGGCGCATGCCATTTTAGCAGATTTCCTCCAACATCGACATCATCAATACCACCGACTGGTTTCCAAAGCACTTGCCAGTCGGGAATCCTGTAGCCGACTCTCCCCTTATCTGGCATGGGGCAATCTCTCCATCAGACAAGTGTATCAGGCGACGAAGGAAGCGCAGCAACAGGGCGGCAATCCAGATGCCCTGGCCGCCTTCCGACAGCGACTCCGTTGGCAGGCTCACTTCATTCAGCAGTTTGAAATGGAAAACCGAATGGAGTTCGAGTTGCTCAATCGCGGCTATGCGGGGTGGGAACAAGAAAGAAATGCTGCCCATTTCAAGGCCTGGAAAAATGGACAGACCGGTTATCCTCTCGTGGATGCATCCATGCGATGTGTCCGGGAAACGGGCTATTTAAATGACCGAATGCGAGCGATCGTGGCCTCTTTTCTGTGCCACCATTTACTTCAAGACTGGAAGCCAGCTGCAATCTATCTGGCAAATCAATTCCTCGACTTTGAGCCGGGCATTCTCTATGCTCAGTTCCAATTAGTGGCAGGCATGACCGGGCTTGAAGAGCTACGAATCTACAATCCGATTCAGCAAATCCGCTATCATGACCCCAAAGGGGAATTTATTCAACAATGGATCCCGGAAATCAAGCACCTCCCCCTACGGTACCTAAAAAAGCCCTATAATATGGGTCCCCTTGAACAGGCTTTTTTTCACTGCAAACTCGGTCAGGATTACCCATTTCCCATTGTGGATATAGCCAAAACCCGAAAGCGTGCCTATGCGCGACATGTAAAACATCTGACGAATCCATTGGTTATAACTGAAACGGCACGAATTCTCAATCGTCATACCATCATCAGAAAAAAGGATGAGGGAACGGAATCGACAACATAAAGCCAGTAAAATCTGTCCCGTATGTGAACGCCCTTTTACCTGGCGTAAAAAATGGGAGCGCAACTGGGAATCCGTGATTTATTGCAGTAAAGCATGCAGCAGCAAACGTACAAAACGGGAATCGTCTGGTTCCGAAACGACCTCAGAGTAAGGGACCAGGAAGCACTCTTTCGGGCTTGTGAACAATGCGAAACCGTTATTGGGGTGTACTGTTTCGATCCTCGGTTTTTCGGACACACACAATTTGGCTTTCCTAAAACAGGTCGTTTCCGTGCAAAATTCCTGATCGAATCCTTAGCTGCGCTCCGTCAACAATTAGCCCTAATCGGAATTCCTTTACTCATTCGACAAGCAAGTCCAGAGATTGTTCTTCCGGAACTCACAGAGGCAAGTGCTGCTGTTTCCGTTTTTGCAACAAAAGCCCTGACGGATGAAGAAATACAAGCAGAAACAGCGGTCCAACAAGCCCTGCTCCCGCATGTCTCTCTCCACTTATACCATACGGATTTCATGGTATTTCCAGCGGACCTCCCCTACCCCATCACTGAACTGCCTGAAGTCTTTACGGCCTTTCGTAAAAGCGTAGAAAAACGCATTCCCATCCGGGACGAATTTCCAGTGCCCGCTCATCGCCATCAGGCCACATGCCCCTACGAACCCGGAAACATTCCCGACCTGAAAGCCCTCGGCCTGGATAGCGTGGAAGCAGACGAAAGATGCGCATTCCCATTCAATGGGGGCGAATCAGCAGCCTGGGAACGTGTCAAACAGTATTGCTGGGAAAGCGAGGGTTTATCTACCTACAAACAGACCCGTAATGGCCTGATAGGCACCGAATACAGTTCCAAATTTTCGCCCTGGTTGGCAAATGGCTGTATATCGCCGCGAAGTTTGTGGCACGAAGTCAAACGATTTGAGCAGGAAATCATCAGCAATAGCTCTACCTATTGGATGGTTTTTGAATTGCTATGGCGGGATTATTTCCGATTTATCGCGATGAAATGGGGCAATCGTATTTTTCAGGCAGGGGGAATCAAAGGCTATGTACTTCCTGCTTCACCTGATCTCTCAGTTTTCCAGACCTGGCAAAGCGGGGAAACAGGCCAGCCATTCATCGATGCCAATACGCGCGAACTCGCCCTTACCGGCTGGATGTCCAATAGAGGTCGCCAAAATGTCGCCAGCTACCTGGTCAAGGACCTCAAACAAGACTGGCGGATGGGCGCTTCCTGGTTTGAATCCCTGCTCCTGGATTATGATCCTTGTAGTAATTGGTGCAATTGGATTTATGTGGCAGGTGTTGGTAATGATCCGCGGGAGAATCGATATTTCAATCCGGTCATTCAGGCAGAGCGCTATGATCCGGAAGGGAAGTTTGTGGCCTTGTGGGACATGTAACCGGAAGCCTTTTCATCCAAATATTCAAATGCCCAGTATGCCTCCTCTCCCAGCCCAAACCTTGCGTCTTATTCTTGGCGACCAACTCAACCTGCAACACAGTTGGTTTCAGACCATGAATCCCGATACTGTCTATGTCCTGATGGAAGTACGACAGGAAACAGACTATGTGAAACACCATATCCAAAAAGTAGTGGCGTTTTTTGCGGCTATGCGGGCCTTTGGTGATACGCTACAATCAGCCGGGCATCGAATATTGTATCTAAGATTAGATGATCCTCAAAATCAACAAAGCATTCCGCAGAATCTCAGCTGGATATTTAAGCAATTTCAAGTCAGTCAATGGGCTTACCAGCTACCGGATGAATACAGATTAGACCAGCAACTCGCATCATTCGCCAGGACGCACAACCTCCCTTATGAAGTGGCGGATACCGAACATTTCCTGACGAGTCGTACCGAATTGGGAGCATTCTTCCAGGGAAAGAAGCAGCTTATCATGGAGCCCTTTTATCGGCATCTGCGCAACAAGTATCAACTCTTGCTGGATTCTGCGGGAAAACCCATAGGCGGAAAATGGAATTACGATGCCGAAAATCGGAAGAAATGGAAAGGAGAGCCTCCCATTCCTCCTGAACCAGACCTGCAAACCGATGTAAGCGAAATCTACCAGATGGTTCTCCATTCAGGCGTACAGACTTTCGGAGAAATTATTCCCAAGGACTTTAATTGGCCAGTTACCCGTGATGATTCCCTGGTACTCCTGAATCACTTTGCAACGCGTCTTCTCTCAAATTTTGGAAACTTTCAGGATGCTATGACAGAGCGGGAGGAAACGCTTTTTCACTCGCGCTTATCATTTGCCATGAATGTTAAGCTACTGTCTCCTCTGGAAGGAATACATCGGGTTATTGCTGAATGGGAAAACCATCCTAACGAAATCAGTATCGCACAAGTCGAGGGCTTTGTCCGTCAGATTCTCGGATGGCGAGAATATGTACGGGGGATCTACTGGCACTACATGCCCGGCTATGAAACGCTTAACCATTTTAATCATACCCGCCCACTTCCAGGCTGGTACTGGACTGGAGAAACCCGCATGAATTGTTTGTCTCATGCAATCCGTCAATCTCTTAAAACGGCGTATGCCCATCACATTCAACGTCTGATGATAACTGGTAACTTCGCGCTACTTGCTGGTATTGATCCTACAGAAGTGGACGATTGGTATCTTGGTATCTACATCGACGCGATCCAGTGGGTCGAGCTTCCCAATACGCGGGGTATGAGTCAATTTGCCGATGGGGGAATCATGGCTACTAAGCCTTATGTCAGTTCCGCCAACTACGTACACAAAATGGGCGACTACTGCGCTAATTGTTTCTACGACCGAAAAATAAAAACAGGCGACCGTGCCTGTCCCTTCAATTCCCTCTACTGGCATTTCCTGATGAGAAATGAAGAAAAATTACGGAGTAATATTCGAATGGCTATGCCTTATCGACTATTGGATAAAATGGAATCCACCGCCAGACAGGCCTTATTCGATCAGGGAGAAGGTATCCTAGCAAGAATTGAGGCCTTATAAAAACCCCGCAACCTCATATTCAGGTGCGGGGTTCAGATGATGAAAGAGTTGGACCTGCTAATGGATTCTTATTATTCGATCAGGACTACCTTTTGATTGAGTACTCCCTTATTCGTGTGAATCCGAAGGATATACATACCCGGGCTAACAGCAGCAAGGTCCAGTTTTGCCGAGGCTCCGGGTAAAAATTCACGGCTATACACTTCCTGGCCGCTTATCGTTAGGAGAGAAGCCGATTCAATCAGAACCGCTTCGCTCGTCAGTACCAGGGTTCCCGCTGTCGGATTGGGATATACCTCGATGGTATTTGCCAATCCGGGTTCGATACTCGTATTGATTTCGATGATCACTTCTCCACTGATGCCCCGTATTGGAATGGACCGCATTTGCTTATCTACCCCTTCTATCAAGCCAAAATTGAAGGAGATCGGGTAGGCCATTTTGGCAATATCATCGTCTATGACTACGCTGATATCTGCTAATTTCCCAAAACCAGTACGATCCATTTGATCTATTCGCACAAAGGCCATATCGACTGTTCCATCTGGAAAGCTATCGTACCAGGCCGTGATCATGTCCACATCTTTCTGCCCCAGCCATGAGGAATCCTCTTTCACCAGCACAGAGCCGGGTTTGACAAAGCTAGTATCATATACCACACTGAATGCCGCCCCATAGACCTCCACTGCTGGCGTATCCACCGTGCCGAGGTACACGCCCATGACCAGGGTATCTCCCGGATTCACCGGCGTGGCAGGCAGGTCAAAGTACAATTCATATCCACCGGAGGACTGGGTACGGAGGCTGTTGTGCCGTCTCCCGTAATTCATAAAGATGGGCAGGATGTCCTGTCCATCAATAATCCCATCGCCGTTACAGTCCACATGCTTGATGTCCAGCCCGTTACGCAGGGTGTCGCCCCAGTCTTGTGCCCCTTGTCCGACCCAATTGTTACTGGCTCCTATGCGTGGAGGGCCCACTTCGCCATAGGCCACGCCGATCGGAAAGATGTCCCAGACATTGGCAACCTGATTGTGATTGGCATCACCGGGAAACACCAAATCCGGCAAGCAATTGGTATCAAAGGGAGCAATGATCAATTCGCCTAAATCCATGCTGTCGGCCAGATCCCAGACCGTCTGCTCAATAGAAGCTGAATCCGGGAGACACCAGCAATTGTTACTCAAATCTACTGTCAGGGAGGAAGTATTCTGTGCATTTTGATACCAGGAGTCGCAGATCACATTTTCCTCAAAAGTCGCGAATGGGCTTCCCCATACATTAGGGCCCAGCCGGATTCCCAGCCGGTTGTTGCGTAGTACATTACGCGTGAGGTGGCTAAATGGAGCCATTCGGCTCTGAATCCCCACATCATTGTCATAAAACTGATTGGCTACGATCCAGGAGTTTTCTTCACTAAGTGCCACGAGGGAATTGCGAAGGAATTCAGCACTTATTACCAAACTATTCGCTACGAGAGCTCCGTATCTATTCTCAATAAAATCCCCTCCCTGAATACTAATGCCTGTCCCCTGTACGCCCCAATCGTTTCCTTCAAACATTCCTACACTGATCCGGGTATTTCCCGATGAAATCAGCCCCACACGGTTTTGTTGGAATTGGGTTCTCAATACCCGTAAAGAGTCTGGGCCGCCGTCAAATCGGATCGCCGTATCGTTTTGGGCGAATGAAGACCCCGAAATGATATTCAGCCCACCGGATCCCATAAAATCAAACAAGATATTCGCATATTTCCCTTGCACATGGGCAGCCCGTAGATTTCCAGATATCCGGATCCCTTTCCAACTTCCCGGCAGAGGAGACGGGGAGGAAGAGGTAATCTTCACCCAACTGCTATCACCACCTTCGATGTTCAAAAAACCCTCCACTACCATTCCGGTATTGTCGTCAAATTGGATTTCTGTTCCTTGTCTGATCAAAAGCGTAGCAGCAGGCAGAACAACAATATCAGCCGTTACGATATAGGGGCTCCCGGCAGCATTCCATGTCGTATTGACCGAAATATCTGTATTGATTGTCGTTTGTCCATAAACAGGCAACAGCCATACAGTCAGCAGGGGGAATAGCAGATAAATGTATGAGAAACGGACTTTCATAGTCGGTATCGGTTCGTATAGGAGATCAACTCATGATACAAGGATAGGTATTTTTACAGTTTCAAAAAATGACAGAAAAGACTATTCATGAGATCAAAATTAATCATATATTACCATAATATATTGATTTTCAATTTTTTATACGAAATTTACATCTTATTCATGCATACATTTATTTTTCATGGCCCCCAGTAAATTAATAGCAACCTTGCGCAGCCTCAGTAGTCGGGAGTTGAGGAGATTTCAGGAATATGTGAATACGCCCTATTTCAATAAGCATACAGATATACAAGACCTGCTGAGCCTCTTGGTACTCTATGCCCCAGACTATCCCCCCGAAAACTTACAGAAGGAACAGGTATTTTCAGCCCTGTTTCCCGGCAAAGCCTTTCATCAACAGCGTATGCGGGAGCTTATGGCAGGCTTGTACCGCCTGCTTCGCAATTATCTGGCACAACTTAATTGGGAAAGCACCGAATATTCGCAGGAATTGGCTGCATTGGATCAGTATCGAAAACGCGGCCTGAATGGCGTTTTTCAAAAAGAGTTAACTGCAATCCGCAAAAAACTTTCGACCAATCAGCAGTTAGAGTCCGCTCATTATTTTACACAATTTGAATTGGCCAAGCTAGCCAACCTCCATTATGGACAGCAACAACGGCGCGTACATGATACCAGCCTTCAGGACAAGGCCGATAAACTCGACACCTGGTTTTTGTACATGCAGTTGATGGAAAGCTGTGAGATGTTGAATCGCAATCAGGTCATGGGGACTGCATATCAACCGGGTATCCTTTCCCACCTTGAGGCATATTTGGCAGACAACCCTACTCCTATGCAGGAAGCGCCTGCTATCCGGATATATTATCAGGTCCGACGTCTTTTGTTACATCAGGAAGTATCGGACTACCATCAGCTGGTAACCTTGTTGGATGAGTTGCATGAACATTTGCATCCAGGTGAGGCCAGGAACTTATATAAGCACGCGCAAAACTTTTGTATTCGGCAAATCAATGCAGGTCAGGCTTCTTTTTCAGGAGAGTTATTTCAGTTGTACCGCCGCCTGCTTGACAATCAGCTGATTCTCACCAGCGGACAAATCAGTCATACAGATTATAAAAATATTGCAACTGTTGGAATTCGCCTTGGAGAAACCGAATGGGTAAGCGGGTTTATTGAGTCTTATCACCCCCTTGTTGCACGCCCCCATCGTGAAAATGTCTATCAATTCAGCCTCGCTAATCTCTACGCAGAAACCGGCCAAAACAGAAAGGCCATTCGCTTGCTCCAATCGGTTACTTTCACTGATACCTTTTATCAGGTGAGTGCCCGTATGCTCTTGCTTCGGGTATATTATGAGACAGAAGAATGGGACTTGGCCTACTACCAGATCGAGTCTTTCAAATTGTTCCTGAAAAGAAACAAGGACATCGCACCAGAAACCCGCAACAATCACCTTGTTTTTTTGCGTCTGTATAAACGGCTTATCCAGTTGCGAGAACGGCAGTTTTTTCTGAAAAAATCAGATTTTTCGATTCGATTGGAAAAAATTTCCCGCCAGTTTGACATGCCGATTAAGGTATCAAATCGCCAATGGCTGGCAAGTAAGCTGGCCGAAATAGCCTCAAGAAGGTGAAAAGCAGTAATTTATTCCAAAACCCAACTTTTCAGAGACATAGATTTGGAATTATGAAAACAAGGCGTAATTTTTGCTAATGTATACTTGGAGCGAACCAAACGTGAATCTTCACGTTAGTAACTATGAAACCGGACGAATCGGTACGAATGACAACCTTGTTTTATCTCTTTCGTTGAGTTTCATGCAGGTAAACCACCTGTGTGGGAAAATTTTATTTACATTAAGTCGCGTATTTCACTTAAATAAAACCCACCTTTGTAAAAATTATTTATTTAAACCATCTCGTATTTTTAAGAGAATTATTCTAAATTATTATGAACATTTTTATCGCTAGCCTTCCTTTTGATGTCGATGATGACGAACTAAAAGGATTCTTTGAAACGTATGGCGAAGTTAGCTCGGCGAAAGTGATTTTGGACAGAGAGACCGGAAGAAGCAGGGGCTTTGGCTTTGTTGAAATGACTGATGACGAAAGTGCAAAAAAAGCAATATCAGAACTAGACGGCGCGGACATAGATGGCCGTACC
>CAYGTH010000168.1:0-13689 GCA_964352745.1 uncultured Bacteroidia bacterium
CGGGATGATTACCGAAAGTGGATTTTGTACCTCAGATGAGACAGCTCTACTTAATTTGTTTCCAGAAAGAGGATGACAGGCAACAGGCAACAGACAACAGACAACAGACAACAGACAACAGACAACAGACAACAGACAACAGATTTTAGATAGTAAGCTCCTTTGAAGCAATCTGTTCTTTCATCTTTATCTTTCTGAAAATCAGCAATCCCCCGTCTAAATACTCGATACTTTCATCTGCCTACTTACTTAACCAGCGTTTTGAAGACTTTTTACGTCTTGGTAAAAAGCTACGCCATGAACCTATTTTTCCCAACTCTTTTTTTGCTATCCGGGTTTGCTTTCACCTCTACGCTCGGCTATTCCCAATTGGTCAATGGCAGCTTTGAAACGGCTGACAGCATCGCCACTTTTTCAGGCTGGACATTCACCTGTTCGGATGGAGATTCGATAGCCCATACCCCGGCTAATGGAGGAAAATGGAGTTTACGAAAAACGTCCGGCAATACGCAAAGCTGTTTTCCGGGCTATGTGTATCAAACTATTCCTCAAGCCGACAGCGGGCAAATCTGGCAACTCGATGGATGGGCACGAATGGATTCCTTTTCTCAGCCCTTTAATCCCATCGGCATCTATCTTGCCAGGATCGACTCACAGGGTGCTTTTCACCTGCTGAAGGGCGATACTACCCAGAGTACTTCCTGGACATTTCTAAGTTTGCGGGATACGCTCGATTTACAAGCAGGGGATACCCTCATTGCACTCCTCGACCCGGGTATGACTGCCGGTCCGGCCTTAGGGCTTGCGTATTTTGACAACCTGAGCCTGGACAGCATCGGCCTATCTACCCGCATTTTCCAGCGAAAACAACTGACCCATATTTCACTGGAAATTCGGCCTCATCCCCTCAATCAGGAAGGCTGGCTGCATATGCAAGTCGATCAGACAAGCTGGCTCAATTTGGAATTATTTGATTTACAGGGAAATCGGGTTCGGGTACTGGCGCAAGGTACCTACCCATCCGGCACGCATGCTTTCCGCCTGAATACAAGCGATTTACCGCCTTCGCTCTATCTGTTGTATCTGCATACGCCGGAAGGAATTCTCAGCAAGAAACTGCTGGTTCGGCATTAGTTGGCAGATCGGGGTCTGCCAACAACGCAGATCGGGGTCTGTCAACAACAGTAAAATTCTCCATTGGCGGATCGGAATCCGCCAATAACTCTTCCAACCTAAGCAGTTACAAATTCAGGATAAAGTCAGCACCCGCTCCTGCCTCTGACCGGACGCGGATATTCCCTCCCAATGCCTGCATGATTTGTCGGGAAATACTCAATCCCACTCCCATGCCCTCATCTTTTGAGGAATAAAACGGAATGAAAATTTGTTCGATCTTTTCGGGTGGAATTCCCGGGCCATTATCCCGCACATAGATTTCGGCATCCCCATTGAGTCCCCCTCTTCCTTCCAGCACGATTCGTTTATTCGGCTGACTTTCAAGCGCCTGAATTGCATTGAGCATCAGATTAATGAGCACTTGCTCAAGCAGTTGCGGATCCGAGATCAAAACCAGGCCTTCTGGCATACAACTTACTTCCAGGCTAATATTTTCGGTTTCGCATTGCCGCTGAAATAAGCGCGCCAAATCTGAAAAGAATGCCTGAATGTCAATGGCCTCATATTGTGGCGGGGGAATTCGGGTGAGATTCCGGTATGATTCGACAAATTGAAGGAGGCCATTACTCCGCCGCCGGATGATTTCGATCGCTTGTCCTACGTCAGCCGTCCCTTCCGGGCTGAGGCTACCCGTCGCTTGTTCAGCTCCTTTCATAATCCCCTGCATCGTCTCCGCGAGCGTGGAGATGGGCGTTACGGAATTCATGATTTCATGCGTCAGCACCCGAATCAGTTTTTGCCAGGCATCGACTTCCTTTCGCTCCAGTTCATTTCGGATATCCAAAAAAGACACCAGCCGAAAGCCTTTTGCTGACAATTTGAAAGCGGTCATAGAAATCGCCAACTCCAGACTTTCTCCCTCCCGATTGATACTCAGCACTCGTTTTTCTCCCGATTTCATTTCCTGAAGGGTAGTAACAAGTTCCGGATACGAATCGAGTAAACCATCCCGATGCTGGAGGTCCGGCAATTGCAGCAGCCGACGAGCTGCAGGATTCAGAAAGCTCACGACTCCACTTTCCTCAAAGGAAATCATGGCTGTATCGATATGATGTACCACTCTTTCCAGATAGCGGTAAGAGGCTTCTTTTTCGGCCCGCACTTCTCGAAACTGTCGGGTGATTTTGCCGAGAGACTGAGTAAGTTTCTCAAAGGTTTTGCCGCCGCCTTTGGGATAACTATTGGTCATGAAATCATCGTAGCGAATGGCGGAAAAAAAGCGATCGAGGGTTCGATTCGTTTGTTCGACATAGGCAATCAACCATACGATCTGCACGAGGGCCAGCCCCGTAACCACTACTGCCGAGGCGATGAGCTGGGTGCGAATCACTAAAAACGCCAGGCACAATAAGGTACCGGTCAGCAGCAAAATCCGTACGACTACTTGCGTGCGGAAATTCCTCATAATCCGTATTTCTCGATTCTCCGATATAGGGAAGTTCGGGTCAGGCCCAATTCTTTGGCTGCCCGGCTGATATTTCCGGCATGCTTACTAATTGCTTTCCGGATGACCATTTTTTCGACCTCTTCGAGGTTATATGAATCGAGGTGCAAGCCCTCCTGGGCGTGATCATCCATCACAAATCGAAAATCAGCAGGCTGGAGAACATCAGCATCCGCCATGATGATCGCGCGTTCGATGGCATGCTGCAATTCCCGCACATTTCCTGGCCAATGATATTTTTCCATCCTGCTCAAGGCAGCCGAACTGATACCCCGAACGGTTTTTCCATAACGGGCTCCATATTGCCGGATAAAATGCTCGGCCAACAGGGGAATGTCTTCTTTGCGGCTGCGGAGCGGCGTCAGACGAATTTCAACCGTATTGATTCGATAGATCAGGTCTTGCCGAAATTCATTCCGGGCCATCATCTCGTCGAGTGGCATATTCGTCGCACAAATCAGGCGAATATCAATTGATTTGGGATCATTAGACCCTACCCGGGTAACCCTTCGGCTCTGGATCGCAGTCAGTAATTTGGCTTGTAAGGGGAGGGATAAATTTCCGATTTCATCCAGAAAAAGGGTTCCGCTATCTGCGGTTTCAAAGCGGCCCATTCGATGCTCACGTGCATCGGTATACGCGCCTTTCACATGGCCAAAGAGCTCGCTTTCAAATAAGGTTTCGGTGATCGCCCCCATGTCCACATTGACAAAGGGTCGCCCTACCCTTCGGGATCGGTTGTGGAGTGCTTTGGCTACCAATTCTTTCCCCGTGCCATTTTCTCCAAGAATCAGGACATTGGCATCTGTATCCGCTACTTTTTCGATGGTCTGAAACAATCGCCGGATCGGTTCGCTGGTTCCAATAATTTCAGGAGTATCCTCACCATCCAGATGTCCGTTTTCTACCGGTGGTTTTTCCCGCTTGCGACTCGCCCTCAACTTGAGGGCATTCTCAATCTTGCCCAGCAAGTTTTCGTTTTGCCAGGGCTTCTGCACAAAATCTGTCGCACCTTGCTTGACAGCTTTCACTGCCATTTCCACATCTCCATATGCGGTGATGAGAATGACAACAGCAGAAGGATCTGTTTCGAGGATTTTGTTCAACCAGTAATAGCCTTCTTTCCCGCTATGGGCTTCCCGGCTAAAGTTCATATCCAGCAATATGAGGCCATACCCGCCATTGCGAACCAACTGACTGACATACACCGGACGTTCTTCTGTATCTACCTGGAAACCATATTGTTTGAGGAACAATCGGGTGGCCTGCAATACGTCCTGGTCGTCATCAATGATGAGAATTTTCGTGTTGTGTGTAACCAAGATTCAATAATTGGACGATTAGAAGTGGAATAATGCAGCAGGTGTGTAAATAAAGTGTTCGTATTCGGACACCCTTTGTTACATTAGCGTTCACATAATTATCAGAAATTTTGCATAAAAACCCACAACACACTGACTATCAATTGATTAAATTGTGGAACATCTATTGAATTAGTTCCAGGGTATTTTAATCCCAGACCATGTTAAGCAGCTATATTAAACTCGCACTTCGCAATCTTTGGCGCAACAAACTGCACACAGGTATAAATCTCACGGGTCTCGCGATAGGGATTGCAGCTTGTTTGTTGATCGTCCTGTTTGTTCAGGACGAATTGAGCTATGATCAACACCACGAACATAAAGACCGCATTTTTCGGATTTCCAATGAATTGATTCTCGGTGGGAAGCCCGATAATATCGCACTTACAGGACTTGCCATTGCGCCTCGCCTCAAAGCAGAATATCCAGAAATTGAAGAGGCCGTTCGGTTCATGTCTGCCGGAGGCCGGATTACCGTTCGGTATGAAGACAAGGTTTTCAATGAGCAACAATTTTTTCTTGTTGATCCGGAAGTATTTGAAGTTTTCAGTTATGATTGGATTCGCGGCAATCCCGCTGAGGCATTGATCAACCCTAAAACCATTGTACTGACAGCGACAGTCGCGCATAAGTATTTTGGGGAAACGGATCCAATGGGAAAAAGTATTCGCCTCAATACTACGGATTTGGAAGTCACAGGCGTTATCCAGGACCTCCCGTCTAATTCTGATTTTCCGATTCAGGCCCTGCTTTCTCTGACTACCTTTCCCCAGGCAGCTATCGATGGGATGACACAAGACTGGGGGCGCCTGGCAGCCTATTCCTACCTGCTGTTTCAGACGCCTGAATCAGTTGTGGGATTTGAGGAAAAACTCCGGGCTTTCGAGAAAAAATACGTAGCGCCATTTTGGGTCGAAAACTCTGTGGATGGCGAAATCCGGTATGCCCTCACTCCCTTACAGGAACTCCACCTTCAATCCCACCTGAACTATGATACCCCCAAAGGCAACCGTTCCTATTTATACATTTTTGCCATTGTAGCCGCTTTCATTCTCCTGATTGCCTGTATCAATTATATCAACCTCGCAATTGCTCAGTCTTCCGGCCGAAGTACCGAAGTCGGTATTCGAAAGGTAACAGGAGCAGGTCAGGGCATGCTCATTCGACAGTTTATCGGGGAGTCAATTGTGCTGGCGCTACTCGCCCTATTGGGTGCGATTCTGTTGGTGGAGCTTTCCTTACCCATATTTAATAACCTGGCCGACAAATCTTTTTCTTTTGCTGATGTATTCGCCCCGCGATTGCTCTTCATTATGGGAGGGATCGTCATCCTGATAGGCATACTCGCCGGCAGTTATCCTGCATTTTTTCTGGCTTCCCTGGAACCCGTTCAGGTACTTAAAGGGAAACTTGCACTTTCTGGAAACGGGCTTCTCCGCAAGGGGCTGGTGGTCATTCAATTCACCATTTCCATCGCACTCATCATCGGCACGCTGGTTGTGTATGAGCAAATGTATTTCCTCAAAGATCAGGAATTAGGCTTTGCAAAAGATGAGGTAATGATCGTCGAAGTTCCGCGCGATACTGCGCTTGCCCGGCAAATGCCCGAATTACGGGCGGAGCTCTTACGCCACCCTTCGGTAGAAAAAGTAGCCTCCGCCTCCGGTGGAATTCCCGGCGCACCGACGGGTGCCCTGCTCATGCGCCTCGAACGCGAGCAGCGACTGGAAGAAAAGACCATCAATGTCATGTTTGTCGATGATGGATACCTCGATGCATTGGGACTAACATTACTGGAAGGCAGAAACTTTGAGAAATCCCGGGGTACCGATGCCCAGGAAGCCTTCATTGCGAATCAAGCCCTGATCGATATGCAGGACTGGGGAGAAGATCCGCTCGGTAAGCGCGTACAGTGGGGACTCATGGCCAATGATTCTGCCGCGAATGACGGGCGAATCGTTGGGGTAATTCAGGACTTTCATTATACCTCTCTTCATAATGAGGTTGATCCCCTGATTCTGATTTATTCCCCACAACCCGGCCGCAATCTCTTGGTTAGACTGAATGGAAACAATATCGCGGAAGGCCGTGAATTTATTACCAAACGCTGGCAGGAGTTTGACGCGCTGCATCCGATGGAGTATTTTTTCCTCGACACATTTTTTGACAAACAATACCAAACAGAGGAAAAGATGATGGTTATATTTGGCTATTTCACAGTCCTAACCATCCTGATTGCGTGCATGGGCTTATTTGGGCTCGCTTCTTTCCTCACACAGCAACGCACGAAGGAAATTGGTATCCGGAAAGTGCTGGGGGCCGGGACTGAAAATATCCTTACGCTCCTCTCCAGGGATTTTGCCCTGTTGGTTGTGATTTCCATATTGCTGGCTATCCCCATCGCGGGCGTCGGGATGTATCTCTGGCTGGATACCTTTGCTTACAGAATCGAGCTGACTACTGTGGGGCTTTCGGTCTCGGTAATCGCGGGATTACTTTCCTTTACGATTGCGATGCTCACCACCAGTTATCATGCACTCCGGGCAGCAAGTGCTAATCCGATTGATGCCTTGCGGCATGAGTAGGGAGGGGATTAGGAGTCAGAAATCAGGAGAGAGGAGAGAGGAAAATTTGCGAAGTCTATCGACTATTCCCTGATATTGGGCTATGCCAGCTCTCTTCTCTCGAATTCCCGGACTCTCACAATCCCGATCTCTCTTCAAAACATCATACCCAGTTGAACGGACAAGCGCCGATGTGTATAGGCCTCTACAATTCGAGCTTGAGACCAGGGATCTGTATACCGATGTTCGGATTGCTGAATTCGGTAACCCGCCGTAAGCACCCATGAGACTTGTCCGGGAGTATTGATCTTAACCCCAACTCCCGCATCTGCCAGTAGTCCTCCTACGATTTCCGGATTGGCTTCTTCCCAATACAGGTCATCGCCATTATAGAGGGGAATGCTGTAGCCGCCACTGAAGTAGTAGTGCGGGGTAATTTCGGACTTCAGAATATCTCCACGCAACTCTGCAAAGATCGGCAGGGTATATCCGCGTTGAAAGAAATTCAATCCCAGGCCTAAACCCGTTTGTACAAATCGATTAAAGCGATAGCCATTAATCATTTGGAGGTTAAAGGATTGGGGCGATTCCTGCGGATTGTATTGCGAGTTATTGGGGTTATGCAGCAGCATACCCAGCTGGGTCAGGTTGTAGTATCCCCTGTATTTATACTTGACGGGGAGTCGCTCCATTCGGCTGCGATTTTCGGTGGGTTTAGCCTCAAAAGCGCGACGGGCAATATCTTCCGTATCAAATACAAGTACATTTTCCCCAATGATTTCAATCCGCACTTTCCCGGTGGCTTCATAGCTGATTAACCTTCCACGAATAATACTCCCGTCTTTGAGGTACAAGACATCTTGTATATGCTGCGGCTGCTGGGCATGCACGCACATTAACAGGCAGGAAGCCCATATGATTGCAGCACTCACGAGTTTAGGCAGGGAGGTAGGAAGAGAAATCATGTGTTTGTTTTGAGAGAAGACGCATCCTCTTTTCCTTTTGCTGCACGAAGACAACATATATACACGCAAAAAGGAAGGTCAGCTAGTTAAAGCCGACCTTCCTTTGTATTATCCTATTTTTCGTGTGCTATTTAGCGGGAGCTTCTGCTTCAGCGGCCGGAGCAGCTGCTGCTTCCCGACGCTGGCGATTTGCCTCGTCTTTCACACGATCATCTTCTTTTTTCTTGCGACGTTCCTGCAAGCCTTCTGCAATCGAATCCGCAATGGTGCGAATCACGAGGTTAATCGACTTGGCAGCATCATCATTCGCAGGAATCGGGAAGTCAACCAGATTAGGGTTACTGTTTGTATCCACCATAGCGATGGTAGGAATATTCAGCTTCCGGGCTTCCGCAACTGCGATATGTTCTTTTTTGATATCTACGATGAAAAGCGCAGAAGGTAAACGGTTAAGATCAGCGATCCCTCCCAATACTTTTTCCAACTTGGCTTTCTCACGTGTCAACATCAGGCGTTCCTTTTTGTTGATTCGCTCAAAAGTGCCATCGGATTCCATCCGCTCAATATTTTGCATCTGCTTGATACTTTTACGTACCGTAGCAAAGTTCGTCAACATTCCGCCTAACCAGCGTTCTGTAACGAAGGGCATATTGATCCGACGTGCTTCCGCCTCTACAATTTCTTTTGCTTGTTTTTTGGTTGCGACAAACAAGATTTTTCGTCCTGACACTGCCAGCTGACGAGAAGCACGAGAGGCTTCGTCCAACATTCTGAGTGTTTTGTTCAGGTCGATAATGTGAATACCATTCCGCTCCATAAATATATAGGGAGACATGAAGGGATTCCATTTCTTTTTCAGGTGCCCGAAGTGCACGCCCGCATCCAATAGATTCTGATAAGTAAGCTGCTCCATTATGCTCTTTCGATGGATTAACGTTTGGAGAATTGAGTACTCTTTCTTGCCTTCTTCTTACCGTATTTTTTACGCTCGACAACTCTTGCGTCCCGGGTAAGAAGACCATTCCGCTTGAGGACAGGTCGGTACTCCTCTTCGTTGATTTCAATCAAAGCACGGGCGATTCCGAGTCTTACGGCTTCTGCCTGACCGGATATTCCTCCCCCGTTTACATTGACTTTAATATCGTATTCCGCAGGATTCAATTCCAACACCGTAAACGGCTCATTGATTTTCATGCGCAGGAGGTCTAAAGGAAAATAGACATCCAGGTTTCTCTTGTTTACGGTGAAACTACCTCCACCGGAAGGGCTCAAAAATACGCGGGCTACCGCTTCTTTCCTCCGACCCACTGTAACTGATCTCTCCATTGTTTAGATAAAATAGGATAATGAGAATTTCTAGACTACAATTCGAATGTTTCAGGCTCCTGAGCTTCGTGTGGGTGCTCAGTTCCGGTATATACCCGAAGGTTCCGGAAAATCTGACGTCCGAGTCGATTTTTAGGCAACATACCGCGAACGGCATTTTCCACAATCCGCTCAGGATGCTTATCCAGCATCATATTAGCTTTCACCACACGTTGCCCACCGGGATATCCAGTATGTCGGATATACTCCTTCTGCATCCACTTCTTGCCAGTCAGGCGTATCTTGTCGGCGTTGAGTACGATCACATAGTCTCCACCATCTACATGAGGTGTAAAAGACGTCTTGTGCTTACCCCGCAACAAGAAGGCGATTTGAGACGCTACCCGGCCTAAAATTTGGCCCTCCACGTCAATAACCAGCCATTTTTTTTCTACGGATGCCTTGTTGGCAGATGCCGTTTTATAACTATTTGCTTCCATTTTATGCTAAGAAAATCGTGTATTCCAAAATGGTCGTGCAATTACGGATTTTTTGGGACAACATGCAACCCTCTGTTTTAAATAATATTCCTTCCCAACAAAGTCGAGCCTAAGGCGTTAGATAAAGCGCATTTATAGTGCATCCTTTTGCCTTTGTGGTTGAAAACTTTGTACAAAGGTAAAGAAATGAGAGACTAAAATTACCATTGTTTCCTATGTTTCAGTATTGTAAATTTTCCCAATTGTCCCCAAGGGCTGGTATTATATGCTGAAGAAGGGATAAAAAGCACCTTTTATACGTTTTGGAGCGGGCAAAATGACGCTTCGAAAAGGTCGATACCAATTATGATTCGAAATACCGTTTGTAATGATTCGCTCTTGTGGGGAAGAAAAATAGGTCAACTCACCCTATTAACGGTCTTGTTGGCGATGGGTACTGTTTCTCAGGTCTTTGCCACCCACAATCTGGCAGGCCAAATTACCTGTGAACGGGTAGTGGGAGGACCTGCCAATACCTATGCCATACG
This sequence comes from uncultured Bacteroidia bacterium, assembly GCA_964352745.1. Lineage (GTDB taxonomy): Bacteria > Bacteroidota > Bacteroidia > J057 > J057 > CAYGTH01. The sequence goes on from CAYGTH010000168.1 coordinate 9,843, forward strand.
GCTAACCACTTACACTGACCCTGCTCCCGCTGGAGTGGACCGGTGTTCTGCCAATATCGAAATCTGGTCCAGTAATGGAATCCTTATTATAGAGCTGGAGGACATTCCCCGAAGTAATGGAGGCCCATTACCTCCTCCGATACCAACCGATTGCAATATTCTGAATCCCTTGAATGGGGTACCGGTGTACGGAACCGTGAAAGAAAATTTCTACGATACCGTCTATACGTTCCCCGGACCGGGAAACTATGAATTGAGATACTTTGATGTCGCACGCCTGGAAAACGTGGCCAATATGATTGACCCGGGAAGTACTGCATTTTATGTAGAGACGCTTCTTGCCATCCCCAATCCGATCATAGGAGACAACAATACCCCCATCCTCCTTAATCGCCCATTGGATGAAGCCTGCGTGGGAAAACTGTGGACACACAATCCGGGCGGACTGGATTTGGATGGAGACTCGCTTGTATATTCTCTGCGTCCTTCTTTCCAATATGAGCCGGGTATGAGTATCCCTCCTTCTCCGGTGAATGGCTACCAGTTTCCGGACAGCTCAACCTTCGGCACGAGCACCTTTACCATGGACCCATTTACAGGGCTGATTACCTGGGACGTCCCCCCACGGCTCGGAATCTTTAATATCGCCTTTGAAGTTCGGGAATACCGAAATGGCGTATTGCTGGGCTATGTCATTCGGGATATGGCGATTTTTGTGAAGGATTGTGAAAATAATCCCCCTGTAATTGAATCGATCATGGACACCTGTGTCGTGGCAGGTGAGACCCTTGAATTTGATGTTACCGCCTATGATCCGGATTTTGAGGACAGTGTATATCTTCAATTGAACAACTCCTCCATTGGGAATAACGGTCCTTTCTTTGTTACGCCCAATACGGCTACTATCAGTGGCGAGATCATCGACCAACTGACTGGTTCTACCTTCTTTAACAGCCTGCCTGTAAGCACCCAAAATAATGCAACCACCATAGATACGATCCAGGGAACGGTCAGCTGGGATGTGTTGTGCGACAATATCCGAACGCAGAAATACCAGGTGGATTTCTTTGCCAATGATAATTTCTCCTATATTTCGGAATCCAATAATACGCAGCTAACCGCCAATCATATTGTACAGATCAAGGTAATCCCTCCTCCGCCCTTAAATCTGACCTCGACAGTAGCAGCGAGACAGGTATTGCTGGATTGGGACCCGACTGCCTGTGAAAATGCGATGGGGTACAATGTCTATCGACAAACCGGCCCCGCAGGGATGATGCAGGATACGATTTGTTGTGAAACCTCTCCGGCATCTGCTGGCTATGACTTAATTGCTTATGTAGATGGATGGGGCAATACGGATTTCACCGATACGCTGACCAATATCTCGAATCCCGGTGCCGAAGACATTTGTTATGTCGTAACGGCCATTTATCAGGACGAGATTTCGTTTCAGTTCATTGAAAGCTGTGCTACTGATACGACTTGTATCGAAATCGAGAGTGATCCCATTTACATCACCAATGACAGCATCTCCATTACGGATCCGGTAAACGGCGAAATATTTGTCAGTTGGTCTCAACCCGACTTTGTGGATTCGGCCTTTACCCGCCCTTTCACTTACCGCTTGTACCGCGCCAATAACAATCAATTCCCGGCAATTCCGGTTACAACACAGGCCTTTGACGATACTACTTTTACCGATACTCAACTCGACACCGAGGTTAGGGGCTATAATTATCGGGTAGAATTGCTGGATAATGAAGGGCTGGTGATTCCCGCTTCCTTTGGGACCAATATCGCTTCAAGTATTTACCTCATTACGGCAGGAGGCAATAACCTCGTTAGTCTGGAGTGGGCGGAATATGTGGCCTGGGAGAATACGGAATATGAGATTTACCGATCAGAAAATGGCAGCCCTTTCAATTTGTTGGAAACGCTTCCGCGCGTGAATCAAAACATTCATACCTACGTGGATACCGGCCTCAATCCTAATTCGGAGTATTGCTATTTCATTCGCTCGTATGGCAGTCATAATGTACCGGGAGTCAAACCGCTTCTGATCAATGATTCGCAGGTTTCCTGCTCATTTGCGCAGGATGATGAGCCGCCTTGTAATCCAACTATGGATGCGCGTGGAGACTGTGAGACGCTGACCCATCAGATATCAGTTGTTAAACCGCAGGACCCTTGTGCGCTGGACGCGGATTCGATTCACATTCTCTTCGCTAACAATCCGGTGGGGCCTTTCTTCCAGGTTCGGGCATTGGCCTACGAATCATTTGGAACCGATACGACCCTGACCATCAGTTTCGCAGAGGACACCAAGTCCTTTGCCGGGTGTTATGCCGTAACGGTAACCGACACCATCGGCAATACCAGCGAACTTTCTCCTGCCGTTTGTATTGACTACTGCCCGGATTTAGTATTGGGGAATATATTCACGCCGAATGGCGATGGCATCAATGATGTCTTCACCCCGGTATTTTATCGCGATGTCCTTCTGCGTGAGATCAAAATATTTGACCGATGGGGCAATCTGGTGAGTACCAACACCACAGATATTGTCAACCTTTGGGATGGCATGATAAATGGCAGTGGCAAGGAAGCCAAACCCGGTGTCTATTATTACTTCATCAAATACGAATACCTGGGTCTCAATGGCAATACCCCGAATACCGCCAAAGGGTGGGTAACCTTGATGCGATGAAGAATGAGGATAGACGAAAGAGGTTAGATAGAAGATACTAGATAAGTAACGCTGATTGTAACGTAGATAAGCGTTTCAATCAGGGTTCTTTGAATTGAATAGGGAATTGTGCCACTGCTCTTCGGGATTTGTAATCCCGATCCCCCCATTTAGGGATGCTGATATTCGCGGATAGCGGATTCCAATTCTCCAACCTGGAGTTCCACCTCATCAATGGATTCGGAAAAAACCGTATCTCCCTTGATATATCCGACAAAAGGAAGCCAGCCTTCTGAGCGAATTTTCCGACGCGCTGCTACCTTTTCGAATAAGCTTTCCTCTATCTGATCAGCAATCGGTACTTGTAATGCTTCCAAAACCGTGCGCGCCATCAGCGCATGGCCTTCAGCTGCGGGATGAATACCATCTTGCGCGAGGGTAAAAGTGGGATCCTGCGTCCGCTTATTTTCCACATAGGCATTGATTGCGGTATGCAAATCGATGGTTATCAGGGTAGAATCAGCCAAACTATTTAGCCATTCGGCATATTCTCCCAAAACCTCATCATACCCTGCATAAGGAGTTGCATAGCCAAAAAGGGGCGCATCAATCGGGACCAGTTTATCAGCAATCGGCACAGGATCAAAAGGCGGTGGGGTAAGGAGAATCAAATCTGCCCCGATAGCCTTCACTTCGGCTTGTAAATCATAAATCCCCTGCTGGTAAGCAGCCATACGTTCCCAGGATGGGGGGTGGTAAATGCCATCATTCATGCCGTAACAGGCCATGACAATCTCCGGTTGTACGTGCTTGAGGGCGCGGTAAAGTCGCTCACTTATGCAGGGCCGCGGATAGGGATGAACCGGTTCCGTCAGGCAGGAAGCCGTTTCACTGGACAAGCCAATACTGATGATATCAAAGGTCGCATCCGGATAGGCAGTTCGCAGATAATATTCCAAATAACTCACCCAGGTGCCGTTTTGCGTGATGCTATTTCCGAGGATGAGAACGCGCTTGCCAGCGAGGGGGATGGAAGTGGCAGTATCCGTCTCGGTAGCAGTTGAGGGAGCCTGACACGCTATCAGGGTCAGGAACAAACAGGAAAGGAACAAGACTTTCATGAGGATAGTTTTGGCGGAAAATACAGAATATCTCTCA
>CAYGTH010000169.1:0-13636 GCA_964352745.1 uncultured Bacteroidia bacterium
GCCAGGTCGTAAATCGTAAATCCCAAATCGTAATTCCTTCAGCATCCATAGCTCAATCGGTAGAGTGGCTGACTTCCAATCAGCGGACGTGGGTTCGAATCCCGCTGGATGCTCTTTATTATGTAATGTTTCACCCTGAAAATCACCTTTTGTCATGATGTTTCTCTTACTGGCCCTTGCCTTATTGTTTGTCCAAAACCTTTTTCTCACAAACTGGACGACATCTGTGCAGTCTGGCCATCGCGCACCCAAAGGCGGAGAGAAAGAGGAAGAAGATTGGTACCTCTATGGGGTCTGATCTCTGTGATCAATCGGTGGGAATTTATTTTCTCCTGCCTGATGTGATCTTACCTGGAATGAGCCACAGCGCGTCAAAAACGACTATTACCTGCCGGATGCTGCCTCCTCCTGGAGCAGTTCATTCGGTCAGGGAATCGGAATCTAACCACTCGCGCAGGCGTATTGACTGAATACGCTGGGAAAATGACGCTCGAAACCAAAACATTCACCTTGTCGAAAATTTCAGTTCAGCGAGGCATGCATTTTGTATTCTAGGGATAAGCGACTGGAAATTAGTGTACTAGAGTCTTGGAGTTGGGATATTTTTTTAAACAATATGTTGGCCAATGGCCTGTTAAAACGCCCGAAAGACCTGACCGAAAACTGACTTGAAAGCACCGATTTCCAGTTGTAACTCGAAACCAGACAGGAAGTATTGCGAGAATTCTCACTACCTCCTCTGGAAACTGCCCCGGTAAGCAAATTTGCTCATGCACTTGATGCTTACGCTGATTTACGGATGTTCATCTTATCATAAAAAGAGTTCATGGAAAATACACAGATAAAACCGCTTAAGATGCAACAGGAGCAGGAGGTGATTAGCGCTTTGATCTACCAAGGCAAAATCGCAGCCATCAAAAAGTATATGAAATATACGGGCGTACGACTGGACGAAGCAAAAGTTTCTGTTGACCGGCTATCGATGGAAATCGAGCCCGGACCTGCTGCATAATGAAATGTTCATGGATGAGGGTTCGAAGAAGAAAAATCAGAGGTAGCAAATACTGATGATTATATCTTCGAGCCCTTAATCCCACTCCCTTCCCCGTTTCTATTCCTTTTTATTCATGTTGAAAATACGCCTGTGTTTGATAGCAGGTGAATACCCATTTCTATGCGATTCCCATTCGGGTTCATCGCATATTCCTTTTATTAAATCATTGCCCGGTCGTCTAACGGCAGGACGCTACCCTTTGAAGGTGGATATATAGGTTCGAATCCTATCCGGGCATCTTTTGGGGGTACGGATCAACTGATACGTCATCAGTAAGTAGATAGCAGGTCAGATGTTAGTAGCGAGTATTGAGTCTGTAAAATGTTGATTATCAGAAAGATAAAATCTTTTGTCTTGATACTTAAATCTGTCTTCTTACTAAACCATCTTGTTTCACTTTTTAATATTGTCTCCATGCAAGTATTGGTCTTGAACCAGGGCTATCAGGCGATTACGGTCTGCGATGTAGAGCGTGCGATCGTACTGGTAATGCTGAGAAAAGCAGACCTGGTTGCGGATGTGTCGGATCGGAAATTACGGACAATAAAAAAAACGTATCCGTATCCGTCGATCATTCGCTTACACGCTTATGTCAACTTACCTTTTAAGAAAATCTCACTGACTCGCCAAAATCTGTTCAAACGCGATGGATTTCGCTGCGTGTATTGTGGAAGTGGCGAACACCTGACAATGGATCACGTGATCCCGCGTGCGCAAGGAGGCCGTACTACCTGGAAAAACCTGGTAACGGCATGTTACGCATGCAATTCCCAGAAAGGAAACCTGACCCCTGAGCAGGCTGGGCTGGAAGTCCGTTCACCCGCATATCGCCCCAACTTCATCATGTATTTGAGCCGATTTTCAGGCCGGATAGAGGAAGATTGGAAGCCGTATCTGCTGATGTAGAAATTCATACTTGCAGGGCGTTTGTGGAATTTTCAGAAGGTACGAATCTATGCTTTACCAGCTGGTAAGTAGTGTCAAAACCTGTATGTCAAAGTGGGTGCATGGAGCCTCCCATGAGGTTCCATGCACCATTTTTATTACATTCACTTTAACGCCCGATTTTTTTGCCATGAAACACCTTTTATACACAGAACGATTACTGTTGCGGCCTGCCAGAAAGCAAGATGCCAAACAGGTATTTGAGGGCTACGCCGCTAGCCCGGATGCCTGTCGCTATCTCACATTCAAGCCACATCAGCAAATAGAAGATACCGTCGAATTCCTCGCGCGCTGCGAAGCAGAGTGGGGAGATGGCGTACAATATACCTTTGCGATTTGCGAGCAGCGGAATCAACAGTTGATCGGTCTGGTCAGCTATCGCAACCATGGAAAGCATCGGATCTCTTTTGGCTATGCCCTGAATCCCGACCAATGGGGGCAAGGATATATGGCAGAGGCAGTGCAACGATTAATAAAGCTTGCATTTGAGGATCCGGCGGTACAACGAATAGAGGCAACCTGTGATGTCCAGAACAAGGCATCTGCACGGGTAATGGAAAAATGTGGCCTGGTATGGGAAGGAATTCTGAAGCGCCACACCCTATTGCCCAATATTTCACCTATTCCCCGGGATATGCATTCATACGCCCGGATTAGAATTTAATCAGCATACACATGGCTAAGATAAAAAAGAAACACTTGCTCCGGATTGGCTTTGAACCGGGAGAGGCGCTGAATGCTGCCTTGATCGCGATGAACGACGTTCGGTTTGAAAAAAAAGGAAGAGAAACGAAAATGGGCTTGCTACAGGATATCCTGGCTGAGCCAGAAAAATACCGAAAGCATGAAGTCCTGAAGCCGATTGTCATTGCCCTGGTAGGCGAAGCGGATGCGGATGGGCCTGATTACCCGGAACTGCGGGAAACGGCCTTGCCCTATGAAGTATTTGGAGCTGCCGGAATTGAAGCCGGTGCCCGGGATCAGATGGCGATAGCCGCCCGATTGCCAGTAGCGCGTGCGGGAGCCTTGATGCCGGATGCACACCAGGGATATGGCCTGCCGATTGGCGGAGTTTTGGCAACGGAAGGGGCGATTATTCCCTATGCAGTAGGCGTGGACATCGGTTGCCGAATGGCTCTTACGGTGTACAATATTTCGGGCTCTTATATCGACGGACACCATAACAAGTTGAAGCGGGAATTGATCGCACAAACGGTGTTTGGGGCAGGAAAAGGGCCTGAAAACCCGATGGAGGATGCCGTGTTGGATCGGGATGAATTTCGCGATATCGCGGTTGTGAAAAACCTGAAAGACAAAGCCTGGAGACAGATTGGATCCTCTGGAGGCGGTAACCACTTTGTGGAATTTGGAACTGTCGAATTGACGGAACCGGAAAACGAGTGGGGGCTGAAGCCGGGAGCATACCTGGCAGTGCTTTCGCACTCCGGATCGCGGGGAATGGGAGCGGGAATCGCCAATCACTACACCAGGGTAGCGATGGAATCCTGCAAGCTGCCGCGAGAAGCGAAACACCTGGCCTGGCTGGATATGAACAGCGAAGCCGGTCAGGAATACTGGCTGGCGATGAACCTGGCAGGAGATTATGCCTCGGCATGTCATCGACATATTCATGCGCGATTGTCCAAAGCGATAGGGGAGAAGCCCGCTTTCTGTGTAGAAAACCACCACAACTTTGCCTGGAAAGAAAAACTGGCAGATGGAACAGAGGTAATTGTACACCGAAAAGGCGCAACGCCAGCTGGCAAAGGCGTGCTGGGAATTATTCCCGGTTCGATGGCAACTCCAGGTTTTATTGTTCGCGGAAAGGGTGCGGCTCGATCTTTGAACTCAGCTTCACATGGTGCAGGGCGGGTATTGTCCCGGACCAAAGCGAAAAAAACGCTGACACGCAGCGATTTGAAAAAAGTCTTGCGTGAGCAGAAAGTAACCCTGATCGGTGGAGATCTGGATGAGGCGCCGATGGCCTACAAGGATATTCATGCCGTAATGGGATTCCAGCGCGATCTGGTCGATGTGGTAGGTAAATTCCAACCACGGATCGTTCGCATGGCAGACTAGTTTACCATTAGGATTTTTATAGTAAGGCCGTCTCATGTACCATAGGTGCTGAGACGGCTTTTTGGATGGATGAACTCTCAGGTGAAATTCATTGCACATGAGAATAAGCCTATAGAATAGGCTCATCAAAGCCAAGCTTACTGCTTAATGAATTTTCTGATGGTTTTCCCCCCTCCATGCTTAAGTACCACTATGTAGGCACCCGCTGCAAGGTTGTCAATAGAAAAAGTTGTCTCATATGGTTTTTGATAAACTTCCAATTGAAAGTGATCCACCATTTTACCCTGTAGGGTGAGGATACTGGCCTCAACATTTCCAAAGATGGGTGTATCCCAGGTTAAGTGGATCGATTCCGTTGCAGGGTTAGGAAATAGGGAGACATAGGCACCTTCTTTGAGGGGTTTCACAATATCTGTAGTGATATCAAATGCCCATAATTCTCTCCCCGTTATACCATCTAATGCAGAAAAGATGAGATTTGTCCCTAACATACCAAGCGGCTCCGGATTGGAATTACCTATGCCAGGATTGATATCTGTAAGCCGTTTTGTCCCGATTGTACTCCCATCCGTCTCCCATAGTTCTACCCCAGTTGCAGGCTCATATACAGCAAAATACAGGTGGCCATTATCTACATAGAAATTAAATGGGTGGCTGCTTTCAATACCTGTATGAATGTCATAAACCATCTGAGTTCCGATTTCCGTACCATCTGATTTCCATAATTCGTAGCCATGTGTCCCGTCCCATGCAACAAAATAGATTTCACCATTCATGAATTCGACTTCAAAATCGAATCCTGGTTTTATACCTGATTTTGTCCCAGGGAAGATATCTTTGACCATAACCGTCCCTGTCTCTGTACCATCGGTTTTCCATAATTCACGACCGTGATTTCGATCATCCTGAAAAAAGAATAATTCATTTGTTCCGGCTATCAACCCAAACGGCTCGGGGTTTGAGCTTATATACTGACCGGTAGGAGGATAAACATCTTTAATTATAGTTGTCCCCGAAGCGGTGCCATCACTCTTCCAGACTTCTTCCCCCTGGCTGTCCCTTGCCACGAAATACATCTCGCCATTAATGGGAATAAAGGAGGTGCTAATAGGTAACCCATCTACAATCCGGGTAATATCCCCAATATTGCCATTGGTTTTCCATAATGCGTTTGTAATACCTGTTGCGAAAAATATTTCTCCATTTAATTCGGTTAAATTCCCAACCAAATAGTTTGTTGTAGCTGGAGGTGCTCCGGGTGCAATCACGAATTCTGTTCCATTCGAAGTGCCATCTGTTCGCCAGATTTCGGCATTATAGTGTGCTGTGAAATAGAAGTGTCCACCTTTATTTTCAAAATTACCCGGAAAACTGGAAATAAGAGTTGGGGGAAATACAGGAGAAACCAAATCGACGACTAACTCAGTCCCGGCAATAGTGCCATCTGTAGTCCAGAGTTCCTGCCCATTTCCATCATTTGCACTAAAGAAAAGTTTTCCATTAAAGGGGTGAAAATTAAGTGTCAAGGAACTCCCGGTCGGGTTTATATCTCTGAATAGACTTGTTCCTGAGGGGGTACCATCAGTTCGCCAAAGTTCACCTCCATTCATCCCATCATCTAAATATATCCACATGGAATTATCCCAAATTATTGAACTGGAGTTGACCGTTAAGCTGCTAATACTCTGATCGATATTTTGTAGCAAGCCTGTACCTGCAATATTCCCATCTGAATAATACAATTCTTTGTCGCCTATTGAATCTTCACTTGCAAAGAAAAAGGTATCACCAACGGCAACCTGCTGGGATGAAACAATCCCAGCCTGTAAGTCATAGGTGCCAGCAGTTGTTCCATCCGTTCTCCATAATTGTCCATCCCGGTTTGCTAAAGAAATTCGCCTGGGTAAGTACAAGGTCTTTGTACCGGAATCCCCTGCTGCAATATGTGCAGACTCGGTTTGTATAGTCATGCTATCCAGGGGGCTCAAATGTTTAACAGATTCCAAGGTCCCAAGTTGCATGTGGTATCTCGTCAAATCTGTTCCGGTTCCGCCTGGTGCCAGAAAATAAATACAGTCATCATCGGCTAGTAAATTGGAATGCCCATATACAGCAGACGAAGTAAGCAATGCCACCTGAGAGGTCCCTAATTGGGTTCCATCACTTTTGTATAGATAAAACTTATATGGCGAACTAAGCTTTGCAAACGAAAAGTACATCTCTCCGTTTGCAACGATCGCGCTTCCCTGGTTAATTAATTCATTAAACCCAGAAATAATAGGAGATACGATTTGTGTTCCGGTTATCGTTCCATCACTTTCGTATAAATATGGAAAACCAGAGTTCCTGATGATCACATATAATTTGCCCTGAAATTCAATGTAGTGCGAAAATTGCGACGAACTGTTCCCTACTCCAATTCCGTCGACATTCTCCAGAATTGCATAAGTTCCCAAGTCCGTCCCATCTGTTCGCCACAATTCAGTCTCACCAGATGTCGCCACACTAAAAAAAAGTAAATTATTGGCAACATACATTCCTTTTAGCGAAGTCATAGAGGAAATTGAACCTTTCACCAGTTGAAAATCATCTATTTGCCCGCTTCCTTTCCATAACTCGACTGTTCCTTGAACCACATCATTAACCGAGTAAAATAATTGTCCCTGATAGGTAGAAAGAGAGGAAATAGAATGATTGAAATTGGAAATTCTGAAAGTACCGGATGGTGTTCCATCGGTTCGATAAATCTGAGAGCCTCTCGTTCCGTCATTTGCCAGGAAGTATAAGGTATCTGCAATCGAGACAGCAGTATTAAGGGTAAAAGACGTGGTTCCTGGCAACGGACCAGGAAAAATGTCTTTAAGTAGGTGTGCGCCATTTGGACTTCCATCGCTCCACCAGATTTCATTCCCAAACTCTAATGTATTGGCAACGAAAACAAAGCCATCTTTAAAGGAACGAAATCCGCGAGGCGAAGACTTTGCTTCGGGCGTAGTGGAATTAATATCCCCTAACATTTGTTGAGAAAATGCATAGGAAATACAGAATAGTGGTACTAATAAGAATCGAATTGATTTCATTTGTAACTGATTTGATGAATAGTAATTGCACTTCAAATACCATGATACCATCAAAATAGATGGAGGATATGTATCATTTCACGAAATAGAAAGCTGGAGACGGCAAAAAATATTTGAAAGAAAACTCTTCAGATAGCATTATTGGGGATAAGCTCTCTCAGTTGTTCGGTAAAACAAATATTTTATTCTTTTAAACGGTTCAGTAAATGCAATGGTTACGAAAAATTAGTAGGGAGTACTCCCCTTTTCTCAAACCTTACTTTGTCATAACAGTGCAACTTCGAATAGGAATTCGAACTATCCAGTATCCTGAGAAATAAGTTCTACGATAGGATTCGCAATTGTAAGGGTGTACAGTTTTCCAAAACTCGAAGTCCCAGCAGCTTGGTGAGCGTCTTTCTAAAATGTAGGTGCTGAGGCGGCTTTTTTGATGAATAGATTGCGGTAAAAAATGCATTGCACATTGTTTTTTAGGGCACTTTTTGCTATTCTGTATCCTATTGCCAAATCCCTACTCGTATGCCCCATCTCCTGTCAAAGTCCACGCTGAAATGGTTGCTCCTCCCGGTAGGAGCCATGCTGATTTTGTGGGCCTGTCAGACCACTTTTAGTACTCAATACGCTGAGAATGTGCCTGATGTCGTAGATTTTAATTATCACATTCGCCCCATTCTCTCCAACAATTGTTATGTATGTCACGGCCCTGATATCAGTAGCCGGGAAGCGGGCCTGCGGCTCGATACCTATGAAGGAGCTACTGCTTTACTCGAATCGGGAAGTGCCGCGATTATTCCCGGAAAATCAGGGAAGAGCCACCTCATTCAGCGAATCACTTCAGAAGACCCTGAGCTGCATATGCCGCCGCCCAATCAGAACAAGCAACTCAGTCCCTATGAGGTCGCTTTACTGGAAAAATGGATCGAACAAGGAGCTGAATACAAGCCGCATTGGGCATTTATTCCCCCACAAAAACCGACTATCCCAGTAGGCAAAAAGATCGCTGATACCGGCAATGAAATCGATGCGTTTGTTCAACAACAACTCAGTGAAAAAGGGCTGAGTATGGCCCCCGAATCAAATCGAATGTCCTTGCTCCGGCGCCTCTCTTTTGTCTTGACGGGCTTGCCGCCTACGCCAGCAGAACTTCAGTTTTTTGTTACAGACTCTTCCGCAGACGCTTACGAAAAGCAAGTGGATCGACTCCTGGCTTCTCCGCATTTTGGCGAGCGATGGGCCCGGCATTGGATGGACGTCGTGCGCTATGCAGAATCGAGAGGGCATGAGTTTGATTATCCGGTATTGGGCGCATGGCGATATCGGGATTACCTCATTCGCGCATTCAATGCTGATGTGCCCTATGACCAGTTTGTACGAGAACACCTCGCAGGTGATATGATTCAAAATCCTCGATTGCATCCGGAAAAAGGATTTAATGAGTCCGTCTATGGAACGGCTTTTTATACCTTAGGTGAAGGTAAACACAGCCCGGTGGACATTCGCAAAGAAGAATCCGACATCATCGACAACATGATCGATGTAACGAGTAAAACCTTTCAGGGCCTGACGGTGAGCTGTGCCAAATGCCATGACCATAAATTTGACCCCATTCCTACCAAGGATTATTATTCGCTGTACGGGATATTTGAAAGCTCGCGGGTTACTGCGCATCCTGCAGATATGACGGCAGCCTCCTTGCGGGGAATTGACAGTTTGCGGCAACTCAAGCAAGCCATTCGACGGACATTGGCGAAAAATATGCCTCAATCTATTGCACAGCCGGTTCGGCAGTTTGAGCATGCGCCGGTTTTAGGGATTCCGCTGCGGGCAGATTGCCATAAGGTCTTAGGGGATTTTCGGGAGGGACAATGGCCGGGTTGGTATTCGGACGGAATTGCATTTGGGGGAAAACCCGTGATGGGAGATCCTGTTTTTGATGAATCCGGTTCCCGATTGCTACGGTTTGAACCCGGAAAAGCATCGAGCAAACAATTGGCCCTCAACCTGCCGGGAGCGCTGCGATCTCCGAATTTTATCATCGAATTTGATTCGCTGATCGTACGGGCTGCAGGGGAGGGAAGCGTTATTCGCGTGGTCGTTGATAATTTCCAACTTATCCAATGGCCGATTCATGGATACCTCCGGCAGGAATTGGATGATCCCAAAATGCGGGAATACCATTTCCACCTCGCAGATTTGAAAGGAGAAAAAGCCTACGTCGAATTTTTGCCCGGCAGACATTTTCCCCATAAAGGAGAAGCTATTCAAAGCCGAAACCTGTTTCGGCAGCCCGAAGATGCCTGGGTAGAAGTAGAATATGCAATAGTCTTTGACGATACCGTGCCCGACATGCGGTCGCGGATTGTGCCTGCTACAGATCCCATTGCAGCTATGCAGGCATGGAAGGCGCGAAAAGCTACCGCTGCTCAGGTCGCTTTGCTGAACCAGTTATTACAAAAAGGAGAACTCAAAGCCCAAACCGGCGCGACTCAGGAATTGATTCGCTCCTATCGCAAGTTGGCTGATAAACCCCTCTTCAATCGGGAATTCATATTGGGAATGACGGAGGGTGATGGCGTAAATAGTCCGGTTTTTATTCGGGGAAATCACCTGCAAGTCAGTGAAGAACCTGTAAAACGGCGATTTTTTGCTGCACTCCCAGAAGTAGATGTCTCATTTGAAGGAGTAGGTAGCAAAAGAGAAGAACTTGCCGAAGGCATGTTGCATCCCCAAAATCCCCTGACTTCCCGGGTGATGGTCAATAGAATCTGGCATCATCTGTATGGAAGGGGAATTGTCGAAACCGTGGACAATTTTGGTGCGCAGGGGACCCTTCCGACTCATCCGGAATTACTGGATTATCTGGCTATCAGATTTCAGGAGGAAGGCTGGTCAATGAAAAAAATGATGCGATTAATGGTCCTTTCAGCCACTTTTCGCCAAAGTACACAGGTGGATTCTGCTGCCTCAGCCACTGATCCCCTGAATCATTTGATACACCACTATCCGGTACGTCGCCTCGAAGGGGAAGCCATTCGGGACGCAATATTGGCAACCTCGGATTGCCTGGACCCGACCATGATGGGGGAATCTGTCCCGGTATATCTAACACAATTCATGAAGGGCAGGGGCCGACCCTGGCTTTCCGGGCCATTAGATGGGGACGGCCGAAGGAGTATTTACACCTCGATTCTCCGAAACTTCCTGCCGCCCATGATGCTCGTATTTGATATGCCAGCTCCTTTTTCTGCTTTTGGAAAACGGAATGTCTCCAACGTTCCTGCTCAATCGCTCACGCTCATGAATGACCCTTTTGTGATCGAACAGGCAGGCTATTGGGCCCAATCAGTCCTGGAAACTGCTGCAAATCCAGAAGATAGAATTGAAGCGATTTACCTGCGGGCCTTATCCCGGCGACCGAGTGCGGAGGAAGTAGCAGAAGGAATGACCTTCCTCAAGATGCAAGCGGCCAGCTACGAATGCGAGGGAGAGGAAGCTTTGAATGAGGTGCAAATCTGGCAGGACTACTGCCATGCTTTGTTTAATGCAAAAGAATTTATTCACCTGATCTGAATATGAAAAAAGGACACGCTCAACGACGCGCGATGACACGTCGCGAAATGCTGGGAATTTGCCGAAACGGTTTCGGTTCTATGGCGCTGCTCGGTTTGATGGGGGGCTTGCCCATGGCCTGTCAGGTAGCAGCAGCAGATCGATCCTCGATTTTGGGGCCGCCAGACCTGTTACCCCATTTTGCCCCTCGGGCCAAAAGCGTTATTTTCCTCTATATGGACGGTGGCATTTCGCAAGTCGATTCCTTTGATCCCAAGCCCCGATTGATCAAAGAACACGGAGAAAATCCCTATGACAAATTCAAAGTAGACGCGACCCAATTCAACAACATTGGCAACATCCTGAAGAGCCATTGGGACTTTAAGCAATATGGCGAATGTGGAATGCCGGTAAGCGATTTGTTTCCCCACATTGGTTCTTGTGCAGATGAAATCGCGGTTATTCGGTCCATGGTTTCTGATTTCCCGGAGCATACCAATGCCAACTATTTTCTCCATACCGGGATAGGAATTCAGGGACGACCGAGTATGGGATCCTGGATCAATTATGGTCTGGGAAGTGAGAATGATGACCTGCCGGGCTATGTGGTGCTGGATGGCGGTCTGATCCCGCCCGGTGGCCTCGACAATTTTAAGAGTGGCTTTTTGCCGGCCTCTTATCAGGCTTCTGTATTTCGCACAGGCGATCAGCCCATTGCAAATATTCAGTCTCGGGAAGCAGAGGCCGTTTTGCAAGCGAATAAACTTGCGCTAATGGACCGGATGGATCACACCCTGTTGGGACAGATCGGGAAAGAAGATCAGATTGAATCCGCCATTTCCAATTACGAACTCGCTTTCCGCATGCAGGCTTCTGTGCCGGAACTGACGGATATTTCAGGAGAAAATAAATCAACCAAAGAACTGTATGGCCTGAACTCGGATGATCCGCATACGCGGAGTTATGGGTCTCAGTGTTTGCTTGCCAGGCGACTGGTGGAGCGGGGCGTGCGGTTTATCGAGCTCACCTGTCCCCAGGTAAAAGCGGATCGTTGGGATCAACATGCAGGCCTCAAAGATGGCCATACGCGCAATGCGCATGCGGTAGATCAGCCGGTTGCAGGCCTGCTCAAAGACCTGAAAGGCCGGGGATTGCTCGACGAAACCCTGGTCGTATTTGCGATGGAATTTGGTCGTACTCCCTTTTCGCAAGGGTCAGACGGCCGCGACCACAACCCCTCTGCCTTCTCGATCTGGCTGGCGGGTGCAGGCGTAAAAGGCGGCACGATCTATGGCCAAACCGACGAATACGGCTATCGGGTAGTGGAAAATAAAACGACCATCCATGACCTGCATGCTACGATGCTGCATCTTCTGGGGGTGGATCATAAACAACTTACCTATCGCTTCAGCGGTCGCGACATTCGCCTGACCGATGTGCATGGGAATGTGGTGAAGGAGATATTGGGGTGAGGAGAGAGGAGTCAGGAGTGAGGGGGCGGGAGTCAGGAAGATAGCGTGTTGTTTCCCTTGGAAGGGAAACGGGCATGTAGCGGAAGGGTTTTTGGGGGAAGAAAGAAGAGAGGAAATTCAAACTCAAACTCAAGCGCAAGGGTCAAATTCAACCGCTTAACGCTCGAACCTCAAACAATCGAACTCCTTTCAAACAAAGCTTAGTCCTCGAATTGCATTCGGAAAACTGTTTTGTTTGACCGTTTGATCGTTCGAGGTTTGAAAGTTGGGGGAAAGGATCAAACGCTTAACGCAAAACAGCACTATTCCCCCCACATACAAGACACATAATTCCAATTCATTGAATTTTAAACAAGAACTCACGGCCGTATTTGGCCAGCCGGTGGCGGAAAATCCGACACAGGCGATGCTGGAAGCTGCCTATGCGCATCATCAGCTCGATTGGCGCTACCTGACGATTGAAGTCAGCCCTGAAAACCTGGCAGACGCCGTACGAGGGGCGACCGTGATGGGCTTCCGGGGATTTAACTGTACGATTCCGCATAAGCTTGCCATCATTCCATTGCTGGATGAACTGGGAGAATCCGCAGCAGTTATGGGCGCGGTGAATTGTGTGGTGCGACGCGGTGATAAGTGGGTGGGCGAAAATACCGATGGCAAAGGGTTTTTAGAATCTCTTCAGCCGCTAACTGATCCCAAAGGGAAGCGAATTGTCATCCTGGGCGCAGGCGGTGCGGCTCGTGCGATATCGGTAGAGCTGGCGCTGGCAGGTGCGGCGCATATTACCCTCGTCAACCGGACCCCGGAGCGCGGACAAGTACTGGCCGATCTGATCGCTGAAAAAACACCTTGTGAAAGCACATTTGTGCCGCTTGCAGGTAGCTATTCTCTCCCCGCGACAACCGATGTTTTTATCAATGCGACGAATATAGGCCTTTATCCGGATGTAGATGCACAATTGCCCATTGATTTTGATTCCTTGAAGGCTGGAATGATCGTGGCAGATGTGATCCCCAATCCACCCCAGACGCATTTGCTGAAAACGGCTACCGCTAAAGGTTGCCAGATACTGGATGGCCTGGGCATGCTCGTCAATCAGGGTAAGATCGGAGTGGAGTATTGGGCGGGTATTAGTCCGGACACAAGCGTAATGCATCAGGCATTGGTCGATATTTTTGGAGGATGAGGCTTGAATAACCTACGAAAACGCAATTCTTCTATTTGTTTCGATATTTACAGGTATAAGCTAGTTAGGCGGATTTTGACTTAATATCAGTTGAACTTTGTCTCCCCTATAAGCTACGTTAACCCTATTACGTCAAAAGAGGTATAAAGAATCGTAAGCCATCGAGCGTAACTTTTGACAAAAATGAAACGTGATAAGGAAGAAATAAAAAAAGAATGGTTCTCTGACAATTTTAGCGGAGATGCCCGTTGGCAAAAAGAAGCAGGCGAAT
>CAYGTH010000170.1:0-7820 GCA_964352745.1 uncultured Bacteroidia bacterium
GTTAGTACATAGACATTGCGTCGAACTTCGTGCTTAATCCGGGGAGAGTTGGACTGAGGGGGACGCACTGCAAATGGATCACTCATATCCTGCTGCAGGCGACCGCTGACAGTTGAGGTATTGCCGTAGCCATCGGAAAGCTCCAACCTGAAATTATGGATGTCCGCATCTTTAATCTCAAGCAATCCCCGGTTAACGGATTCTCCAAAAGCACTAAATTGATTCCCAAAATCCTGATAAGCTTTCTCAAATCGCTTACTTGTTTGTTTGTAATAGGCAAAATCGATGTGCTCATTGATATACCGGCTTTCGTCAAAAGAAAAGAGGTCCAGATCAAAGGTATAGACTAACTCCTCATCAAGATAGAGTTTGACATGATTGATTCCGCAGTGGTTTCCGGCTCCATTGAGCAGGTCAAAGCCCCGGTATTCAATCCCAAAACGCCCTTTTACCTTGATGAGGGTATTGATGGTATATTTGCCGTTGCTGCCGGAAGGGGGAAGGATCAGTTTCCGAAATTCTCCCCGTAAACGGGAATCCGGATCGATAGGCTCAAAGCCAATTTCCTGAACGGTAGGTTTGATATTATCGACTACTTTTCCCTGATAATAATCGAGCGGATTCATGATTCGCTCCTCCGGGTCTCGGATTTCAAAATGCAGGTGCGGGCCAAAGGAGGAACCTGAGTTCCCACTATATCCCAGTAATTCACCCCGCCCAACGACCATCTCGTCTTTGGGGAGATACAACTCCTGATCATAGGTACGGGTAGAGCGTTGTTCGGCAGCGATTCGGGCAGCGATCTCCGGATTGAAGCGATTCATATGCCCATAGACGGAAAACCGTCCGTCAGGGTGCCGAAGATATACGGCCTTCCCAAAGCCATAAGGACTGACCTTAATCCGATACACATAGCCTTCCTGTATGGCATAGATCGGTGCACCAATTTTTCCACCCGTTTTGATGTCAATTCCGGAGTGGAAATGGTTGGGACGGAGTTCGCCAAAGGTTCCGGACAGGGTCGAATGATTATCTAGCGGAAACCGATATATGTTTTCAGGAAATAAAAACCCCAGCAGAAAGAACAAAGAGCAACAGATCAAAAGAGATAGCCTATACCGACGGCTTAATCGATACATAAAGTAGAGGATTACAACTGTGAAAGCGTTTCAGACCGTGTTTGAAATTATAAGATCAGGAGCAAGGGACAAAATTTCTCTTATAAATCTCTTACAATCCCAGATATTCGCGCCTATTTAGTAAGGCTCAAAAAATAAGTTATCGATTTTGCTTGATCTTTTCCACTGATCCTGCGTTAGTAAAATCCTCAAATCCCGATTAATCGGGATGCTCGGTTTTACTGCCTTGACTCAGCGAAAAATTCCGGCGCAAAATCTGAGCGTTATTTTTTTCGTGTTACTTAATCCAAAAATCCAGGAGTTTTTTCCCTTCCAACTCGGCTTCAATGTGATCATTCACAGATACGGCACCTACACCGGCAGGCGTTCCGGTAAAAATCAAATCTCCTTTTTTGACTGTAATGAACTGAGAAATGTATACAATGAGGGTAGTTACAGGAAAAATCATCCGCTCGGTATGCCCATCTTGCCGCTGCTCCCCATTTATCGAGCAGGTAAAATGTAACTGATCGAGTGGGGGAAGCTCTTCTGGTTCAATCATCTCCGATACGGGCGCTGCATCATTGAAGCCCTTGGCAAGTGTCCATGGCAATCCCTTGGCCTTGCATTCGTCCTGAATATCGCGAGCGGTAAAATCAATTCCCAACCCCACGCCATCTATATAGGAAGGTACAAACTGCTCCTGCAGGTACTTTCCTTCCCGGCTGATTCGGACGACTACCTCGCATTCGTAATGGAGGTTTTTCGTGAATTCCGGATAATAGAAATCCCTATTGTTGCGAAGCAGGGAGGTATCCGGCTTCATGAAGATCAGTGGTTTTTCGGGCACCGGATTGTTGAGTTCCTGCGCGTGTGCACGATAATTCCTTCCAACACAAATGATTTTCATAGGGGAGGTTTCTTGTTTCAAATTTACCGATTCGGCCTATTTCAAGTCCACCATTTCGAGCAAGGCAACCGCAGCTTCTTCGCCTTTGTTCCCATATTTCCCACCTGCCCGATCAAGTGCCTGCTGTTGGGTATCGGGTGTCAGCACCCCAAAGATTACGGGTCTTTTATAGTCCAGGCCCAGGCGCATAATTCCATCAGCAGTTGCCTGTGAAATGAAATCAAAATGGCGGGTTTCCCCCTGGATTACGCAACCAAGGGTAATGACCCCATCGAGGTCAGGATGTTGCTCCAGGGCGGTTTGAGCACCTGCCGGAAGCTCAAATGAACCCGGCACTTCATATCGAAAAATCTGTTCGGCAGGGATACCGGCAGCTTTCAAAACCGATAAGGCGCCCTGATAGAGCGCCCCGGTTATTTCAGTATTCCATTTACTTACGACAATTGCAACCCGGTCTCCACTGTGGTCTTTTACCCCTGTGTAGCGGATATGGGAGAGGTCGTGTCCTTTCTCACTCATTTTGCCTGTGATACGCGACCGATGTATTTGTCAATCGTAGCAGCGGTCGTACTGGTCGGAAATTCTTTTTTGATCCGGGTATATAATTTGAAGGCTTTTGAGGCCTGTCCGGAAGCTTCATAATTACGCCCAGCATGAAACAGCATATCTGGAGTGGTCTGATCATTTGCACCTACAGCAGATGCAGCACGCTCAAAATATGAAGCGGCTTCTGCCGGATCGGATAGATCTTCGTGCGCAAATCCCAGTGCCATATATGCGGCAACAGAAAGGAGGTTGTCGCCTTTGTCAAACGATTTCAGGTAACTGATTCCTTCTTCCAGGTTGGTACTGCTGGAATCCTGCCCTGCCAAACGGAGGTAAGAAATCCCGGCGTAATAACGAGCCAGGTTACCGGCATCGGTACCGCTATATTCGTCAGCGATGTAGAGGAGCCCGTCAAACTGCCCCAGTCTTCCGTCCAATGCGAGTTGAAAAGAGTCTGCTTCAAAGTATTGAACTGACCGAAACATTTCTGCAACAGCTTTTTCATTACTGGCTTTCTTTTGGGTTTCAAGAAACACAAAAGCAATTGCGCCGATCAAAACCAGTGCAATAAGGCCGAAAATGATGTTCTTATACTTAGCGAAGAAGTCCTCGGTCAACAGGCGCTCTTCCACCTCTTCGATGTCCTCCGCTTCTACTTCTTTCGCCCGGGATTTAATTTTCCCTTTGTATGTGGTTTTACCTGCCATATTAATAGCTATTTCAATTGAGTGTGCAAAAAAACGAAAAGATAGCCGGAACTACAACAACTCGTACCGTAAAGCGCTAAATATTTCATTTCGCTACCCATTCAACAGGCTTTTTTGCCTTAAAAGTCACCCAATGTCTTTTTGGGGGAATCTGTCTGATCTTCTTCGGTTTTCGTTTCGTCGGCCGGACTTTCTTCCGTTTCCGAGGCTGCTTCGGCTGCTTCTTCCTCGGGAACCTCTGGTTCATCGGGTAATAAACCCATCTCACGCTTCATCTCATTGACGAGATCTTTAGCTGTCATCTTTTCCACCTCAACCTGCTGCTGCAAATTGGTAATTTCCTTGTCCAGCGTTGATTCCGAGTCCATCGCCATCTCGGTCTTTGCCTCCATAAAGGCCGTTTCTTCATCGATTTTCCGAATCCAATCATCGGAATCATCTCCAAGTGCGGTGGTCATGTCCGTTACAGCACTATTGAGATTTTTTAGCTTCCGGAGGCGCTCGACCTTCTCTTTAAACTCTTTGCGCGCCTGCAGTTCTTTTTTGTACTGCTCTTTGAGTTGTTTACGTTTTTCTTCACCTGTCATAATCCAATCGTGGTTTATGTTGCCAAAAAGGCGAGTCCCTGAAGACTCGCCTGTGAGATATATCTTATTACCGACTCAAGGGTTATTATTCTTTTGCTTTGGTATCCAGATCCAAATCGATATCATCTTCTCCAATCGGATCATCTGAAATCATTCCCATCTCCATTTTGAACTGTTTGACCAGATCGGCAGCACGGAGGTTTTCAGCTTCTTCTTCAATTTTAAATGTCTCGGTATCAACAGAGTCGAGTGCCATTTCCATGCGAGCTTCATTCTTAGCCGTATCCTCATTGATGCGGTTAAGCATTTCGTCATGAGTCGCATCGATTCCACCGATTTCAAAGGTTTCCATGGTATCGGCAATCTTAGCTTGCCACTTGGCGCGCTCGTGAGCACGGAGGGCTTCCTTCGCCTCAGTGATTTTGCGCTCCCGCTCCTTCATAAACACCTTTTTGATCTCAAGAGATTTTTCGTAGGCTTTAGAGGCCGTCTCATGTTGTTGTTTCGTCTGCATCATATGAGACTTAACATTTTCGAGACGAAGTGCATAGTTCTGAGCAATGTCATCACGGCCTCCCTGAATGGCGGCTTTCATTTTAGAGACAAGGTCTTTATACTCAGTCTTGTATTTATTGAGTTCCCTTTCCAGTAAGGTTACACTGGCCTTGACCGTGGCAATATTCTCATTCATCTTAGGCAACTGATCGTTCAGCTCTCTAATGTTTTGCTCAAGAATTAACTTAGGGTCTTCGATGCTACTGACCAAGCCGCCAAAAAGAGATTTAATTGCTCTTACAAATCGTTTCCACATGATGATAGGTGGTTTTTGTTTTTGTATTAAGGTGAGTAGAGTGGGTGAAAAATTGCCACGCGTTAAATATACGAAAATAAATGTGTAAGTGTTAGATACCCGCTACGCTCTTTTCGTCCATCGTTTCAAATATATCCACAGACTCATCAATATTATCGCCGTATTTTCCGTACTTCTGGATAAACTTTTCCAATTTACGAACTTCTTCTTTATTTCCTACGAACAGAGGCGTTCTTTGGTGAAGGTTGTCTGGCAGAATGTCAAGAATGCGTTTACGGCCGTTGCTGGCCCTTCCTCCTGCCTGCTCCGCCAAAAAGGCCATGGTATTGGCTTCAAAGGTCAATCGCAGTTTCCCTTCCGGCCGCTGGTGAGTACCCGGATACATAAACATGCCTCCTTTTAGCAAGTTTCGGTGGAAGTCCGCAACCAGCGAACCGATATATCGGGAGGAATAAGGCTCAGGCACATCCCGCTTAATATGTCGAAGGTATTGCTTGGTCCCTTCAAAGAAATTCCGGTAGTGCCCTTCATTGACAGAATACGTATTACACGCTTCTGGAAATCGTATGTTTTGATGGGAGAGCAAAAATTCGCCAATAGACGGATCGAGCGTAAATCCGTTTACGCCATTTCCGGTAGTGTACACCAGCATCGTACTCGATCCATACAGCACATAACCCGCTGCAATTTGTTCCGAACCGCGCTGCAAAAGGTCTGTTTTTTTGATTTCCCCTTCCAGGTCTCTGCGTCGATACACGGAAAATATGGTTCCGATTGACACATTGACATCAATATTTGAACTCCCATCCAGGGGGTCCATCAAAACAATGTATTTGCCCGTACTGCCATCTTTAATGATAAAGTCTTCATTCTCTTCCGAACCTACTGCACAGACCATTCTCCCTTTAAATAAGGCATCAATCATTTGCTCATCTGCAAAAATATCCAGTTTCTGCACCTGCTCGCCCTGTACATTCACATCCCCCGTCAGGCCGATGATATCTACCAGTCCTGCTTTATTCACCTCACGATTGATCATGCGAGAGGCAAGCACAATATCGCGAATGATCTTTGAGAGCTGCCCCGTTGCATAGGGAAAATCCCGCTCCTGCTGAATGATGAACTGTTCAAGGGTAATAACTTTTCTGGAAGAATTCATAAATAAAGGCTTTACAATTTCATGACAACAAATTCCGGAATCCAGCATTCGTAATGCCCGATCGCGACAAAATACCAAATATCCTGCTTGGCCTTGATGTGGATGAGGGTACCGGGCGACACCGGAATTTCCTTGCTGGTTGAGGTATAAGCAGGCATTTCGTAGAAGGAGGTATCGCTGATGATCACCCCATGATCAGGAGAAATGAAGGTATGCTCAATGAGTAGCAAGGCCATAAAAACCCCGATAGAAGACAGGGCTATTCCGCCGATCAGGAATTTCGGATTTCGGTTTTGCCAAAACAACCAGGCAGCAGCTCCTAAGATCCCAGCCAGAAGCAGCAGCCACAACGAATACGATCGATGGAGAAATGCATGATAATTGGACCATTCTGTCGAAACAATCACCCGAGAGGTTCCCATTTCCTCTACCAGCTGAGAAATTTTTGAATCCGTAAGCGCATTCCCATATTCCCATTGGGCCTTTCGGAGGTAGTAAATACTCTTGGGGAGATTCTGTAGCTGCTCAAATGAAAAGGCCATTTGGTAGAGCATGTCCTCCTGAAAGTAGCCCTCCGCGTATATTTCCTCATAAATGGCAACCGACTTTTCGTATAAAGCCGCTTCAAAATATTGATTCGCTTCAGCCAATTGCTCAGAATGGTTGGCGCGCAAGTTTGCAAGCGAAAGCAGGCATAGTAAAATAAGTAGGAAAATTTTTGATAATTTATTTGACATTACTCAAGTAGAACTTATCTTTGCACTCGCAAAATACGCAAATCGCAGTTATCTGCAAGCGTTGATTCGGTAGCTCAGTTGGTAGAGCATCTCACTTTTAATGAGAGGGTCCAGAGTTCGAGCCTCTGCCGAATCACCACCCTGCCCACCGTACAGTAGGCAGGGTTTATTTCAACCAGAAGTGGACAAATGTGTTCACAGGGGCAAATGCCCAGGTGGCGGAACTGGTAGACGCGCTAGCTTGAGGGGCTAGTGTCCGCAAGGATGTGGGGGTTCGAATCCCCCCCTGGGTACAAAAAAGCTCCATACAGAGATGTATGGAGCTTTTTTTATGGGAAGCCCATCTCATCAAAATAATGCGTATCATAGATAAAAATAATATCCCCTAATTTCATTTTCGATGAAAAGATATTCGCTACTATTATGCTGCTTACTCCCCATCATGCTATGGGCACAAGAAGAATCAACTGACCAGACACTTATGGGAGCTGAGCAATTTGTGCTCTTCGATGTTGAATTTACCTATACCAAAGAGAATGCAGATAACTCCCATCCAAGCCAATCTCATTTTTATGTAACGGATAGCCTGATTAATTCCGAACGGCCCAAAGATTGGACGGCTCCGGTCGATTATCGAAATGGGACGGTACATATTCGCCTGGAGGTATTGGAAAAACCGGCGGGAAAAGCCCCTACCAAATGGACGCTTTGCTACATCCCCAACAAAGGCCAGGGCAATGGCTACGGATGTACGGGCACGGAATTATTCCTCGATACGGGCATCTACGAACAGGATATTTCCATGCACGATTTTTGGGAGAATGAAGCCATCATCTGGACGGAAGGGATCAAACAAATGGATCTGGTCATCAAAGACGACAGTGGCGGTAAAGGACACGCCCATAAGCGGGAAGACCATGAGCTGTTTTTTCCTACCCGCGTGCGCATCACGATGGTGCAAGTCGCCACAGGAGCCGCCTATGATCCAGCAATAATCCCGGAACAGCCGAGGAATCGTTTGGAGGAATGAGTAAGGAGAGAGTTGGAGATATTAGTTCTACTTTGTCAAGCTGCATAGCCGCCGCGCTTGGGATGGGAACTGAAGTTTAGCTCAAAAAATAGATCGATGTTTGATATGTTCGATCTGGCCAAAGGCCCAGCCGCTTAGCGGCTGAATATTTGTAGAATCATCCGTCCCCTGATTTTGGGATTGAGTGCTGCAAAGCACTTGAAAGCAAAAAAGAG
>CAYGTH010000170.1:7920-13129 GCA_964352745.1 uncultured Bacteroidia bacterium
TTCAAACTTAGCCTAATATGTTGCTCCTGAAGTACCAGGCCGGTAACCTAACAAGATAGCGTTAGCTAAAAGACGAGATATTTTCCTTAATAGGATAATTTCCTGCCATTTCGTATATTTAATGAGATAGTGCCCTATCCGCTATGGAGTAACATACCCTAACGGACCTCGCATGAAACTCAAAAACATGACCGGTGAAAATATTACGGTCAAGCCGGGGGAGTCTTTTGAACAGGCTGCGCATCGAACTATCAAAGAAAAAAATGGCTACATTAATGATCTGCATGCGAAGGCTGCGGGGAGAAGAGGCATGATTATCATATTATGGATAGTTTTGGGATTTTTACTGTTTGCCTTGATGGGGAGATAAGGAATAGGGGGTAATATTTTGTGCAGACGCCCCCTTATTGAATTCAACAACTCAGCCTTATGAGCGTAGTATTGGCAAGGCGAATCAATGATACCCCCTTGGATTCGCCTGACCCATGGTAAGCCATACCTACCCCAAGACCCCTTTCACCACTTCCCCATGCACATCCGTCAGGCGATATCGGCGACCCTGATGCTTGAAAGTGAGGCGTTCGTGATCGATGCCCAGCAAATGAAGGAGCGTAGCCTGAAAGTCATGCACATGCACGGGATCTTTGGCAACGTTGTAGCTCAATTCATCCGTTTCGCCATATACTGTGCCTGCCTTGACACCTCCCCCTGCCATCCACATGCTAAAGCAACCAGGATGATGGTCGCGCCCGTAACTGTTGGCGGTTAATTTCCCCTGCGAAAAACTCGTTCGACCAAATTCGCCGCCCCAAATCACGAGCGTATCATCCAGCAAGCCCCGTTGCTTAAGATCTGTAATGAGGGCAGCAGTTGCCTGATCGGTCCCCAGCGCCTGATTGGCAATTCCTTTGGGGAGATTGCCGTGATGGTCCCAACCCATGTGATAGAGCTGAATGAATTTTACATCCTGCTCGGCGAGTCGGCGGGCCAGGAGACAGTTGGCAGCGTAGGTGCCGGGAATACGGGAAGTAGGGCCGTAAAGGTCATAGATGTAATCAGGTTCATTGGCTGTATCAACGACTTCCGGCACCGTCATCTGCATCCGATAGGCCATTTCGTATTGATTAATGCGGGACTCTATCTCCGGATCATGCCAGCGATCCTGCTGCTGTTCATTGAGGGCCTTTATGTAGTCAAGCGCACGACGGCGGTCTTTGGCGTGGATGCCGTAGGGATTGTTGAGGTACAAAACCGGGTCTTTGCCGGACCGAAACTGAACCCCCTGATGATGCGAAGGCAAGAAGCCACTGCCCCAGGCAGAAGAACTAAGCGGTTGCGCGCCCCCGCCTTTGGAGATCATCACGACAAATGCCGGCAGGTTTTCATTCTCACTACCCAAGCCATAGTTGAGCCATCCCCCAATAGAAGGTCGGCCACTGAGTTGCGAACCCGTTTGCATAAACATCACAGCTGGCTCATGGTTGATCGCTTCGGTGTACATAGACCGGATGATGCATAATTCATCTACCACCTGAGCAGTATAGGGGAATATCTCGCTCACCCAGGCACCCGACTGGCCATATTGCTGAAAATCGTAGATCGATTTGACCAAAGGAAAAGAAGACTGATCAGCGACCATCCCCGAATTGCGCTGCGTGCCCCTCACAGAGTCCGGAATTTCTTTCCCATGCCACCTGACAAGCCCGGGCTTGTAGTCAAATGTTTCAATCTGCGAAGGGCCACCGCTTTGAAACAGGTAGATCACCCGCTTGGCTTTTGCAGGGAAATGTCCCCTCCCAAGAATGCCATCCAAGGGTCGGGCACTATTTCCAGCCCCAAAAGCAGGTGTACCCCATAATTGCCCCAAAGCAATCGCTCCGAGCCCCATAGCGGATTGAGTCAGAAAATCCCGGCGATTTTTCAGGGGAGATGGGTCAGTAAAATGGTCCTTCATACTTAATGGAAATAGATTACAATCATGAGACAAAACTATTCGAACCCGCTTTGCCACTCGCATACAATTCTCGTCTTCCCGCTGTCAAATTGAACACAGAGCCACAGAGAAACAGAGGATTACATCATACTCTGTGCTTCCGAGCCTCTGTGTTCTGATTAATAATGCGATGAGAGACTCACAGAGAGGCTTATTCAACAACGTTAAATCGCTTATCAAAATAAGATACCTAATTCTCAACAAGGTTCCCATTTTTTCCACCAAGCAAACGATGGCATTCCCTATTCCTTCTTAATTTTGAAAATTCCGTACCTTCCGGATTCATACAGCACACATTTCTAATATATTGGTTCTTATGACTCGTTCCCTTCTACCCACCACTCTTTTGGCATTATTGGTACTGACAATCAGTGCCTGTTCTGATCCGGCACCAGATTCCCCCCCTCCCACCACTGCTGCTGTATTTACAAGTGGCCAGGAAGGATATGCCTGCTTTCGGATTCCCGCTATCATCACCGCAGCTGATGGCAATTTGATTGCTTTTGCAGAAGGGCGAAAAGGGGGCTGTTCTGACACAGGGAATATCGATCTGGTAATGAAACGCTCTACCGATGGGGGCATCACCTGGGGGCCTCTGCAAGTCATTTGGGATGATGGAGACAATACCTGCGGAAATCCCGCCCCAGTTCTGGAATCGACCTCGGGAAAACTGCTCCTCCTGAGCACCTGGAACCTGGGTTCAGACAAAGAATCGGCCATTATTGCTCAAACCAGTCAGGATACACGGCGGGTTTTTGTGCTCGAATCTACGGATAACGGCCTTACCTGGAGCGAGCCACGGGACCTCACCGAGACTACCAAACTTCCTAATTGGACCTGGTACGCAACCGGACCTGGATCGGGCATTCAGATCCAACAAGGTCCTTTCGAAGGGCGGCTTATGATTGCCTGCGACCATATCGAGGCCATTACCGAAAAATACTTTTCCCATGTAATCTGGTCCGATGATCAAGGCGCAAGCTGGCAATTAGGCGGCTCTACGCCCATCGATCAACTCAACGAATGCGAGGTAGCAGAACTTCCCAACAACCGCCTGATGCTCAACATGCGGAATTACGATCGCACCAGCAAAAACCGACAACTTTCTTTTAGCGAAGATGGCGGCAGCACCTGGTCTGTTCCCTTTTTCCACCCCGCACTCATTGAGCCGATTTGTCAGGCGAGTCTGCAACGGTATTCCTTTCCGGAATCCGGGAAAAGTCGCTTACTCTTTTCCAATCCAGCCAGTAAGGAAGCCCGGGAGAACATGACCTTACGGATCAGCTATAATGAAGGTCAAACCTGGTCGCTTGACACCGTCCTTCATGGGGGTCCTTCGGCCTATTCTGATCTGGTAGTATTGCAGGACGGACAGATAGGCTGCCTGTATGAGCGAGGCGCAGAATCACCTTATGAGATGATCTTCTTTCAGAAGATGGACCTCATGGCATGGGAAAAAAGCAAGGACTAAGGAGGAAAAGGACAGAAGAGCCCGAATTCCAATGCTTACCTTTACACACAATGCCTGATACGCCTACGATCTCATCTTTTCGGCGCGAACTCCTCGCACAACTCAGTCCCATTCATGGGCCTGAAGAGGCCAATATGCTGGTCCGGCTCCTGCTGGAACATTGCACGGGAATTCCCGCCTTTGAACTGGTGCGCGATCCGAACCTGGGGTTTCCGCCCAACACGCTGGAACAAGCCCAAACCGGTGCAGCCCGCTTGCTTGCCCATGAACCCATTCAGCATATCACCGGGATCGCTCATTTTTACGGTCGGGAGCTTATCGTAAGTCCTGATGTGCTGATTCCGAGAAGGGAGACGGAAGAGTTGGTGGAGTTGGTTAAGAGTTGGGGGTCAGGGGTCAGGAGTCAGGAATCAGGAGAGCAAGAACCCTTATCCATCCTGGATGTGGGGACGGGGAGTGGCTGTATTGCGGTTACGGTGGCGCTTGAGTTGGGAGGCCGGGTGCATGTTGCGGGGATTGATGTTAGCGAAGCAGCTCTGGAAATTGCTCGAAAAAATGCAGCGAAACTTGGCGCAACTGTCACATTTCGACAGGGAAATATGTTACAGGCAGCTCCAGACGAGTATGAAGGGCTGGATATTATTGTCAGTAATCCGCCTTATGTTACCCAAAGCGAAAAGGAAGAGCTTGCACCCAATGTCCGCGATCATGAGCCGGGCTTAGCGCTATTTGTTGAAGATCATGATCCGCTGCTCTTTTATCGAAAAATTGCACAGTTGGGGAAATCCTGGCTCAAACCGGGAGGCATGCTGTTTTTTGAGATCAATGAGCGATTTGGGCAGGAGACGCTCGATTTATTAGAATCATTGGGATATGAAGCAGTCGAGCTGCGGCAGGATTTAGGTGGGAAGGATCGGATGGTGCGGGGGCGGAAGAGACCCTGAACACCCTTTTGCGCGGGCCTGATACAGGCCAAGGTGATTTCTCCAAAAATTTGGCCACCCCGAGCAGAGTCGAGGGGCCTCCTGGGCTAACAATTCTCACCAGTTTCCTCAGTCTCGGTGCCTCCTTCAGCCTCGGATCAGCAGGGAAATGAAAACAGCGAAGGGGAAATAAAACGAGATTGCAAATGAGTTCCCTCCGCCTAGAAGACTCGGCGTTCGGGATGACGTGAGCGTTTGATTGTATCTTCCAAAAATTTGGCCACCCCGAGCGGAGTCGAGGGGCCTCCTGGGCTAACCATTCTTACCGGTTCCCTCTGTCTCGGTACCCCCTTCAGCCTCGGATCAGAAGGAAAACATTGAAGAGGAAATACGACGGGATTGCAAATGAGTTCCCTCCGCCTAGAAGATTCGGCGTTCGGGATGACGCAAGCGTTTGAGATTGCAACTTGCTTACAAGATGGCCAGGGTGCCACCCCGGGCTCCGCGCTTGCTGGGACTGCGCCCGCCTGATCGCCTCCGGCTGGCGGCTTGTCCCTACAAGCGCCTCGTATACTCACAGGAAAGCCCGGATGAGCTAGCCAACTGACTGGGAAGACACGACAAGGCGGAAGCCGATATCGTTGAGCCGATCCTCCGGCGAATTGTGGCTGCGATACGAGACACGACAGCGCCGCGCGTTGTAGCCCCAATAGCCGCCGCGAATAACGCGGTGCGCGGCTGAATCTGGGCCTTTTGGATTTTGTTTAAGAGATTGTCGATAGTAGTCGGAACTAAACCAATCTTCACACCATTCCCAAACAT
>CAYGTH010000170.1:13139-13634 GCA_964352745.1 uncultured Bacteroidia bacterium
ATACAGTCCCAATTCGTTTGCCTGCTTCTGACCAACCGATTGGGTTTTTCCTCCAGAGTTTTTGTAATACCAAGCTACTTTCTCAATCTCATCGCTCCCCGCGTATAAAAAGTCCTGACTTTTTTGCCCGCCTCTCGCAGCGTATTCCCATTCGGCCTCGGTGGGCAGGCGAAAGGATTTGTCGGTTTGATCGGAAAGCCATTGGGCATAGGCCTGGGCATCGTCCCAGGACACATAGATCACAGGTCGATTTGCTCTTCCCCATCCTTGATCCTTCGACTTTTGTCGCCCTGTCACTTCACAAAAGGCATCATATTCCGAAAAGGTCACCGGATATTTCCCGATCTCAAAATCATCCAGCACCACCTCGTGTACAGGTTTTTCATCATCGTCTCCCTCCTCACTCCCCATCATAAAACTTCCTCCTTTCACAAATACCATCTCCGGAATGGGGAAAGCAGGCTTTGTATCCCGGATAGAAGCAATTGACTCCTT
>CAYGTH010000171.1:0-13627 GCA_964352745.1 uncultured Bacteroidia bacterium
CTGACGTTTAAAATCGCGACTATAACGACGAGGACGATTGAGTTTTTTACCCGTTGTTAACATTTTTGGTTCTGTGACAATTTCCACGGGTGCTGGCTCCCATGTTATTTGTCGGCGGATAAATCCGCCGCTACAAGCCCGTATAGGCGAATTTATTCGCCTGCTTCTTTTTGCCAGCGGGCATCTCCGCTAAAATTGTCAGAGAACCACATTTTTTTAGCGTTAAAAACGGTCAACCTATTTCAGGGACGGACAGCATTACGGTAGTCCCTACTTATGCCGGACGACTAAAGAGTTTCAATACGGCATGGTTATCAGCCATAGCGAATGTGGAAGGAGTGTGATCCCCTTCTGTGAGGGCTGAAATGATTTTATCTAAAAAGGAGTGAGTCGCTTTTTCGAGCAGGCTGTTTTCCCGGATGCCTTCTTTTTTGAGGAATCGTGCGACTTCATTGTGGCGAATCGGTTCTAACTGATCCCGAAGGGGTTGTTGAGGGTTCGTATGCATTGGATTACTGATTACTATTGTCCTTCAATTCTTTCATCTTCTTTCTTCTATCTCTCATTATCTCTTCATCCCGGCCTCCCGCTCTCCCTTTCTCCCAAACTCTCTCTTAATGACATTTCGGCATTTCGGTTTGGGCGGTATTAATTTTGGGACTCACATAGGGAATGCCCAGATTCAGTCCGCGTAGGATAAATAACATCGCAAATACGAGGGCCACACTCAACATGATGGGACGAATACGTGCTTTTATCCGTTGACCAATCAGGCCGCCTGCAAGTGAGGTCGCAAGCATGAGGGGGAAGGTTCCCAACCCAAACAGCGCCATATAAGCCGCTCCTTCCCATGCGGTCCCGGTACTCATCGCGCCGGCAAGTCCCATATAGACAAAACCGCAGGGGAGGAATCCATTCAACACGCCGATGGTCAGCATAGAGCCGGGCGTCGCTTTGCCCAGCGATTTTCCCAGGGCGCGACGAAGCACGTGCATCATTCGATCCACAACAGGAATTGAAATGATCCGGCTTTCCAGATTCACGCCCATCAGGATTGCCAACAAGAGGAATATCCCCAATGCGATTGAGAGGCCCTGCTGATAGCCCGCAAGGCTGATTCCCTGTCCAAACAAACCCCACATCACCCCCATGAGGGTATAGGTAATCACCCGACCGCCATTGTAGAGCACACGACTGTTGATCAGTTTGAGCCGGGAGCCCCATCCTTGCGGCAAGGCCAATGCAATCGGTCCGCACATCCCCACACAGTGGAGGCTGCCTACGAGGCCCATAATGAATGCTGTCCAGAGTTCCATAAGGGAAGGGGAGATTGAGAGTTAGAGAAAACGAGAGGTCGGGAGAAGGAGGGAGGAGAATTCGGGAGCAGTTATTTTTTGAAACCTCAAAATCCCGAATTCCCGAAATCCCGAGCTCTCCTACTCCCTTTCCACAAACACTTTTTCTTCTGTGTAATACTTGATCCCGCCTGATTCCCAGTCAATTTGAATGCGCCAGGCACCGGACTGTACTTTTTTCATCTGGAGAACCTGCTGATGAGAAGCATCCGGAATAACCTCGATATGATGGTCGAGGGCAGAATTATCCGGGCGATACAGCAAGATGTTTCCTGTAATTTCAGTAAGGGCTTCCGGGTAGTGAATCTGGATTTCCTGTGTCTCGGCCTGATATTGAATCTCAATTCCATCGGTCAAATCTGCTGCATTGCGAACCGCCGTTTGATGCGCTTCATATACGAGTTCCTTGCCGTAGTAATCTTCTGTTACCAGCTGATGTTTATTGCTGAATGAAGAGACCACGAGACTCACGAGGATCACCACGAAACAGCTATAAAAAAGTGCGATTTTTGTTCCCCAGGACATGGTTTTTTTGTTAAAAATTAAAAATTATCAGTCGAGAGTTGCGGCTTCATTTGTCTAACATCTAAAGTCTAGTCTCTAGTCTCTCTTTCACTTTAATGGCCCGAGAAACGTAATTATTTCCGAGTCGAGCATTTTTTTTCCTGACCAGACCTCTACAGTGATCTTATTTTTCATTCCGGAAAGGGCTTCTCTCGGGATTTCGATGAAGAGGGCTCCGTCGTAAATGCCCTGTCTTCCCAACACGATTTGATCTGTTCCGACCATCTTGATGCGACCTTCCAGGCCTTTCAATTCAAAAGTGATGGGGTAGTCTTCAATCGTCTTGTTGACAATCTGAATCGTGTAGAGATTGGAAATGTGATTATCTTCTGTTTGCTGGTAGAGAGTTCCACGTGTCCGGTTAAAGGTGGTCTCTACATCGGCACGGCTTCCGAGCGAAAATCCCAGAATCGCAATCAATGCCACCAGCACTGCCGAATATGCCAGGATACGGGGGGTGATGCTGAACTTTTCGCCCTGCTCGATATTGTTGATCGAAGCATAGCGGATCAATCCTTTTTCAAATCCAACTTTGTCCATTACATCATCGCAGGCATCCATACAGGCGGTACAATTGACACATTCCATTTGGGTGCCGTCCTTGATGTCGATTCCGGTCGGGCATACCTGAACACAGAGGCTACAAGCCACGCAATCGCCAGCAGATCGGTCTTCGCCCCGCTTGATGCGTTCGCGAGGCTCCCCCCGAACATTGTCATAGGCCACTACAATAGAATTTTTGTCCAACATCGCGCCCTGAAGGCGGCCGTATGGACAGATGACGATGCAGGCCTGCTCCCGGAGATAAGTAAAGACAAAGAAGAAAATCCCGGAAAAGATCATGACCCCCACAAATTTGCCCCAGTTTTCTGCAGGCGGATGGGTAATCAGGAGTTTGAGTTCATCGAGGCCCACCAGATATGCCATGAGGGTATTTGCAATCAAAAAAGAGATGGCATAGAATATCAGCAACTTACTGCCCTTCTTGATGATTTTGCTTGTGTCCCAGGGTGCTTTATTGAGCCGTACCTGCTGCACCCGATCTCCTTCGATGGCATATTCTATTTTGCGAAAAACCATCTCCATGAAAATCGTCTGCGGACAGGCCCATCCACACCATACCCGGCCAAATATTGCCGTAAACAGCACCACAAAGACCATGAAAGTCAGCATGGCCAGGACAAATAAATGAAAATCCTGTGGCCAGAAAGTCAGTCCAAAAATGATGAATTTTCGCTCCAGTACATTGAACAGGAACATAGGCTGCCCATTCATCCGAAGAAATGGCCCCGTGAAAAGCAGGCCCAGCAAAACGATGCTGACGATCAGCCTGCGATTGTGAAACCAGCCAGATGGTTTTTTCGGATAAATCCAATTCCGCTTGCCCTGTTCATCAACGGTGCCGATATGATCGCGAAAGGCATCATAGTCGATGAGAGGGGCTTCCTGTTTACTTTTTTCGGGTTGCTTTGCCATGTTGCTGTTTCAGTCTGCTTTCCTATTATTGAGAAATGACCAGCGCGAGTGAATTGCTATCTGTAACGGCCGAATCAGCTGGAACCTCCTCTTTCGGGACGTATAATTCTCCTTGTGGCTCCTTGGGATTGGGAGGCGTTGTGCCTTGAAATGTCAGGATATAGCTGGCTACTTCCTGCATCTTGCGTGGTCCTAGCTGTGATTGCCAGGAGATCATTCCTTTTTCGGGCACACCGTATTTGATCGTTCTAAACAGATCCTTGATGTCTCCCCCATGTATCCAGTATTCATCTGCGAAGTTGGGTCCTACGCCTCCCTGTCCTTCCACACCGTGGCAGGCTACGCAATTGGCGGTGTAGATTGCTTGTCCATTGGAGATGCTTGCCGCATCTGCGAGGAGTTCTACTGAGGTTTCGTCGACCTGATCCCCTGCAATTTTTAGATATTCCGCTTTTTCGACTTCTGCTTCCGCCATGGCTTCCCGGTATTCTTTTGCGGAAGACCAATCTGATCCGGGGCTGTGATACACGTAGAGATAGATTGCGGCAATCACAATGCTGAGATAAAAGCCATATTTCCACCAGGGTGGGAGGCTGTTATCCAATTCCCGAATCCCATCGTAGTCATGTCCCAGGTCGAGATCCCGCTCTTTCTCCACTGGGCGGAATGCATTGATCTTTTCCCACATCGTAGCCCAGAAGTCGGGTTCTGATTTTGGGGTAGAGGCCGTACTGCCTGTACTCGATTCAGTCGATGCCTCTGGACTGGCTTGTTGTTTTTTGATCAGGTAAAATACCGTCACGGTCAACAAGAGGGTTACCAGTGCGATCACAACCATGGTCATAATCAGGAGCATCAGGATTTGATTCTGCTGGTCAGCAGTTTGGGCAAAAGCTCCTAATGGACTCATGAGCGCCAGCCCTGTAAGTGTGTGTATGATTAAGTGTTTCCGTTTCATGATCCGTGAGGTTGTCCGTTTAATGAAATAGTGTGTGCAGGTTCTTCCGGGGACTCGTCCCGCAGGGGCATTTCTGCCATGTGCTGAATGTGCTTTTTGTCCAGGGTGATGACCCGGAAAAAGAGGAGGACAAAAAAGACGAAGAAGACGATAATGGCGACGATGGCGAAAATCGCTGCTTCGTCCAGACTGCCTAATATTTCTTTATACATGATCGTATTGTTTCAAAGTGAGTTAAAAAGCCTCGGGTGGCAACACCAGGGTAGCACCCACCCCCCGAGGACTTCCCTATTTTTTAATATCTGTTCCCATGCGTTGGAGATAGGCGATCAATGCCATAAGCTCTGAGTCTTTCATTGCGAGCCCATCTGATTCATTCAGTTCTGGAAGTTCAGCAACGATTCGCTTGCTAATCGCCTCTGCTTGCTGTGCCAGATCTGCATTCGCAGTATTTTCATAGCCTTCCTCATAAGGGACTCCCAAAGTGCGCATGCCCTTGATTTTGGCAGCGGTAGTTGAGATATCCAACTTGCTCTCAAGGAGCCATTGATAAGAAGGCATAATAGACTTTTCTTCGATCAAGCGCGGATTAATCATATGGCGATAGTGCCAGGAATCGAGGTATTTGCCCCCTATCCGCGCTACATCCGGTCCGGTCCGCTTGGAGCCCCATTGGAAGGGGTGGTCATAGACAAATTCTCCGGATTTGGAGTACTCCCCGTATCGCTCAGTTTCAGATCGGAAAGGCCGGATCATCTGAGAGTGGCAGGTGTAACAGCCTTCACGGATATAAATGTCGCGGCCCTGTAATTCCAGTGGCGTATAAGGCTGTACAGAGGCAATGGTCGGTACATTAGACTGAATCATGAAAGTGGGGATCATTTCGACGATACCTCCAATCAGAATCAGGACTAAACTAAGGACGAGCATCTGAACCGGGCGACGCTCAATCCAGCGGTGCCAGTATTCATTTTTAGGTTGCTCATATACCCGTGCAAGTGCGGGGGCTTCTGCGGCTTCTTCTTGTTGGAAAATCCCTTGTTTTCCTGTTTTGATCAGGTTATAGACCATGATAAATGCTCCCACCAGGTACATGGTACCGCCGAGTGCCCGCATCCAGTACATCGGCAAAATCTGAACGACTGTCTGTACAAAATTGTAAACCAGGGTTCCGTCGGCTGCAAATTGCTTCCACATGGAGCTTTGGGTGTAACCTGCCCAGTAGAGCGGAACTGCATAGAAAATAATGCCCAGCGTTCCGATCCAGAAGTGTGCATTGGCGAGTTTGAGCGAGTAGATTTTGGTCTTCCACATCCGGGGAATCAACCAGTAGAGGGCGCCAAAGGTCAGAAAGCCATTCCAGCCCAGGGTGCCGATATGTACGTGGCCAATGGTCCAGTCGGTATAGTGGGTAATCGCATTCCAGGATTTGATGGAGAGCATCGGCCCTTCAAAAGTTGCCATTCCATAAGCGGTAACGGCTACGACCAGAAATTTCAATACCGGATCATGCTGTACTTTGTCCCAGGCACCGCGCAGGGTAAACAATCCATTGAGCATACCCCCCCAGGAAGGTGCGATGAGCATAATGGAGAATACGGTCCCCAGTGATTGCGCCCAGTCTGGCAGTGCAGTATAGAGCAAGTGGTGAGGCCCGGCCCAGATATAAATAAAGATCAATGCCCAAAAGTGAATGATCGAAAGGCGGTACGAATACACCGGACGATTGGCAGCTTTGGGAATGAAATAATACATCAGTCCGAGGTAGGGAGTTGTAAGGAAAAATGCGACAGCATTGTGTCCGTACCACCACTGCACTAATGCATCCTGTACCCCTGCATAGACCGAGTAACTTTTGAATAAACCTACTGGCAATTCCATGCTGTTGACAATATGTAAGACTGCAACCGTAACCCAGGTCGCCACATAAAACCAGATCGCAACATACAAATGGCGCTCCCGGCGTTTGAGAATGGTCATGAACATATTGATGCCAAACACGACCCAGACGAGGGTGATCGCAATGTCGATGGGCCACTCTAATTCCGCATATTCTTTACCGGTCGTCAGTCCCATTGGAAGGGTGATCAAAGCTGCGACAATGATCGCCTGCCAGCCCCAAAAGTGGATTTTGCCCAGCATATCACTGTACATCCTCGCCTTACAGAGACGCTGTAAGGAGTAATAAACCCCCATAAAAATGCCATTTCCCACAAAGGCGAAAATGGCTGCATTGGTATGCAAGGGGCGAATCCGGCCAAAGGAGAGAAATGGAATGCCATCCCAAAGAAATAATTCGGGTAGCACCATCTCGAAGGCGGCAATTAGGCCGACCAACATCGCCGCGAGCCCCCAAAAGGTCGTGGCGAAGATGAAATTCTTTACGATGACATTATCGTAATAAAACCGCTCCAGTGGCCGGGCCGGAGAGGTTTCTGTGTGTGTGCCTGTTAACGTGCTCATATAATTAGAAGGTTGATTGTTGAGGTAGCGCTTAGGGTTAAATCGAAATTAGAGAGGTTGTTTTTATGTGGAATGGAGGTTCGTATCAGGTGCTGTTTCTTCGTCCGTTTCTGGACTTTTTTCCACAAAAAGCATTCGGACAGAAGGAGTATATTCATCCTCATATTGCCCGCTCCCCACTGCCCAGAAGAAGGCAACGAGAAATCCGATTGCGACGACCAGACTAATACCGATCAGGATCAAAATGGCGCTCATAAGTCAGTAGCGGATTGAGGGTGAAACAACTTGCGGCTGCTCAGTCGGGTAGCAGCGATGGCAAAAAGAAGAATCGTTATGGAACTCAGGGGCATCAAAATCGCAGCGACCAGCGGCGATAGCAGTCCCTGTATGGCAAAACCCAGTCCGACCAGGTTGTAGAGGAGTGAAAGGAAAAACCCGTAGCGAACGAGTCGCATGCTGGTCCGGGTATAGGTGAGAATATCACCGAGCCGGGGCAATACGCTGGCATCCAAAATGACATCAGATGCCGGAGAAAAATTATTGATATGCTCAGAAACGGCAATTCCCACTTCACTTTGGCGAAGGGCACCTGCATCATTGAGGCCATCCCCGACCATCAGCACTTGCTGTCCCAGGTTTTGTAAAGACTGGATATGCGTGAGTTTGTCTTGGGGAGATTGGTTGAAATGGGCAGGGGTATTTGCCGGAAATAAATGCGCCAACCGTGTCCGTTCTCCTGCATTATCTCCGGAAAGAACGGATAAGCTGTATCGACTTTGTAAGTCCTGAATCATATCCGATACTCCTTCCCGGTATTCATTGGGTAGGATAAACTGGCCTTTGACAGTTCCATCTATTGCCAGATAGGCACCGCTTTCATTTGTCTCTAATTCGTCCGAAGCCTGGTCCCAGACAAATGCACCTGAGCCGACTTTGAATAATTTCCCTTCCGCATAGCCCGAAATCCCCTTCCCGGAAACCTCATTAAACAGATGGACGGGGCAGGTAGTATCATTCTCAGCCCAGGCAGCAATTGATCGGCTAACCGGATGAGTGGATTGACTTGCCAGCGCATGCAGGGTACTGCGTTCTGTTTCGGAAAGACGTACGCCGTGATATTCGAGTGTGTGCGCAGCTGGATACGTAAGGGTACCTGTTTTGTCGAATACGATGTGATCGATTTTCGCCATCCGCTCGATCACGTGGGTATTTTTAATGTAGCATTTCATTCGCCCCAGAATTCGCAGAGAATTGCCGAGCGTAAAGGGAATCGTCAGGGCAATGGCACAAGGGCAGGCGATGATCATAATGGCCGTAAAGACATTCATCGCCATAGGGAAACCACTCGTGATTCCCCAGTAAACAGCTGAGACGGTAGCGATTAACAAGATGGCAACGGTAAAATATCGACCCAACTGGTCCGCTGCTGTAGCCATATTTGCAGGAGAGGTTGTACCCCCCTCCTCCTGATTCCAGAGCTGTGTGAGATAGCTCTGCGAAATTTCCTTGCGCACCTGCACACGGATGGCACCGCCGGTCTGGCGCCCGCCTGCATAGATGAGCTCACCGGATGATTTTTGAACAGGTCGTGCCTCCCCGGTTACAAAGCTGTAATCGATCGCTGCCTCATCACTGATCAGTAAAGAGTCCGCCGGAATGAGCTCTCCATTTCGAATCAGGAGCATGTCTCCGGGCGCTACCTGTTTTACCGGAATGCTGTTTTCTATTCCGTTTTGAATTTGGGTAACGGCAATAGGGAAGTAAGATTCGTAATCGCGCTCAAAAGAAAAGGCATTGTAGGTTTTGTGCTGAAACCATTTGCCGACCAGCAGTAAAAAGACCAGACCTGCCATGGAATCGAAATAACCTGCACCGGTATGGCTGAGTACTTCGAAACTACTGCGTAAAAAGAGGGTGATGACCCCAATTGAGATGGGGAGATCGATGTTGATATTTCCGTGTTTCATCCCAAACCAGGCCGAGCGGAAATAGTCAGATGCGCTGTAAAAAAATACAGGCAAGGCCAGGAGTAAATTGAGGTAGCCAAACAATTGACTGTATCGCAGTTCAATCCCGGCATCCAATCCCAGGTATTCCGGGAAACTCAGCAGCATGATATTGCCAAATGCAAAACCCGCGATACCGAGCTTATAATAGAAGCTGTTAGGCGTTTTTACTTGCTGATTATCTGGGTTCAGATCATTCAGATTGAGCTCGGGCGTATATCCGATTCTGGAGAGTAATTCTACCAATTCCCGCAACGAGAAATCCGAATGCGCAAATACGACTGTCAGCTCTTTTTTGAGGAACTGAACACGTGATTGCTGAATTGCCGGATGTAATCGGTGGAGGTTTTCCAACAGCCAGATACAGGAACTGCAATGGATTTGGGGAATCAGGAGCCGTAACCGACTGCTGTGTTCATCCCGAAAATCGAGTAAGCCTTCCTGTACTTCCGGCAGGTCGAGATAGGCAAATCGATCGGCTCGACCGCCTGCTTGCTGATTTGCGCCCGGATGTGCTTCCAACTCATAATAGGTCTCCATTTCGTGCGTATGCAGGATCTGAAAAACCGTTTTACACCCTTCACAGCAAAATGCTTTTTCTGAGAGCATGACTGCCGGCTTAGGACATTCATCTCCGCAGTGGTAGCAGGCTTGAGAGGTACAATTCTGAGTTGACGCTTCCAACGGGTCAGGGATTAGTGAAGGCTTGCACACAAAGAGCCTGATGGAGCTCTTTGTGCGATAAGACGAGGGTAAAAGTAGGGGGAATGGATAGTCGGGGGAATGACCTCTGTAAGGGGGAGGGGTGACTTAAGTCACTCCAGCGAAATAGCCCGATCATGGGGACAAAAGATAACTGTATTTGGGGGGAGAAAAACCCATAGCGCAGCGCGCATAGCTTCCCTTACGCTTCCGGATTCACCTGCCGGATACGCTTATAAATCCGAATCCCCAGCATGAGGCTTACGCCGAGGAGAATCAGTCCCAATACGCCCCAAAGGAGGCTGAGGCTCTGTTTGAGGACTACTAGAAATACAATCCCGACCAGGAATAAGGTAGCGACCTCGTTGATGATGCGCATTTGGGTAGAAGAATAGTTGATTTCTCCGTTCCGGAATTTTTTCATGATCGACAGACAAAAGTGATGATAAATAATCAGCCCCACCACGAGAGAGAGTTTGATATGCATCCAGGGAGATTGCAAATAGGTGGAAAAGGTATAAAGCAGCCATCCGCCGGTCAAAACTGTCCCAAACATAGAAGGATTGGTGATGATCGTGAAGAGACGCTTTTGCATCAGGATATACTGCTCCTGCAAGATGCTGCGTGCGGGTTCTTCTTTTTCCTCTGCTTCTATGTGGTAGATGAATAATCTAACGAGGTAAAACAGCCCTGCAAACCAGGTTACAACGAAGATGATATGGATGGCTTTGACGTAGAGGATATTCATGGGAGATAGACTGCTGCTGGGAAGGATTGGATGCAAATTAGACAATCTCTCACAGAAATCCCCGGCCTGCATAAGAACCTATGCTAAGACCGGGGGAAGTAAACATGCTCAGTTTACAACAATACTTAATTTCGGTTTGCAGATAAAGTGCCAGTTTGCTGTTGCATGAAAGGGGGCAGTTTGTTTCCTCCTTTTACCCCAAAATCCAGGCTGCGGATGGGAAACGGAATGGTGATTTCTGCTTCGTCAAAGGCTGATTTGATGGCTTTGAGAGCGTTGCTTTTTGCTGCAAAAAAGTCCGCCTGGCAGGTGAAGTCGACCCAGAAACGTACTTCCAGGTTAATGGAGCTATCTCCGAACTCCAGAAAATAAACCTGTATCCCCTGGTTATGATCTATGTCAGGAAGTTTAGCCAAGACCCTATGGAGGAGCTGTTCTACCTGATCGAGATTGTCTCCATACGATACCCCTATCGGCAAATCCACTCTTCGAACTCC
Source organism: uncultured Bacteroidia bacterium (assembly GCA_964352745.1). GTDB lineage: Bacteria > Bacteroidota > Bacteroidia > J057 > J057 > CAYGTH01. The sequence goes on from CAYGTH010000171.1 coordinate 10,770, forward strand.
GGTTGAATAATTTTTGAGGGGACCTTGATACAGATCTTTATTGGGCATGATCATATCTTGTCCCTGGAACAGCCGGATAACAGTTGTTCGTAACGTAATCAACTGTACTTTTCCCATGTATCCATTGGCTTCTATTATATCTCCAATCCGAAAAGGGCGTCGAACAGCGATCATAATGCCCGACATGAAATTGGCAGCCATATCCTGAAAGGCGAATCCCAATGCCAATCCGACAATTCCCATACCTGCTAATAGTGTCATCACGGTATCCCGGAGTTGGAGCACTCCAAGGGAGATAAATACACCAGCCAACAATACCAGCCCTTGAATCACTTTGCTCAACAGGCGGTTGACCGCCAGGTTTTGAGAAAAGCGGTCCATAGTACGGCGCGTCAATCGCTGGGCCAAATGTGCCAGCAGGCCAAATACTATTACAATGAGCAGGGAGATGGCCGCATTGGGTAACATGAGAATAAGCGCTTCTCCCCAGTTGGAAAGTTTTTCCAAAAGTTGCTGAAAGATCTGTTGTGTATTAAGCAGGGATTCCATGAAAAATAGTAAGGCTGAAAGAAAGGCCAGTAAGCGCATCTGTTATAGATGCCAACCAGCCTGTATAATCGTGTGTAGGAGCGTATCGGTGGAGGGATTCCTTTTCTTGAAAAGAATGGCCGATGTAGAGTGCGCGCAGGTATGAATCAGATCGTATCAATAAAGTTTTTCAACTCTTCCTTTGTTTTGCCTGTTTTGTGCTGAATTCTACCCAGCAGCTCTTCTTCTTTTCCTTCCTCATATATGAGGTCATCATCGGTGAGCGTTCCAAAGGTTTGTTTCAGGCGTCCTTTGATTAAGTTCCATTTTCCTGTGAATTTTAATTTTGTGTCTGTCATTTATTTTTTCAATTTTAAAAGGTTAAACATATTGTAAAGCGCGATACAGTATTATGTACGCATAAATGTAAATTTTTGTTACATTTATGATAAAAAATACTACATTTGTGTTTGGTTATATATATTAAAGGTGAAAATATGTCATATATTTATTCAAATTTACGCTTCCTCCGCAAGGGCTTAGGGCTCAGTCAGCAGGAGCTTGCCACTAAAGTAGGGCTGAATCGAGGGAATATTGCTTCATATGAAAAGGGTTCCGCAGAGCCTGGATCCGGAAAACTCATTCGGATAGTTCGTTTTTTTCAAGTTGATCTCATCGACTTTATTGAAAGAGATTTGTCAGAAGTTGCATTGACCAGCCAGGAGACAGAAAAAGAAATCCAGGTTCAAAAAACGAGTCTAAGCGCAATTATGGAACAATTTTCTGTGCAGGATGATGATATTACCAGTGCACAGGTAGTTGCAGAGCGATCACTTCAGCTCAAGAAAATTGTGGAAGGTATTCAAGCATACAGACTATTGACTCCGGCGGCCCCCATTTCCGATCCTGATGAAATCCAGGCCTTGCAAGTTGATTTTAAACGCTTGTCCCGAATCAGCCTTGAGATTTTAGAACTCAACCGGCAAGCCTTGCGTTTAGTCCTGGGTTTGATGAGTGATTGAAATATTTGTAAAAAATAATTACATGTTCTGTAACTTTATTTTACAATTCTCCGTATATGATAAGGTGTCACATTTAATCACTTAACCCACTTACCTTTTTTATGAATACTTTCCTTCGCATTAACAAAACTGAAATCGAGCCCCTTATCCAGGAATTGAATGAACTATTAGCCAATTATCACATCTACTATCAAAACCTCCGCAATTTTCACTGGAATGTTACCGGCCCTCATTTTTTTGAGCTCCATCGTCAATTTGAGCTGGCTTACAATGAAAGCAAAATTCACATTGATGAGATTGCCGAACGCATTTTAATGCTGGGATTCCGCCCGGTCAGTAAATGGAGTGAGTATATATACATTTCCGAAATCAAGGAACCGACCGATGTTTATAGTGCAGAAGAAATGATGACCTGTACGCTGCAAGACACGCGTCAACTTATCTACAAATTGAATCTGGCTATCGATCAGGCTGAAAAAGCCCATGACCAGGGCACGGCAGACTTGCTGACTGGATTTTTGAAAGCGTTTGAAAAGCGCAATTGGCAATACCAGGCTTTCCAAAAAGCCCATTCGCTGATCAAGTAGCGAATTTGCCCTTCCCTTTCTTCTTTTCCTTCCCCATCATTTTATCACATTAATCCTCACATTTTATGTTTACCTATATTAATCGAATATCTATTTTTTTGCTATCAAGTCTTATGTTTTTGCTCTTCTTTAGTTGCCAGGAAAAAACCCAGGCAGAAGCTAATGAAGTGGCCAACGAATTTGAATCCTTCATTGTAACCGTCGAAAATTCGACCGAGGAATCCCTCGAAAGCGAATGGGATGCCATCGAAGACCAATATGAAGCCATCGAAAACCGGGTGGATAACCGCGTAGATGAAATGGAAGCATCAGCACGCCAGAAAGTAGAAACCCTGAAAGTTCGCTACAACACGATTGAAAATAAAGTCGAATCAAAAGCCAACCATACAGCGAATTCATTTGAAGCAGACTGGGAAGAAATGAAGCAATTTATTGATTCTACCGAGCAGTCCATGACGTGGAAAACAACCAGAACCTGGGAGCAAATTGAATCTGAATACAACCAGAAACGCAACCGGCTGGAAGCAAAGCTAACGAAAACCGATGCCGAACTAACCGCAGAATGGGACACGCTGAAAATGAGATTTAAAGCGGTTAAAGAATCCTGGAATAATCCTTCAAAATAATACCTGAACAATTTACTACCTTATGTGAAGGAGGGCTTGTCTGTAAAAAGGCAGGCCTTTTTCGCATCATATTCCTTCGCAACTCATCCCTTTTC
>CAYGTH010000172.1:0-13606 GCA_964352745.1 uncultured Bacteroidia bacterium
ATACCCAACTATCGAAGAAATGTCAACTCCCTTCTTCGGAAGACTGGGCAGGACTTTTTGCCGACTCCAGGGCGCGGTCCTGAATCAATCCGGTGAGCATTCGCTGGAGCTTGAGGATGCGCAGATACAGCAGCAAACAGGTCATGGTCAGGGCCAACAAACTGAAATAAATGATGAGGTCAACGCCTCTGCCAATCCCTAGCAGGTTGGCAATGGTTGTGCTCAAATCCGGCAGTAAGGTAAACAGCAGTGCTGCGGCCATTACCCCCAAAAATAATATTTGCAAGAGGGTTTGCTTCCGCAATTTTCGCTGAAAAACAATCAGCAGCAATAGCAATAAGGGAATCAGGATCAGTTGAATCGGTCTCATGGGAGTAGTTTTCGAATCAGGATATCGCTGATGATATGCAAGGCATTCCAGGAAGACTGGCCTTTCTGTTGGGAATATTCCGTATAGCGAATGTCAACGGGAAGCTCTTCGATACTGAGTTGATGCTTGCGGAATTCCATGAGAATTTCAGTCGCATGAGCCATTCCATTCTCCCGCAGTTCGATTTGGTGCAGGGCTTTTGCATTGAGGGCGCGAAGGCCATTGTGGGCATCTGTAAGCCAGAGGCCTGTAACCATTCCATTAAACAGGATAGCGAGTCTCAATAGCATCCGCCGCATGAGCGGAATAGCCTTGCGCGATTCGGGTGAGAGGAAGCGCGAGCCCAGCACTACATCCTTTTTCCCAGCTTGTAAAACTGACAACATTCGGTCAATATCGTGGGTTTGATGCTGCCCATCTGCATCAAAATGAACAACAGTATCCGCGCCTTGCGTTCGGGCATAGCGCATCCCGGTCATCAAGGCAGCCCCTTGCCCGAGGTTAAGGGGATGGCGTAAATAGTGAATGGGGAGGTCGCGCACATTGGCAGCCGTTTGGTCGTGGGAAGCGTCATCTACCAAAATGACCTGATACCCCGTTTGCAGGAGATTCCGAATCGTTTTTCGGATAATTGTGGCTTCGTTATAGGCCGGTACAATGATATAAATGGAAGCTTGGGGCATGCGGCAAGTTGGCGGCTGAACAGGCATTTTCCAAATACAATTCTTCTAAAAACCCTACGGCTCCCCTATCGAAGGACCACCACCTGACGTCGTGTTCGAATGCTGCTTGCATCAATGCTGGCCATGTAAGTTCCGGACGGTACGCCTTGCATATTAATGGCTTTGCGGGTAAGGCCCGGGCCAATGGTTCCGGATATTTTTTTGACAGGAACGCCCTTGTCAGTTGTGATCAGTACGGTTACTTGTCGGGCTTCATTGAGCTGAAACTCCAGTGGAAGTTTTGCATTTGGAAAAATAGCAGTCTTCCCAAATCGGATATGTTCTTTTTCCAGCACCTCCACTGACTGAATCCCGGAATAGCCCTTTTCGCCTTTTCGGGTGTGGTAGGAAACGCGGTAATAATTGGTGCCGACAGGAGCTTCTGTGTCATTTTTTAAATAATACAGGGCTTTTTCTCCATTAGAAAGAGAATGCAGCGTGTCCAGCAGAGTAAAGGTGCGGCCGTCCTGCGAACGCTCAATACTGAAATATGCATTGTCAAATTCCGAAGCCATTTCCCAGCGGAGCTCAACAAAGCTTTCCTCAGACTTAAAAGTCGATTCGAAGTCCAAAAATTCTGTTTGCTTGATTTCTTCTTCTGAGGCGCCTGCCTGCTGGCGATATTTTTCCATCTCCATGAGATACCCAAATTGAGGTTGGGGTTGATTGGAAACAGCAGCTTCTTTTGTGCTTTCTATTTCCGGCATAGCTTCGGCCTCTTCTGCTAATTCCATGTCCAGGTCCTCCTCTACCTCAATTGTAAGCAAATCCGGTATTTCGATTTCCTCCTCTTCCTCGGTGGCTTTACGGGCCGGGCTCGCTTCCATCTCTACCTCAGAGCTATTTGCCATTGCCAACAATTCTTCCTCTTCTATTTCTACATCCAGCGTATCATCTTCTTCCCCCTCAAATTCAAACGTCACATCATCTTCTACTTCGGCCTCATCCGGTCGATAACTGGCAATTTCAACCTCCTCCTCTTCCTCTTCCATCAGGGCGTCAATATCTACCAGGAATCCGCCGTCTCCATCATCTTCCTTGTCATAATAGTCCAGTAATTCATCCTGCTCGCCGACTAAATCTGTATAATCCGTTTTCGGTTCCTTCTCCGCCACCCCTTCGGCGGGCTTAAAGGCAAATTCCCGGGGTTCACTTCCATACCCTGGAGGAGCCGTAGCGGGCTTATCCAGGCCTACTGCTCCTGTGCGAAATGTCGATCGAAACGGTTTAAAAGGAAGGCCATTATTATCCTGCAAGCCCTGTGTGATCTCAAAAATATACGTCGTATTGGGACTCAGAATTTCTTTGGGTTGGAGGCTGATATTCTTAATTTCACTGCTTCCATGAATCCAGCAATCTATCTGGGTGAAAGGGCTTCCACTGGGATAGAGTCGGATATTATCGCTATTTAAAGTTTCCATGTCGATCTCCTGCCCATCGGCTGGAAGTGCAATTTTGATCGATATAAATAGGTTTCTGAGGAGTTTACTATCTCCATTTCGGGGGAAAGAACCCACGACGTAAGGCTGCTGAGCCGACAAATCTGCACTTGCCAGTATTCCCATTCCCAACCATACAGCGATCAACCACTGTACAGATCTGAGTTTTCCTAAAAATTCAATCCTGCCCAACATGTGATGAATCGTTAGCTTCAACCGAGGAAAAGCTGAATGGCATGATGCCATTTTATTCCCCACCTTTATTTAACTGTTCTTGAAGGGATTTATTTTCAGCTTCCAACTGGGCTACACGGGCTTCGAAGCTACTCAGCCGGCTTTCCAATTCGCTGGCGTGTTTGGCCCTGGTTTCTTCAAGCGATTTCCGAAGGCTGATAATTTCTGATTCAAGTCGTTTTCGGTCTTCTTCATTAGATGCCTGAAGTTCCCCCCGGCTTTCGGAAGCTTGTCGCATGAGGGCTGCTTTCTGGTCGATCAATTCCTGGCGTAAGCTAATTCGCTCCTCTTCCAACTTGGCATTTTCCTCTTCTGCGGCTATACGCTTGGCTTCAGATGCCTCCAACTCAACTTTCTGCTCCGCTCTCAGCGTTTCTATTTTATCTTCCAACTCTTTGACATTGGCTTCAAATCCTTTTGCAGCCTCTTCTCTTCCTTTGAGTTGAAATTCAGCCTCTTCCTTGTCGCGGCTAGTCATAAGTTTCAAGTCCGCCAACTCTTTTTGGAGGCTTGTGGTTACAGAATCCCGGTTTGCAATTTCAGCAGCATGCAGGGTATTCATCCCTGCTACTTCTACCTGATGGGCCTTTACCTGCATATCGAGCGTATCTACCAAGGCCTCAATTTTTGTTACTAATTTTGCATTTTCTGCCGCGTTGTCGGATGCTTCAGTAGCAGCGGCCAACTGCTTCTTACTGGTTTCCAATTCCAACTCGAGTTGTTGGTTGCTGGATTCCAGGGTCGCTAATTTGGATTCATGTGTTTTCATGATTCCGTTCAGTTCTTCGATATGTTTTGATTTTACAGCCTTAAGCTCTTTCTCCAATTCAGCGACATTCGCCTTTGAGTCCGAAGCCTCTTTGTTGGCACTTTGGATTTGTGCCCTTAACCGCTCAGCTTCTTGCTTATCGACTATCTTATTACCGCCCGATTCTTTAACGAGTTTTGCATTTACAGCCTCAAGGTCTCTGGCTCTCTTTTCAGCATCCATCAGTTTTCGTTCCAATTCAGCCGTTGATGGACCAGCAATTGTTGCAGGCACAGCCCCCGCTCCCTTTAATTCTTCATTTAGGGATGCTATATTCTGGGTTAACTGCGCGCGCTCCTCCTTGCAGTTCGCAACCGTTCCTTGTGCTTCAGCGAGTTGCGATTTTAAAGTGGTGACTTCCTGACTATGCTTGGCCATCAGGGTCTCTTTCTCTGATTGCGAAGCTGCGACAGATTGGTTTGCCGCTTTCAATTCTGCTTTCAGCTTTTTTAGCTCACCTGATTCAGTGGCGGCAACTGGTGCGTTTGCCTTACTGGCCGCCAACTCTGCTTCTAAGCGAGCAATCTCTTTTTTCGAAGCAGCTTCTGCCTCGGTTGCTGCTGCTGTTTGTGTTTCAACCTTTTTATTAGCCTCCAGAGTCGCGGCTTCCAGGTTTGCCTTCTCTTTTTCCAGCTCTGCAACTTGCGCTTGAACCGACTTCAATTCAGCATCTAGCTCGGCAACTTTGGTATTCTCTTCGGTTCCTGCTGCTATTTCTCCTCTGAATTCCCCAGCCTCAGCTTCCAATTTCTCAATTCTGTTTTTACTCGCTGTGAGCGCTGTAGTAAGGCGCGCAACTTCAGCCTCATCTGTTGCCTTAGCAGCCAATTGGGCGGTCAGTGTTTCGTTTTCAACTGTTAACTTTTGCGCTTCTGCCTTTGATTCTTTCAGAGCCGCTGTCAGTTCCTGTCCTTCAGTCCTGGAAGATCGGGTCTTCTCTAAAGCCGATTCCAGCTCTGTAGTTTGTGTTTCAAGGCTCGCAATTTTTGACTTAGCACTCGCAAGCTCACTCTTCAAGCTCTTCAATTCCGCTCCTTTTTCCGCTACTCCTGAACTCGCAGTAGCAGCAAGATTCTGGTTCTTTTTCTTCAGGGCTTCAATTTCCGTTTGCAAGCTTTTTGTGCGTACATCAGCTTCCTTATTTTCGGTTTCCAACGTTTTCACCTTTTCTTCAGAAGCTGTGAATTTTTTCGATAATTCCTGAACAAAAGCAGATTGCGTGTCCATCGATTCAGTCTTCTCAATAAGCTTTTTGTTTTCCCCTTCTAATACTCCAATTTTCTGGTTAGCACTCGCCAGTTTAGCCAATAATTCTTTTTGCTCAGCCCCGCTTTCGGTGGTCGCTTTATCCACCTGAGATCGGAGTTTTTGATTCTGCAATTCGATTTCCGCCAATTTCGACTGAATAGATTTTACTTCTCCTGCTTCTGCAAGTAATTCCTTATTGGTAGAAGCTAATGCTTCAGCTTTTTTATTCACCACGGCTAATTGCTCGGTAAGCGCTTCGGTCTTGGTCCGGAATTCTGTTTCCAGTGCAGCGAGCTTGCCTTCTGTAGATTTCAATTTTACTCCGACTGATTCTATCTCCCTCTCAGCAGCTCTTAGCGCCTCATTTGCATTCGTCAGTTGCTGATCCAGACTGGTCCGCTGATTTTCAAGTGATTTCCGCAAAGCTTCCTGTTCTGCCTGAGCAGCAGTAAGTTCTTGTTCAGCTTTTTTGAGTGCGATCTGATTTTTTTGCAAATCTGCCTGTGCTTGTTCTTGCTCTGCTTTCAGTTTCTGCTGCGCCTGCGCCTGCTCTGTGTTGAGCTTTTGAATAAAGGCATCATGGGAAGATTCGAGGTCTGCCTTTTGTTTTTGAATGGCTTCTTGCTGGGTTTGCAATTCTACTATCTGACCATTCAATTGTTTTCGTTCGGTGTCCAGTCTGGACTTCAGGGCTTCTAGCTGACTGGCAAATGCCCGTGATTCCCGCTGTGCTGCTGAAATCTCAGAAGAGGCGCGAGACCGTTCCTGGGCTGAGCGCTGGCGCTCAGATTCCAATACTGAATGGAGGCTATCCACTTTCTCTTCCAGTGCTCCAATTTTAGTTTTGTATTGGCCGGACTTCCCGGGATTGTCCATCACAAACTGGGCAGAATCGAGCCAGGTACTAATTCTGCTTAAGTTTGATCTGTACGTCTCCAATTCACCTTGCGCTTGCGCTGTTGAAATGAATGACAACGACATGAGTATGCCGATTAGATAAAATTTCATGGAAAAATGAGTTAGATGCACGCTGTTCCCGAGATGGAACCATCCAGTTGGCCCTAAGCCGTCTCGATATGAAATGGGAGAGAGAATCATGGAAAAACCGACTTTAAAGATAGATAAAAGTTAGGTATTCTCCATATAATCCGATTGGGTTAGGCTTAATATTAGACAAATATACACAGTGTTCAATCCTTTTGCCCCATTTACCCGCTGAATAGAACTAAAATTCCCGTTTTAAAGGAATATTCACGAGGTAGGCTCCTCTTGAGTATCTTGTTGAAAATACATAAATTCATTCAATTCTGATACTTTTGACAATACTTCTTTCACATTATTTATATTCCGATATATAAGAGAAAGATACTTGGGAGATTGCTTAAGTTGCACCTTCGCTGAAAAAGTTTGAACGTATTCTATCACTCTATTAAACGGGTCTGAACTAAAAAAGGATGAAGTGGGATCCGAAACAAAGAAGAAACGTAAGATTTCCCCTTTTAATACAATTCGTTCCAATCCTGTACGCTTTCCGAGTTCCCGAATACGGGTTGTATCAAAGAGATTCAAAGTAGAATCTGGTAAAGGGCCAAAGCGGTCTATCATTTCGCGCATAATTTCCTGCAATTCCCCTTCATTCTCCGCATGCGCAATTCTTCGGTACAGCTTTAGTCGCTCTGGAATATTAGGGAGATAGTGCTCTGGGATTCTAATATCCAGATCCATATCTACCTGACAATCGTCCACAACGAGTCCTGACCGGGATGCGATCTCTTCCTCAAAGAGGTCTGCAAAATGTTCCTCCTTCAATTCCCTGACGGCTTCATCCAGGATTTTGTGGTACATATCGTAGCCAATTTCTGCGATAAACCCACTTTGTTCAGGTCCCAGGAGATCACCCGCCCCCCGAATGTCTAAGTCCCGTAAGGCGATATGAAATCCACTCCCTAAATCTGAAAACTCCTCCATCGCCTGAAGGCGTTTACGGGCATCTTGCGAGAGGGAAATTTCGGGAGGAGCCAGGAGGTAACAGAATGCTTTTCGGTTCGAACGCCCTACCCTACCGCGCATTTGGTGCATTTCAGCCAGGCCATATTTATTGGCTTCATTGATGATGATGGTATTGGAATTGGGAATATCCAATCCCGATTCCACAATGGTAGTGGATACCAGTACATCAAATGCGCCTTCCACAAATCCGACCATGGCTTTTTCCAGATCAGGACCTTTCATTTGGCCGTGTGCAATTTTAATACGTGCATCCGGCACGAGTTTTTTGATTGCAGCTGCGACTTCTTCGATATCTCTTACCCGGGGATGAATAAAAAAAACCTGCCCTCCCCGCTTTAATTCATAGGAAATGGCATCCCGAATTCGCTCAGGGGTAAAACCGGTTACTACTGTCTCGATCGGCTGCCGGTTGGGAGGAGCCGTCGTGATTACAGACAAATCCCGAATGCCAGCTAATGAAAACTGCAAGGTACGGGGAACGGGCGTCGCAGTCAGCGTCAGGGTATCGATTTGACTCTTGAGAGATTTGAGTTTGTCTTTGACATTCACTCCAAACCGCTGCTCTTCATCCACGATAAGGAGACCTAATGATTTGAATTTCACATCTTTGGAAACCAATCGATGGGTACCGATCAAAATATCTACTTTCCCAGCCGCCACCCGCGCCAGGGTTTCCTTAATCGCCTTTGCACTTTTAAAGCGATTGATATAATCCACCTCCACCGGCATTTCCTGCAACCGCTCTGCAAAGGTTTTGTAATGTTGCAAGGCCAGAATAGTTGTAGGAACTAATATGGCAGTTTGCTTTCCATCTACTGCAGCTTTAAAGGCTGCCCGGATCGCGATCTCTGTTTTTCCAAACCCGACATCCCCACAGACAAGACGGTCCATCGGATTCGGTTTTTCCATATCCGCCTTGACCTCTTCTGTAGTTGTTACCTGATCCGGCGTATCCTCAAACATGAAGGAAGCCTCCAGTTCCTGTTGCATGTAGGTATCCTTGGCAAATGCAAAACCCGGCTGAGATTTCCTGCGTGCATAGAGGGATACCAGATCGAAAGCCAGTTCCTTAAGTCGTTTTTTGGTTTTGGCCTTGGCACGTGCCCATGCCCCGGAACCCAATTTACTCAGTTTGGGAGAAGCACCTTCTCTCCCTGTATATTTGGAAACCTTATGCAGGGAGTTGACATTCACAAAAATCGCATCGCCTCCTTTATAAATGATCTTGATTGCTTCCTGTATATGCTCCCCTACCTGCAGGGTATGCAAGCCTGCAAATTGACCGATCCCGTGATGAACATGGGTTACAAAGTCTCCTGGCTTTAAATCCCGCAATTGCTGGAGCGTAAGCGCCTGGGACCGCTGTTTTTGAACTTGCGTTTTGTACCGATGATACCGATCAAAAATTTGATGATCGGTGTACACCGCATATTGCAGGCGTTCATCGCGAAACCCTTCATGTACTTCTCCTAAAATTCCATAAAAAGCTACATCCGGATCCACTTCAGCAAAAATCTCGGTCAGTCGCTTAATTTGTTTTTCGCTATCAGAGAGGACATAATTGACCATGCCCTCCTGCTGGTTTTTCTTGAGGTGGTCTGCGAGGAGGTTAAATTCTTTATGAAAGGCGGGCTGAGGCATGCCTTTCCATTCTACTACGGAATCATGTTTGGGCCAGGATCCTTGTGGATGTAACTCAATCAGGGGAAAGGATTCCAACTCCTGTTTAAAGGATTCAGGGGAATAAAACAACTGATCCGGGCTACTGCTGACCGCTCCACCTTTACTTCTAGCCTGCAATTCCAGGTAATAAGATTCTGCTTTTTTGTAGAGTCTCCCCATATCTGCCTGGACAAATTCAAGGTTCTTACAAAAGACCAGCGTAGTAGGAGAAATGTATTCGAGAAAGGATACCTTTTCTTCATGTAACAGGTTTCGCTGGATATTGGGGATCAAGGAAATCCGCTTTACCGGATCTTTTGAGAGTTGGGAAACGGGATCAAAGGTTCGGATTTTACCAATGTCATCTCCAAAAAACTCAATCCGATAGGGCCAGTCATGCGCAAATGAAAATACATCCAGCAAACCTCCTCTCACAGCGAATTGCCCGGGCTGAAAGGCAAAGTCTTCCCGTTCAAATCCATACTCCTCCAGGATATCAATCACAAAACTCATCCCATATTCATCTCCTACCTTTACTTCCAGGGTGTTTTTGATCAGGGAGCGCTTATTGACAACTTTTTCATTCAAGGCTTCGGCAAAGGTGATGATTATTTGCCGTCCTGTACGGGTATGATTTAATTCGTTGAGGACTTCCGCACGTTGCAGGATATTGGCGTTATCAACTTCCTCCACCTGATAGGGTCGCTTGTAGGAAGCGGGAAATAATAAAATGTCCTTTTGGGGCATGAGTGCCTTCAGGTCATTTTGAAAATAGAGGGCCTCCTCTTTATCATTGAGGATCAACACAATATTTCGCTGGGTATGCCGATAAATAGCCGCAAGCAAAAAAGCGGACTGGCTCCCCACCATTCCTTTTACCAAGAATTTTTCTGATTCCGTTTTTTTGAGCTGATCTCCCAGAGCCTTCAGGTCTGGATGATTTTGATAGGCGGATAATATGTCATCGATTTTCACCTGGCAAAATTACAAAGAGGAAGGGCTGGGTTCCAAATAAGAAAGGAGAAAGACACCACCCTCTCTCAAGGGCCTTCGTTGTAATATTAAATAGCCTTTGACGTTGAATTATGGGGTAATTTGCTGCAATTTGCTTCGATCCATAGTCGGATAGATTTTTTTTCGCATCTCATTTTCTTAATACGCATTATACTCGATGACTTTTTCTTTCTTCAGAACACTTGGTCTCCCCTTTCTCTTGATTCTATCCGGTTTTCTTTTTCTCCACTGCAATCGTACGATTGATTCGATTCTCCCCCATACTGAGCTCATATTTCCGAATGAATTGGGCAAATTCGCTATCAGTATCGTAATCGATACAACGTACAATTCTGCAGGGCCTTTGGAAGAAACCTTTTATAAGCGGGAGGAATTACAGGGACTAGAGCAAGATCTGAATGGGCGGATGGTTCGGAAGATACAAACCTGGCGGTCGGATGTTAGCCTGGGGACCAACTATGATTTCAAGACTTCGAAGTTATATACCCAGTATTACGATTCGACAGAAACCGGTACCCGATTTGCCGAGCGGATAGAAGAAAACAAACGCTACCTCATCCTCAAGTTTCCGGTGAGTGAAGGAATCAAGTGGAACGGAAACCTATTTAACATCCTCGACGCTGAGGAATATGAATACACTCATGTGGATACGACCGTTACCATCGGTGGGGTCAGCTTCCCCAATTGTGTAGTTGTAACGCAAAAAGACAATCAGGATGGATTAATTCGGAAAGAATTTGCCTATGAAATTTATGCGCCCGAGATTGGACGAATCAAAAAATACGATCGGACGCTGGTATTTGATGGCCCTAATGGCGAGTTTAACCCTTCCGAGAGCAGGATTTACCTGGAAGAAATCGTGGAGCATAATTGATTCACTCAATTTATCCAGTTCCCCCAACTGAATATTATATGACTTTTGTACAACCGTTTTTGCGATTTCGTTTTTGGATACTGGTCTTTGGGGTGATACTCATCGTGTTTGCAGGAAGTCCAAATCTGGTTGCGCAGGACTCCCTTGCTATGCGTGGCAAGCGAATTGGAATTTATTTTGGGAGTAAGGAGTTTCAGTATTCCGAATCCTATTTCCTGCCCATTGCTCAATTTCTTTCCGTGAGTGAAGACCGGTCCTATACCGGCAAAATGAAAAATGAACTCCTTATTCGATTGGGAGAACAATTAGCGGAACAGTTACCTGTAATTTCGGGGGCTGATTCGGTGTATTTCATCAATGGCGATATGACACGCGGCAGGGCCTTTATCAACTCCTATGATATAAAAGCCAATCGGATTTACGATCCCGCCCGGGTTTTTGAGGGCACCGATTATATTATGGTATTGAATTCCCTGGACCTCTCCACCCGGGTTGAGAATGATATTTTCATTCGCAGTAATCGCATGCTGACAGAACGAGTTCATGTCAAACGAGGGAATATGAAACTCGCCCTCTTTGACCTAAAAGATCTCAAATCGCCTCCTCGTATGATCGAAACCTGCCTGGATGAACGCAAGTCTCCTGAAAAAGGCATCTCATTTGATTTTTATAGAAAGCGGTCTGCTTTAGGTCGGTTCTTTGGACGGATGTTTACAGCCAACTGGAATCAACTGTTGATAGGCTCCGACTCTAATTGTGGGAAATAGGCTATCTACAAGTCAGTTTTGGGAGGTATTCTCGAGCAATTCTTTAATCGTGGAGAGATGGTGCATTCTTTCAATGGAGAATAAATCCGGCTCCAGTGCATTGAGGTATTGATACACCGCTAGCGATTTAAGCAGGCAATCTTTTGCTCCCACCGCTTCCCCCATGTCATATTGAAAAATGCCTCTTGCCCGAAGCAAATCAGCCAGGACCTCAAGCTGAGGAGACTCCCATTCCCGGTCATTTAATAAGGCTTGAACAAAATCCGCAGCCGGAAGCTGGTGTAAATATGCCCAATCGGTATTGAGCAATCCCGTAAACGTGTCATCCATCACTTCTAGTCCACGTATATATTCGCCCCCTTCACGTAAGCCCATCAATTGAGCGAGCACTTGTGCGGCCTCCTCAATCATCCGCATAAAAAAGTCTTTTTGTATCATAGGCTTCAATATAGGGGATTTTGCAACAAATTACCACTAAGTCAATATTCGTATATTACAATATAATTAATGTTAATTATTTCGTATTATTGTCTTTTATAATATTCTCAAATATCGTTGTTTTGAAGTGTTCGAATTAGTAAACCAAACCACACTATTGAAAAACGATTATGAAACTTTCGACATTATTTTCTCTTTCCCTCGTCTTAATGGTATTGTTTTCTGCCTGCTCTATGGTAGAAGAAGTTCCCATGCCTAACGTAACAACATCTGCACTTACTCATCAGACAGGTGCCCAACCCGGACCCGGTCAGGGATCCACAACAACACCGCCAGTAGTAGGGCCTGGAGGCGTAACACAGCCCCCTGCGGCTAGTCCACGTTCCGCTTGCGAATTTAGAGGCAGTGTTACAGATATGCGCGGTGAATATGACTGCGAATTTGTCATCTCTCTCGAAAATGGTGTACGCATTGTTCCTGTAGAAATAGAACGTGATTTTTTCAATCTCGAAGATGGCCAGTCAGTAATCCTGGCTTATCGCCCAAGCAACCAACGAATCTCTTGTGATAGAGGACAGCCAGCTATTATTACTTGCATAGAAGAAATTCGGTAAGCTAAACCGAATTTTCCCCGGCCCTTTTACGCTCTTGTTTAATCAGTACGCTGATTATCGCCTTAATGGCTAAGCACTGCACAGGCTTCCGGCATAACATGTTACCGCATTTGCCTCGAAATCAGCCCCAACACAGATAGATAATATCTGTTTCAGGCAGCAACCTGTGCAAATTTCTCCAAACGACTATCCATAACACGGAACCAAATTGGAGGAATCAACGCAAGTATCATCATAGCAGGATATCCGCCAGGTAGCTCAGGACTTTCTCGAAAGTGCCTGAGCACCTGGTATTTACGGCTTGCGAGATAATGGTGATCTGAATGACGAGTCAGTTCATATAGCATAATTCGTCCCATCGTCCGATTTGAGTTCCAGGAATGGCTGGGCAATACGCGCTCATACACACCCGGACGCAATTCTTTTCGCATCAGGCCATAATGCTCCAGGTAATTGACCGTTTCCAGCTCCAGAATACCAATTAGAGCGGCAGCTAAAAACCCTACTAAAGCAACCGGTCCTACTATCGCCCAAATAGCAATAATCGCCACCAATTGAATCAATTGAAAACGCAGCATTTGATTTTCCCAGGATACAGCCGGCTTCCCCTTTTTCTCCAATCGGTTTTTTTCAAGTTGCCAGGCGGATTGGAATCCCCCAGTGATCGACCGAAACCAAAACGCGTACACATTTTCTCCTTTGCGGGAAGTAGCAGGGTCCAGCGGCGTAGCCACATGCTTGTGGTGCCCTCGATTGTGCTCAATAAAAAAGTGCATATACAGAGATGTCAAGAGCAGGGTTTGGGCCATCAACTGCTCTGATTTTGTACTGCGATGCCCCAGTTCATGCGCGACATTGATCCCCAGCGAGCCGCAAGACATCCCCATGGCAAAAGTGAGTCCGATATATTCGTAGGGTGCCAATCCGCCTTGAGAAAGGATAAAGAGAAACCAGCCTACCAGGCCCAATTGAATCGGCACATTGAGGTATAACAAATAATCGAAATAGCGAAGTCGAATGCGGGAAGACTCAGATTCCGGCTCGTGATTTTTCGTCGTTCCCGGCATAACCGTCTCCATCAGCGGCAGCAGGCCGAACAGAAATGCCAGTGCAAAAAATGACCATAATCCTTGAAAATAGAAGGAAATTACCACAGATGCCGGAACCGCATAAGCGATGAGGTATTTAAGATCCTTGTGCATAGTAGTCCAATTAACAGAAGTGAATACGTAAGCAGAAAGATACTCATTTTATGTAAAATCCAGGCAGTTTTCTATTCGGATTCCCGCCATTGAATAGCGCCGCCTCTCTTTTTTAATACAAAATCATGCGGCGGGTCTGGATCTCTTTCCCAACCTGAAGGCGGGCCAGATAAATCCCCCGAGATAGCTACGGCGCTTTCCAGG
>CAYGTH010000173.1:0-1345 GCA_964352745.1 uncultured Bacteroidia bacterium
ACGGGAAAGTCCTGACAAATGGTGGGCGGGTTATTGCCGTCAGTTCTTTTGGAGACAGTATAGAGGCCGCTATTCAGCAATCCCTCGAAAATGCAGACCGGATTAGCTTTGAAGGAAAGTATTTCCGAAAAGATATTGGCCAGGATTTGATGGGATAACAAATCATATTAGAAAAAGCGAAGCCTTCGGATATGACCGAAGGCTTCGCTTTTTTTATTCCTTTGAATAAGAAAAATCTTATTTAGCCGAGAAACCGCGCAGTAACTGCCTCCCAGTTCACTACATTAAAAAATGCAGCAATATAATCAGGACGACGGTTTTGATAATTCAAGTAATATGCGTGCTCCCATACATCGAGGCCGAGAAGCGGCGTACCCTGGTCATCCGCTACATCCATCAAAGGATTATCCTGATTCGGCGTAGAAGTGACTGCGAGGGAGCCATCTGCTTTTTTGATCAACCAGGCCCAGCCAGAACCAAAACGAGTGGCAGCGGCTTTTGAAAAAGCATCTTTGAATGCATCAAAAGAACCAAAAGCCTCAGAGATCGCTTCTGCGAGTTCACCGGAAGGTTCTCCCCCTCCATCAGGGCTCATGATTTCCCAGAACAGACAATGGTTGTAGAACCCACCACCATTGTTGCGAACAGCCGCATTAGCTGGTGAAGCCAACAGGCTTTCAATGCTCAGGCCATCCATGCGAGTGCCATCAATTGCTGCATTGAGTTTGGTCGTGTACCCATTGTGGTGTTTGGTGTGGTGAATCTCCATCGTAGCCGCGTCGATGTTGGGTTCAAGCGCATCATATGCGTAAGGAAGATCGGGGAGTGTGAATGCCATAGCTATGAAATCTTATTTGATTTTTTGGTTGGATGAATGAATTCAAAGGTAACAGAAAAACTACAAAATAACGAATTAGTACTTTGCAGATTCAGTACGCGTTTCTCCACTATCACTCAGGTTTTCGAGGCTCAATACTCCTCTTGGGCAAACTGCTGAACAAACGCCACATCCGACACAAGAAGAACGAACGATATTCTGGCCACGCTGTGCATACGATCGAACATCAATCCCCATTTCACAGTAAGTCGAGCAATTTCCACAAGAAATGCACTGCCCACCATTCGTCGTAATCCGAAACTGTGATTTAAAACGCTGCACGAGTCCCAAATAGGCCGCTAACGGACAAGCAAATCGGCACCAGGGACGATTGCCTAGGAGGGGATATAAGCCCGTCCCGATTACGCCTGCAAACCAAGAACTGACATATAAGCCATACGCTCCCCTTACCTTATAACTATCGATCCCGAGGACGGTTGAGCTTTCGGTGAAATAAGTATACAATAC
>CAYGTH010000173.1:1445-13604 GCA_964352745.1 uncultured Bacteroidia bacterium
GTCTAATGAAGGCAATTTCAGCCGATACAGTATCTGCGGAAAAATGAAAGCAAAAGCCGTTTGAAAAAACATGACGGAACCCGTTCGGACCAGATGATAGGCACTGTGTCGATATTTGGTAAACATGCGAATGCCCATTACCAGTACCGAAATCGTGTATAAGAATCCATACATAAACCAGCGATCTGCCGGAATGCCTTTCAGGACTTGCGAAATCGGGTCAATCAGGGTGATCCATTCTGCGAGATAATAGTGATGGAAATACAGGAGCAAGTAAAATGCTACCAGAAAGGCTCCTAGTCCCATTCCCACTATGCCCCGAGACATGGCCGAGTTGTGATAGATGCCATTGTGTTTGATGCCCGGCATTCCATCAAAAAAGGCGGGAAAAATCCAGACGAGCGCTCCGATAGTACCGACAATAAATATGAGGAAGAAAAAGGCAAAAGGATGATCCCAATAGATACCGCCAGCTGTGTACTTCGCAATTTGAAACAGGTACTCTTCCCGATCATAACTGGAGAGTTGTCGGCTTCCTACCGCTCCTTGCGCGGCGCTTCGGACCCCGTTTGTCACATTCTCCAGAAACTTCTCTTTACTGCTAAAAGATCGCCCAATTAGCCAGCCGGTATAATCGCGAATGGTTTGCCTCAAATCTTCGGGAATTACTTCCAGGGCTTTTTCGCGCGTGGCTTCTGTCAGGGCAAATTCACCGCTGGTATTCTCCTCAATGATGGCAATGGCCTGGTTTTGTGCATCCTCCGGAATTCCATATTCATCCGCAATGGCTTGGTCTGCAGCATCGAGCGCGTCTTTCACCTTTGAGAGATAGGAAAATTTGAATCCGTATTCCTGCCCTTTCAACCGGGCAAGTGCAGGCTTGACAAAAGATTGATGCTCTTCCTTTACGAAAGGAGCAATTTCATCCAGATTGGCATCCGTTACTTCATATTTGCTGAGGAATAACAGCGAGATGAAGACCACAAAAGCCATTATATAAATGCCGAGCCCGGCTTGTTGGAAGCGTTTCATATGAAAAATTAGGATTGAGTGAAGGGTAATGCGGAAAAATACAGCTGCGTGCAAGACAACAACTAACCAGCAGTCCAGGCTAATTTATGCGAACGATGAGCAATCAGGAAAAGGAAAAGTTCGATCAGCTTGACAAAAGCAATGGTAAAGCCCAGCAACCCCACGCCCTGAATGGCTCCACCGAAGATAGAAATCCCTCCTTCCGGAGTTTGGAATGCCATACCGACTCCAAACAATACTATTCCCAATACAGTAAAGAGCACTACTGGCATCGCACGGGATTTGAGCAGTGCAGGAGCAGGCTCTACGTTCCGATTCGGATTTTGCTGATTGTATAGCGCGATTAAATCCGATTCGTAATGTTTGAAAAACTCGGGGTCAAAATTGGCTGTTGCCAGATTTTTCAACACGGTTTCAATGTGCGCTTCTTCTGCCAGCCATTGTTCACAGACCTCATGTCGATATCGAATGCCCATTAAGTTGAAGCCTGTTACATGATTCTTTTCGGCATCGTAAATGATTCGAATGGCTTTCCGACCTCCTTCATGCTCCCAGTAGAGATGTTTTTCGCCTTCTTGCGGCGAATTGCCTACCTGCCCGTACACCTGGTATTCGATATCAAAAAACTTGGCAGAGTTAAACCAAATAGATTGCTCATAGGGACTTGGGTTTCCGCAAATGGTTTTTGCCAGAATCGGTCCCATCAATTTGCCCGTGTACCAGACTGCCTCAATCGACCGGCGACCTTCGCGGGGATTTCGGAGTTCCGCGCAGTCTCCAATGGCAAATACATCCGGCACGCTGGTTTCCAGGTATTCATTGACCAAAATCCCACGTTGGGTTTCGATCTCTGTGTTTTTCACCAAATCCAGATTGGGATGTACTCCGGCGGTGAGGCCTACAAACTGACATGGAATTTCCTCACCGGTGCTGGTGATAACCGCTCTCGCATGGCCATTTTTATCCGATACGATTTCTTTCAGTTCCGTTTTGAGCTGCAAGTCAATCCCTTCCTGGGCAAATATCTCCCGGTTGATCATCCCTGATTCCTCAGTCGGTAACACCCCATTCCAAAAACTCTCTTCCCGCACCAGAAAAGTTACCGGAATATGCCGGGAATGGAACATCTCTGCCATTTCAATCCCGATGAGTCCTCCCCCGACAATGACTGCATGCTGTAAATTTTCTGAGGCAGCTTCCATTGATTCCAGATCCTGATAGGAATACATCCCTTGTACCCCCTGCAGGTCCTGGCCTGGCCATC
The DNA here is from genome assembly GCA_964352745.1 of uncultured Bacteroidia bacterium. Taxonomy (GTDB): domain Bacteria; phylum Bacteroidota; class Bacteroidia; order J057; family J057; genus CAYGTH01. Next base: position 3,742 of record CAYGTH010000173.1, read on the forward strand.
CGAATTTATTAGGTTGAGATCCTGTAGCTAAAATCAGCTTATCGTATTTCAAGCTGTCTCCCCCTGAAAAAAACAGGGTTTTTCCAGCAGTATCCATTCGCTCGACATAAGCTCGCCGTAAGTCAATTCGATTCTTTTCCCAGAAATAATCTTCGTAAGGCTTGGTGTGCTCGTATTTCATATGTCCCATGTAGATATACATGAGTGCCGTCCGGGAAAAAAAGTGATCCGTTTCCGCTGAAATAACGGTGATTTGGTGATCGCTGAGCTTTCGAATGTGTCGGGCGGCAGAAATACCGGCAATGCCATTGCCAATGATTGCGATGTGCATACAAAAAGGGTTATAAGGTTGGTTGGCAGCGATACAGACCAACTGCCAAACATCATGAGCAAAACAGCCTGGCTGTTATACTTCCTAATTTGAAGATAATTTTAATCTTTAGACAAAAAGAACAGAATTATCTCGCAATTACTGTCAACCAGCGGACACAGCCGAACACACCTGATCATTTTTTCTACACACTCTTCCCGGTATCCGCTTCAGCGCCTGTCACCTGGAACAGTTTCTGACATCCTTATTATACAACCGAAACCTGATTTCATTCCCCAAACAAATGAATATGCTACTCAATAAGAATCTTAGTTGTCTTTTTATCTCCTGTCTCCTGCTTTCCTCACTTACCTATGGTCAGGGTTGGGCTGAGCCGGACATTCCGCTGGAAATAAGCCCCGGAGAAACCTTTTCTATCCAAGTCACAGAAACAGACTCGATTTCAGGCACCTTAAGTACGCTCGATCCGCAATGGCTCATTCAGGAAGAAGATCGGGTGGTGATTTCGGGAGAATTAAAGGATGCGGAACGCATCCACAGGTGGAGATTCCGATCTATGAAGCCCGGCAATACAGTAGTTGTAATTATCCGCAGCACGGGTTTAGATAAACATTCAGCTGACACCCTCCGCTATCCCATACGTATTGGCCCCTGGAAATCCCCTTTGAATCAGCTCGAAGAACTCGCTATTTCAGCCCCAAAAATCAAACCAGATGCACCTCATCAAATTCGGGCTGGCGGGTCGATCGTGGTAACCCAGACCGAAAACAGGAATACCCCTTTTTTTTGGGTCGCGAGCCTCAAAGATCCTCAGTTGCTCAGCCTGGACAGGCAACAATACTTTCCGAACCATGAAAAGACAGAAGCAGCTGGTACACACGGCTGGCGAATCCGAGCTTTGCGCCCCGGAAAAACAGAGATCACCTTAAAGTTTGTAGGCCCGGGAAAAAGAGGAGCCCGACCAGCATTGGAAACGGTCACCTATCAAATTGAAGTCCTTCCCTAATCTATATCAATAGAAAACGGAGGTACAGCTTACGCCATACCTCCGTCTTTACTACTTTAAGAAAATTTACTTTCTATTGGCGTAGCGATCCAGGTAATAGGTGAGGGTGAAGTTAAAAAACATGTAGCTATCATTTGCACCAGGGTTTCCACGCTTCCCAACGTTATTGTTCAGGCTACCTGAACGATTGGATAAAGCTGCGGCTACTGTTCCACTGGTTTCGGCCAATTGGCCCAGATCCGGATAGTTGGTGCTGACATCGTCGAGATAATCGGTGAGGGTAGTTCGCTGGCCGATTTCAAAACTTGCTCCAACATAATCCATGAATCTTACTGTGATACCCGCACCAACTGGCAGGCTAACCTGCAACTTGGAATAGGGATCGGGATAATCTCCCCCTTCAATAAATTGCCCTTCTGTTCCCAATGGCTGTAAGTCATGCCATTCGTCGCCCAGTTGAGCCCTTGGATTGTAGGAGAACATAGCTACCCCCCCGAATACATAAGGAGAGATATGCGGTTTACTGATCCATGAAATGCCAAATCGCTTATCACGAATAAATTCGTACACGACTGTGGCACTTGCTTCGTAGATGTCACTCCGAAAATGGAGGTTCCGATCTACGCGTGCAGGATCATTAGCCAAAGAGTCTGCAGCACCGATTTGTGAATAAGTTGCTCCCAAACGAAACCGAAGGTTAGGCTGGAAATAATAACTATACGATACTGTTGCGGAGGGCCTTACAAACACATTGTTGAATTTGTCTGTCAGGTCTCCATAATAATAGGAGATTCCGCCTCCCACTGAAAAAGAATGTGTCCGCTGTGCAGAGAGCTCAACGGTTCCCAGAATTACAAAGAAAAGGAGCGGTATAAACTTTAATCTCATAAAAATTTAATGGCTGATTTACCCAACAATAATACTACAAAAATCAGTGCCAAGCCGAATCCTTTGACGTAGAATTTTTAACCGTTCAAACACACTTTGCCATTATGTCAGTACATTTTTACAAAAAACAGCCACATTGACAGCAAAAATCAACTGGCACTCCCATTGCATAAGCGGTGGTGTAAACCAATTAGTCAAACAAACAGATAAAAATAGTTGATTATGTTAGTTAAATGGAATCACCCCGGAACACAATCTTTCTCTCGTTTACTCGACGATTTTTTCAGCAATGACCTGAGCCACGTCAAAGGATTTGACAGTCGCAAATCGGTTCCAGGTGTAAATGTAGCAGAGTTGGAAGATTCATTCAGGATTGAACTTGCAGCCCCCGGACTTGACAAAGCAGACTTCTCTCTTAATGTGGACAATGATCGCCTGACAATCAAAGCCCATAAAGAAGTATCGAAAGAAGAAACTCAAGAGAAATATACCCGGCGCGAGTTTAGTTACAGCAGCTTTGAGCGGAGCTTTACGCTTCCCGAAACCATCGATCAGGAAGGCATCCATGCAGTGTATGAAAATGGCGTACTCAACGTAAGCCTGCCCAAGCGCGAAGAAGAGGTAAAAGCGGCCAAGCTGATTGAAGTGAAATAAAGAAATGAGTAGCGGGGCAGATTAGTGGAGTGTTTTTTTTTAGGGTTAGAAGGTGAAGGCCGGAGCTATATGCTTCGGCCTTTTTTTCATTATCTTTGTTCTGTTCACATTCTCAATCCGATTTCAATTTGAAACTCATATACCTCACCGAGACCAACCTCCGCGACCGACTCTTTATCAAGGATTTCGTTCACAACTTTGGCTTTAAGGAAAAAGCCATCATGATTCACGATACTTTCGGTGGCACAGTCAAAGATACCCGCTTTGTGACCAAACGAATCTCAGCCCTCCTGAGTGAATGCATGGTGTATAACAATGCCTTTTCAGCGGATCAGCGGGGACTTATCCAATCAGGAGAAACAGGCCTAAGCGTCAACACTGAATTAATTACCCAACTGTTTCCCCCTATACAACTGTTGATACTGGGTCCAGTCTTCAAAGGACCGGAAGGTCCGATACTTGCCGACCCACTCGAAATGCTCACGGCCACCCGAAATGCATTTGACATAGAAGAAGTAATCGTATTTACAGATAATCCCATGTCCCCCCTTGCAGGCAAAAAAGAAATCGTTACAGGCGACGCAGATCAGAGTCGACTCCTTCAGGTATATGAAGAAGAGGCAACTGCTATCAATCTCGCTCACCAATTTCGGCCAGCAATGATTGCTTCACCGCTCAACTATTCATCGTGATCCACAAAACGGAAGGTATCGTATTGCGCACCCTGAAATATCAGGAAGCCGGCCTCATTACGACGGTCTATACCCGCGAATACGGGAAGCGTACCTTCATGATCAAAACCTATCGATCGGCTCGTTCCCGACATAAGTACAGTTATTTTCAACCGCTTTCCCTGATCGACCTGGTATATTTCTATAAGGAGAACCGGGATATTCACAATATCAATGAAAGTAAACTTGCCATCCTCCTCAATGAGGTACAGTCTCATCCCGTAAAGCTATCGCTCGGCCTGGCTATGGTCGAAATTTTTTATGATTGTGTAAAGGAAGAGGAGCAAAATATTGAGCTCTATGAGTTCATGCGCAAGACCATTCTCTACCTGGATCAACATGATCGGCACCTGATTCACATATTTATATATTTCCTGATGCACCTCAGTCGCTTTCTGGGTTTTTTCCCCAATGACGAAAGCGAAGGCGCACCACATGTGTATTTTGATGTAAAAAAAGGGATTTTCTCGCCACGGGATCAGCAAGCAGACCCCATTCCCGGTTTACTTCGCCGGTTTCGGGAAAGTTCACTTGAAACCTGCCACGATATTACCTTTGATCAGCAGGAAAAGCGATTTCTCCTCAAATCGTTGTTTGAGTACTACCAATTCCATATTCAGGGGTTTCGATATCCGCAGACCATCAAAGTTTTTGCGGAGGTATTTGGGGATTTAGGATAAGCTTTACAGTAAGCGCTTATCCGTTTTCTTCCTCTTCCGAAAGCACTTCTTTCAGCAGGTCCATGATCCGGTCATTGGGCTCCTGTCCGTGCTTGTACTGAAAATAATCTACAAACAAATCTTTCAGTTCCTTACTAAGGTCCACCTGCAAACCGGGATTAAAGGCATCTGTGGGAAAATTGACTTTCGGGATCAGAGCAACAATTCCGGCATGGGCCTGATACAAGGATTTCCGCTCTTCGGCAGTTAGAAACTGATCTGAGACGAGAGTGAGTTCGACAAGAGTATCCGGATGTTCCCGCAGCCATTCGACGGCATCCTCCACCGCATCAAAACTTTTTCGCGCCAGTTGCTTTCCTTTTGAAAGGGCAATATTTCTGACAAGAACCTCCTGCCCCGGCTCGGCTTCGATGATGCTGACATATTTTTCCTGGCCCGCTTCAGCCATACTGTAGGCAAGCGGACTGCCACTATATATGACCGGACAGGGAGATTGGGTAATGACTTGCTTTCTATGCAGGTGCCCAAGTGCTACATATTGAACGGCAGCGGGCAGGTTTTCGGTAAATACTTCTTTTGCGCCTCCGATTGCGAGGATTGTCCGTTCATCTTCGGGCTCTTCAGGCTGCTCTCCTCCTTTTTTCATTACAAATAAATGCGCCATGAGCACATTCACCCCTTTATCATCACAGTAGGTAGCAGCCAGTTCAGCCCAGGAATCTTGCAGTGCCTGCCGCAATTCTGATTCGGGATCTTCAGTTCCCAAAAATTTGCGGAGCCGCATTTCATTTGCATACGGCGTCAGCAGTACCCGCAGTGGCACTTTCTGTTCCGGCAATTTCACTTCGATGAAACCGGGTGCAGATCGCAATACCTCCAAGCCGCTCTCCAACCGAAAAGGCTTCACCTCACTGGCCGGATACCCAGTCAGGATAATTCCACATTCGCGGGCAAGCGGGTCAGGGGCTTCAATTCGATCAGGCGAATCATGGTTCCCGGCAATCCCTATTACAGCCCGCTTTCCTTCATTCGCAAGTCGTTTGAGCGTCCGATAAAAAAGTTCCAGTGCCTCTATAGAAGGATTTACATGGTCGAATAAATCTCCCGCGATCAACACGGCATCTACAGCTTCGCGTTCAGCAATTTCGCAGATTTCTTCCAGCACTTCCCGCTGCTCTTCAAGCCGGGAAATGTGTTCGAGGCGCTTGCCTAAATGCCAGTCAGCCGTATGGAGGAGTTTCATAGGGGAAAGATACAGGCTTTGGCTTTAGGGGGCAAGGGGTTATTCCTTCGTTGAGACCCCCAAATAAGTCTCGAATGAGCAACATCTGTCGAAAAACATTTCATCCCTTATCTTTACAGGTACTAATCGCACCCTATGAATCCCAATATTGCCCTTCTGATAGTTGTCTTATACTTTGGCGTTTTGCTGATTATCTCCCTGATCACAAGCCGAAATGCTAATGAAGCGACCTTTTTCACCGGAAACAGAAGCTCTCCCTGGTTTGTAGTAGCCTTTGGCATGATCGGCGCTACCTTGTCCGGAGTAACTTTTATCTCAGTTCCGGGTGCTGTAGGAAATGGGCAATGGGCTTATATGCAAATGGTACTGGGCTATCTGGTCGGCTATGCAGTAATCGCATTGGTCTTAATGCCGCTGTACTACAAACTCAATCTCACTTCGATTTATGGGTATTTGGAGCAGCGGTATGGCAAGGCCTCCTATCGTTCGGGAGCGATCCTGTTCCTGCTTTCTCGGGTCATTGGGGCAAGCCTGCGCTTATACCTGGTGGCACTGGTTCTCCAGCTTTCTATTTGCAATCATTTTGGTGTCCCTTTTGAAGCGACGGTGCTAATTTCTATTTTCCTTATTTATATATACACCTTTCGCGGGGGAATAAAAACGGTGGTTTGGACAGATACGCTTCAGACTTTTTCGATGTTGCTGGGCGCTGGTGTGGCGGTGTACCTAATCGGCAAGGCTATGGATCTCGATCTCTCTTCTATGGTAAGCCTCATTCGCGAAAGTGATTATTCACAGACCTTCTATTGGGATTGGGGGCCAGCAAACAATTTCTTCAAGCAATTTATAGCGGGTGCTTTTATGGCCATCGTCATGACAGGGCTCGATCAGGACATGATGCAAAAAAACCTCACCTGCAAAACTCTCGGCGAGGCACAAAAAAATGTATTCTGGTTCTCCATCGTACTTGTGTTTGCAAATATTCTATTCCTAAGCCTGGGCGCACTCCTCTATCTATATAGTCAGCACGAAGGGATTTTGATGGAAGTCTTCCAGCCTAACTGGAGTTTATTTTTACAGCAATCTCCGGATTCGGCATTTGTTGCAACCCGAACCGACCAGCTATTTCCCTTCCTCGCCCTCAATTACCTCGGACCCGTTGCCGGGATCGTATTTTTGATCGGCATCATTGCAGCAGCCTATTCCAGTGCTGACTCTGCCCTCACTGCTCTGACGACTTCCTTTTGTATAGATATATTAGATTTTGAAAAAAAATCAGACGAACAAAAAAAGCTCCACACTCGCTACCTCGTCCACATCGGATTTTCCCTCTTGTTATTTTTTGTTATCCTCATCTTTAACTGGATGAATGATGAAGCGGTAATCTGGGCGATCTTCAAGGCAGCGGGCTACACCTATGGGCCATTGCTGGGATTATATGCCTTTGGGATGTTTACGCAGCGGAGCGTAATAGACAAAGTGGTTCCGATCATTTGCATTGTCAGCCCCATTATCAGTTACCTGACTCAACTATGGAGTCCGGCGTGGGGCTATACTTTTGGCTTTGAAATTCTCCTGCTTAATGGTCTGCTTACCGTCCTCGGTTTATGGATTTTCAGCAGTGGAAAACCATTGAACACGGCTATTCAGGTATAATAACACACATAACATGCTTCCAAGCTTGCGTAAAGATCATTTTTACTAACTTAGCCACGAAGAACACTAACTCATTAAACCGGCCACGAAATGATTATCGGTTTACTTTCAGAATCCACTGACGCCCGGGTAGCCCTGATTCCAGAAACGGCAAAAAAGCTCGTCAAGCATGAGCATCAGGTACAATTAGAATCCGGAGCGGGCGATACTGCCTTTTATTCGGATCAATTGTATCAGGATGCGGGTGCCACCCTCACAGACCGGGCAACCGTACTGACCTCTTCCGACATCATTCTGAGTATCAATCCTCCTTCACAGGAAGAATTGAAACAAATGAAGTCAGGCGCAGCCATCATTTCGATGTTCAACGCCCGGACAAATCCGGAAGTCATTGACCAACTGAAGGATCTGGATATCCTGGCTTTTTCGTTGGATCAAGTACCCCGGACCACCATCGCGCAGTCTATGGATGTACTTTCCTCGATGGCATCTATGGCCGGATACAAAGCCGTATTGGTTGCCGCCAATCACCTGCCGGGTTATTTCCCGATGCTCATGACAGCAGCCGGAACGATTCCTCCCGCAAGAGTGTTGATTCTCGGAGCAGGCGTAGCAGGTTTGCAGGCTATTGCAACTGCCAAGCGCCTCGGTGCCACAGTAGAAGCATTTGATGTGCGGGCGGCGGCCAAGGAAGAGGTAGAAAGTCTGGGAGCAAAATTTGTGGAAGTAGAAGGCGCAGCCGAAGATCAGGCCGCGGGCGGATACGCAATTCAACAGACCAAAGAATACCAGGACAAACAAAAGGAACTGATCCACCAAAAGGCGGCTAAGGCGCATGTAATCATCACGACAGCTCAGATTCCAGGTCGCAAAGCTCCTTTACTCGTAGAGCGACGCACGGTTGAAGCCATGCAGCCGGGTAGTGTAATCGTGGATTTGGCAGCCATTTCTGGTGGTAATTGCGAAGTAACCGAAAATGACAAAGTGATCCAGTATCACGGCGTCACGGTGGTAGGAGACTCCAACCTCCCCGCTCAAATGGCCCAGCATGCCAGCAAGCTGTTTAGCAATAACCTATTCAATTTTTTCCAGTACGTTTTCAAAGATGGACTGGATCACATTGATTTTGGCAACGAAGTTCCTGCTTCCACCTGCCTGTCTCCTTTTACAGCGCCGGTAACAGAAGAGGCAAAACCTGCCTCCGATACAGATGCCTGATCGAACCCATTCTCTTTTCTCTATTCAGAAACACAACTCTCATGGATACGATTCTCACATTCCTAACCGGTGAAACGCTCCTCATGATCTACGTCCTGATCCTGGCCGTATTTCTGGGCTACGAATTGATCTCCAATGTCCCAACCGTATTGCATACACCGCTCATGTCCGGAGCGAATGCAATTAGTGGGGTGGTCATTATCGGAGCCATTATTCTCGTCCGAAATGCAGGAGCACAAGACTACCTGGCACTTTCGTTGGGTTTTCTCGGCATTATCCTCGGCATGATCAATGTCGTTGGGGGACATGCCGTTACAGACCGAATGCTGGAAATGTTCAAAAAGAAAAAGGCCTGATTAATCCTGTTTTTTTCCTCTCTGTATCCATCACACAATCAACTGGATCATGCTTAATCCATCCATTGTCAATCTCGGTTATCTTATAGGGGTTATTCTCTTTATTGTAGGCCTCAGAAAACTCAGTAGTCCCAGTACAGCACGTATGGGAAATATCTGGGCAGCGGTCGGCATGGGAATAGCCATCCTCGTTACACTCGCCATGCCTCGCGAATCGACTTATGTCGATAATCCCAACCATTATCTCCTGATTCTCATAGCACTGGTTATCGGTACGGGCATCGGCTGGATGGTTGCCAAGAAGGTCAAAATGACCGATATGCCTCAGATGGTTTCCATATTCAATGGACTGGGAGGTGCTTGTGCGGTGGCCATTGCTGCCGTCGAGCTCTATAACTACCAACCGCTGCTGGAAGCCCAGGATGGTAGTATTACCATGGGTGTGCATATTACAACGCTCATGGCGATGTTTGTCGGGGCAGTCGCTTTTACCGGAAGTTTGATTGCTTATGGAAAATTACAGGGCCTGATAGATGACCGTAAAATTCGCATTCCACAGCCCACAATTGTCAATCTCGCTTTGCTTGCATTGATTATTATCGGCATTGTCTATAAACTTATTTTCCCATATGAGCCCTATTTCATTGCGATGATCATTATGTCGATTGCACTGATTTACGGTATTACGTTCGTCATTCCGATCGGTGGAGCCGATATGCCCGTAGTCATTTCATTGCTCAATGCATTTACGGGAGTAGCAGCGGCTTTGGCAGGCCTGGTATATGGAAATAATGTCATGCTGGTTGGTGGTATTTTGGTAGGATCTTCTGGTACGATTCTGACAGTACTGATGTGTGAGGCGATGAATCGCTCCTTACTCAATGTAATCATTGGCGGATTTGGCTCCGCAGGGGTATCCGCTGCAGGGCAGGTCGGCGATCAAATCGCGCGGGAAGTCAGCCTCAACGATGCAGCGATTCTCCTGAATTATTCTCAATCGGTGATCATCGTACCGGGATATGGGATGGCAGTCGCTCAGGCTCAAAAAGTTTGTCATGAATTGGAACTGGAACTCGAAGCCAATGGGGTTTCTGTTAAAT
>CAYGTH010000174.1:0-13123 GCA_964352745.1 uncultured Bacteroidia bacterium
GCCCATCTTTGTCGATATCCCCAACGGCAACACCGCCTCCATTGTAGTAATACATGTAGGTCAGAATATTAAGCGAATCGGTAGAATGGATGGTGTTTTGAAAGGAAATCCCCTGCGCTTCTGCGGCTAATTCCCGGAAGAGAGTCTTTTGTTGGGAAGAACCACAGCTCAATAATGCCATACAGAGAAAGGGTAATGAGCAAAACCAGAGGCTGATTACAGGAAAGCGATCGGTATAGGAGAATGAAGGCAATGGGTGGCTTTTGAGAAACATAAGGAGAAATGCCTGCCCAACCAATTCTACCCGGCAAAATGTGAAAAAATCGTCCGCGATTCTGCTGAGGAAATCGTGTAAATATCAGGCGAAGCTCAGGCAATCAATGCGGGCAAGGGTTGACGAAATACATTGCCAGGAATTTCCATAGTCTTCTGAAAGATAGAGATTGCCGGTTGTGGTGCCAAAAGCCAGCACATTATCCTGAATGACAAATGCGTGCCGGAAAACAATGTCGAAGCTAAAAGATTGTGGGAGCCCTGTTCTCGATTGGGTCCAGGTTTGACCCGCGTCTTCTGTATAACAAACGCATAGTGCCATTTCCGGAGCCACCCTGACTTCGTCGCTGATAGCAGGAATAACCCAGGCCCGGTTGGGATTCCTTTGGTCTATCGCAAGGGCAAATCCATACTGTGCGAGGCCATCTGTTTCGCTGACATTCATCCAACTTTCTCCTCCATTTGTACTCCTGAAGATTCCGCAATGGTTTTGTTGCCAAAGTACATCAGGGTTTGCATCGCAGGCGATCAATAAATGGGGGTCATGACCGATCTCGACATGTGGATTGGGGAGATAAGCTGCGATTAAGCCTTTGTTGCGGGGCTGCCAGGATTGTCCTCCATCCTTACTTTCAAAAACCCCGGCACAGCTAACAGCTACATATATATGCTGGCTATCCCGGGGGTCGATTACAATAGAATGCAAAAAAGGGAAATCTCTTCCCGCACCAAACCATTGATTCTCGTCCAGTCTGCTGGGATGATTCCAAAGACCAGTATTGAGTTTGAAAACAGCGGTATGGGAAGCCTTGTAAAAAAGTCCACCGGGTTCAGTCCCCAACCAAATGGCTTCCGGGTTTTCTGCGCCTGCATGACTGATGGACCATATTTTTTTGAGGTTGGCAGTTTTCCCTGGCTGTATTTCAGCGTCTTTGGGGTAATGAGGAGGCGCTACAGCATGCCAGGTAACTCCGGCATCCTGGGAATACTGAAGCTTTTGTCCCCAGTGTCTATGGGCTACCGAAACCCACCATGCGCCACTATAGGGATGTGCATATACATAAGTAGCCGGCATTCCCAGGAATTGGACTTCGGAGATTTCCCAACCCGTGGCCCGCCGCTCTAACATGACCAGCCCTTTTGTTGTTCCAACCAGTAATTTTGACATTGCTTATCCAGACTCTTTTGCGCTCATACCTGATCTGTCCCTATTTCTGTATTCAGATCATTCACTCAAGATATGCATTAATCTGAATCATAGGGAGTAGGTTTCTTTGCCGTCTCGTATTTTTAGCTAAACTTGGAATAGGTTTCCTAAATAAGAAGAAAAATGAAAGAGTTGCTCCCTACAATAGAACAATGGACTGAATCGAATACCTCATTTGCGATTGCGACGGTGATCCAAACCTGGGGATCTTCTCCCCGGCCGGTCGGGTCTTCTATGATTGTCTCTTCGGATCGGGAAATTGCCGGATCTGTGAGTGGGGGATGCGTAGAGGGCGCTGTACTCAAAGCCGCTCTTCCGCTGATCACAGCAGGTACAGGCCAACGAATTACTTTTGGGGTAGCGGATGAAGATGCCTGGGCAGTTGGCTTGAGTTGCGGGGGGAAAATGCAGGTATATACGGAGCGGTTTGTGGCATTTGATGATCGGCCAGAAGAGCGATCGGCCTGGGAACAACTTCATCATTGCCTGAAACACAATGAGGGCTGTGTGTGGTTGACACGGTTACAGGAAGGAGAAGGAGCCCATGTACTACTGCTACCTGATGGTCAGGTATATGGGCAGGCAGTGACGTCGGATTTACTGGAAGTGGGTAAACGGGCTTATACGGAGCGCAAAAATCAGGTGATAGAATCTGAAGGAGATAGTTGGTTTGCGCAGGTATTTCCCCGCAAAAGCCAGATGCTGATCATAGGGGCGGCACATATCACAGTGGATTTGGTAGAGTTGGCGCACCACTTTGGTTTTGAAACAGTTGTAATTGATCCTCGGGGGTTTTTTGCGAATAAGACACAGTTTTCAGTTGCTCCTGATCAGCTATTTGATCAGTATCCGGCTGAAGTCTTGCCTGATTTCAGGCTTGACGCGTATACCTTTGCGGTAGTATTGTCTCATGATCCCAAAATCGATGACAATGCCCTGCACATTCTCTTAAAATCAGAAGTTGCCTATATCGGCGCTTTGGGCAGTCGGAAAACGCAGGAAAAACGAATAAATCGACTAACTGAAGCAGGCTTTTCTGAAGCAGAAATTGGGCGAATCCATGCCCCCATTGGGGTGGCCATTAATGCCAAAACGCCCAGGGAGATTGCCCTGAGCATTATGGGAGAAATTATTAAGGAGAAAAATGCCTTTTTATAAGAGACCTAAGCAGAAATTCGAGTTTCTGTGAATCTTTCAACTAAAAATGCCGGTAGAATTTCGGTGAATAGTTCTACTGTTTCTTCAAAATCCCGACGCTTTTCGTAGAAAGCGTCTGCCCCACATTTGAGAGAAAGCCGCTCTTCCCCCAAATAGCTGGAGCCAGAGAGCATATAAACGGGAAATGACTTGAGATTAAATGCCCTTAGGAGTTTGAGTACCTCAATTCCATCTACCACAGGCATATTCAAGTCCAGGATCATCAAATCCGGGAATTCCATGGGGTGATCTAACTGCTGTAACCAGGCGATTGCATCGGCACCACTTTCAACATATTTGACTGTTGTGGTAGGGATTACGGACTTTATGGCGAGCTTGGTAAGACTCCCTTCTGCGTGGTTATCATCAACAAGGAGGACAAAAAAGTCATTTATTTTTTTCATGGGACCAATAGCTTCAGGAATAATTGTTTGGCAGAAATGTTAGGTGGGTGGCCTATAATATTTCTATGAGTGCAAGTTGCGTATAAATATTCCACCAGATAAACCTTTTCATTACAAGAACTTACTTATTCATTCGTATCACAAATAGAAACAAATCAAATCTACCTGTTATTCCCGGTCAGAAATCAAGGGGCACAATACAACTATTTGAATAGATAGATTGTCTCTTTATTTAGTCATGATGTGTGGGTAAGAGACTCGTTATCAGTTTCTTGTGTGAATGAGAAATTTAATATAGGAGTGTCTCTTAATTAATATAGTTGGATTTATTCCTGATTACGGGGGTAAGATTATCTTAACTTAATAAGTCAATTCTGGTAGCAGATCGGCATTATTTCTAACACATCAATAGATAGCGGGTACAAAAAAACAGACCGCTGATTCGGTATTGAAAATTATTTGAGGATCATATTAGTTGAGTGAGAAGCAATAGTCGGGAATCCGATTAATCTGTTAGAATAATTTTTTCGAACAGGCTGACTGACTCGTAAAAATCAAGTGGTTTTTCTAAAAACCCATTTGCACCTGCTTGCATAACTTCTTCACTACTTGTCATATATTTAGAAGCAGAAAAAATATAAATCGGTAAGGGGGACAATGAATGTTTGCGAACCTCCCGTACAAGTTCTATTCCTCCCATCTCTGGCATATTTAAGTCAACAAATAAGAAATCCGGCTCAGAATTTCCATCTTTTAGGGATTCCAGACATGCTTTCCCACTTTGAAAATATTCGATTTTAGTGCTGATATCAACACTTTCGATGGCAGTGCGGGTAATCGCTGCGTCAGCGGGATTGTCTTCCACTAACCATATGAGGTATTCATCCGGTTGACTCATGTCAGACTGCTTATCGGTAGGGGTAGAGGTCGGGAGCGTAAAGGATCAAAGTACTAAGTCAGCGTGAAAAAAAGAATTTACGCATGGCCATGATTAATGCGAATATAAATATTCAGCAGGCCAGATATTTCATAACGAATATCGTTAATATCGGGGTTCTTTACAAGGGTTTGAATCACAAAATCCATATCGATTTTGGCAGCATATCCACTACGGGGCTATTGCCCGTGCACAGCACAGGATATTTCTGGATTCCTGAATAAAATTCCTCGAAAAGGGGAGAGGTTGTGGACCTGTTTCAGGTAGGGTAAGGGGTATTCCAAAAAGCGGATTGGGATAATCGGATTTGCATGCTTATTTTATTTAATCACGCGATAACACTCAATCTATGCAAGGCTCGTTTCGATGGCACCTGATCCTGATATTTTTCTTGATCCTTGCAGCTTGTCAGCCTGTTCGTTCCCCCTATTTTCAGATTCAAGTGGTAGATGCAGAAACAGGCCGGGGCATTCCCATGGTAGAAATGACTCCCCTCAATAATGTTTCCTATTTCACGGATAGCCAGGGATATATAGCATTTGAAGAGGCGGGCCTTATGGGGGAGCGGGTTTATTTTGAAATTTCAAGCCCCGGCTACCAGTATCCGGCAGATACAAGTGGCAGAAATGCACTCAGCCTGGAGGTCGTACCGGGCGGAAATGCTACTGTGGAGATGCAACGTTTAAATGTAGCCGAAAGACTGTATCGGGTAACGGGTTCTGGCATTTATCGGGATAGTGAACTGCTGGGTATTCCTACGCCCATTGCGGGTACTGCTTTGCGGGCCGGTGTATTGGGCCAGGATTCGAACCTGGAAGCCTTATACAAAGGCAAATTATTTTGGATCTGGGGGGACTCTTTTTTACCCGAAGATTATCATGGCAATTTTGCTGTGGCAGCAGCGACGGTACAACTCCCTTCAGATGGAGGTTTGTCTCCCGACATAGGAATTGACCTCAGGTATTATACAGATCGGGAAGGCCGGTCCAAATCCATGTTACCACCAGAAGGGCCGGGTTATGTCTGGTTTGATTGGTTAATGACTATTCAGGATTCGACTGAAGGGGAGCAGTTGATCGCCAAATATGCCCGGGTAGACGGTTTTTTTGGGAACTATGAACGCGGAATTGCACGGTTTAATGATTCGCTGGAGGTATTTGAGCGAATCAGGCAGATCGATGAATGGCTGCCTGACCTGCATACTTGCCACCATCCTTTTGCTGCTAACTCTTCGTCGGGGCGACATTATTATCTGACTTCTGAGTTTTCGTTGAGTAGGATTCCGCCAACCCTAAGAGCCATAACAGATCCGACTGCCTATGAAAGCTATACCTGCCTGAAGCCCGGTACCCGGTATGAAGACCCGGAAATTGATCGAAATGCCGCAGGCGAAGTCGTATATACATGGAAAAGAGATACAGACCCCATTAGCCATGCGCGGCAGCAGGAACTCATCCAATCAGGACTGCTTAAGGAATCAGAAAGCTGGGTCCGGATATTGGATATTGAAACAGGAAAACCCATCGAAACCAGCCGGAGTTCCTTGCACTGGAATGAATTCAGGCAGCGTTGGATATTGATTATGGGAAGCAAGGATATATGGTTTGCAGAGGCGGATACGCCTACAGGCCCCTGGGGATATGCGCGCAAGGTGGCGACCCATGATATTCTGCTATACAATCCTTTACATCATCCTCATCTGGATCAGGAGGGGGGGCGATATATCTATTTTGAAGGAACTTACACACAGTTTTTTGGACAAGGAAAAGAGGTGCCCCGGTACAATTACAACCAGCTGATGTACAAGCTGGATCTCGCAAGTCCCGAAGTTCAACTCCCGGTTCCCATTTATCACCTGGCAGGGGCTGAAGGTACATATGCACGGAGAGAACAAATCGTGAAAAATGGCAGTGAGAATCAAATTGAGAACATTCCCTTCTTTGCAATGGCTACCCAACTGGATGAGCCCGATATCATACCGATTTATCAGGTGGTAGAATCCGGGCAGGTTCGACTTTCCCGGATGGGGGAGGGCGAGCCTCTTTTTTATGCCATTGATCCAGCAGCTAAGGTACCGGAAGCCTGGGCTGCTACCTGGGAATCCCGATTTGGTTTTCGGTCCATTAACAATTCTGTGAGCCTCAAAATCCAGCAAGAAGGGAGAGAATGGAAAATTCAGTCGAATAAATCCTCCTTTGCTTTCTCTGGGACTCAAATTCGAGGAGACAGCCTCTTTGTTCAATTGGAACATGAGGGAGATAGTTACCTCCTTAAAGCTCGTATCGAGCAGCAAAAACTTATCGGGAGCTGGGAGCGGATAGGCGCAGACAAATCCGGAACCTGGGCTGGGAAATCCTTTAGACCTGTTTGGACACCGCGTTCAGGTGCCAGCCTTATTGAGGTCTATGAATACCGAGACGAGCGAACAGGTAGATACAGCTATTCTACTCAAGTGCCTCAGAGTCAGGGGATAAAACCCTTATGTCGCGTGTGGCAAAATCCAACTTCCGTCCTCAGTTTTGATTTTGGTATCAAGTCGGATTGAAAGGCCAAAAATGTAAATGAAATCGGATAATCGTCTATTCCAAACAGGCGGTCCCGATCATCCATTTTTACGTCAATTAACTCTGGTAAAATCGGTCCCGTCTGTTTTCTTTATTCACCTTTTACGCCAGAACTATGCAAAAAACTATGCGTAGGCCGATCGAACATCAGATTTTGTTCGAGGCCAAGGGCTTCACAGCCGAAATGTGCATGGAGCCGGAAAGTTTACGAACGGCTTTCCAGCTTCGCTATCGTGCCTATCTACAAGCAGGGGCTATTCCCCGAAATGATTCACAACTGGTTCAGGACCAGTATGACCTTGCCGAAAACAGCCGAATTCACCTGATTTGGTTTGAAGGAAAGCCCATTGCCAGCGTCAGGGGCTGCATTTGGTCAGATCAGTACGATTGGGAAAAAATCGAAGCAGTCGAACATTTTCGACCAGAAATCACGCAGCAATTTGGGATTACCTCCCGCTTATTGGAATCTACCCGCTATGTAGTAGATCCTGAGTTCCAGGGGCGAAAATCACTTTTTGCCCAAATTTTGATGTTCCGAATTCACGCACTCAACTCTGCAATTCATGGTTGTCAGCACATCGTTACAGCCGTTCAGGCCAAACACACGCCCTTTTACAAGCGGATGCTCAATTTTGATTCCATCTCCGACGCAAAAACGGTGGAATGGATCGACTATGATCAGATCGTGCTGATGTCCACGCCTCGTGAAAAGAGCCTGGAGACAGCCCTGGACCGTGGGATGCCTCCATATACGGAAGAAGAACTCGCCCGATACGCGATGTGCTGGGAACGAGTGCGATGGCATCAACTCGCTGCTTAGGATCCCTTTTTCTCAATTTTTCATCATTCTGATTTCCTTAACATGCAAACAACAGAAGTTGACTGGCATACTTATGCCCAAAAATATGACATGCTGCTGGCGTACAATCCTTTTTATCAGGAACTGCACCGGCAGGTTATGGAGGAGGTGTATGCCCTGGAAGTACAGGCCGGAGATCTGCTCATTGATGTCGGTGCTGGAACCGGGAATTATTCAATCGAGATTGCGCGCGCCTTTCCAAAAGCCGAGGTAATTCATCTGGACAGCAATCCCGGAATGAATAAACTCGCGGCAAAAAAACAGATGGAAGCCAATCTTCATAATCACCAGATTCTGCATAAGCCTGTCGGTGAGGCAATTATTTTGCCCCAGACCGTTCGGGCGATCGTGAGTATTCATGCACTCTATGCGATTCCTGAGCCGAAAACTGTGCTTCAGCGATTTTATGATTGGCTCGAACCAGGAGGACATGCAATACTCGTCGATGCCGGCCGCATGCTGAATATGTGGGATTGGCAATTGGCAATAGGCTGGCATTTGTTGCGGAAGTATGGCCTGCAGCAGAGTCTGAAAATTCTTCGCGAAGGGAAGATTGTTAGCCGTCAGAATCAATATATCCGCCAAATGCAGCGAAACGGGACCTTCTGGACACATTCGCATGCAGAGTTTTGTGCTGCGGTAACAGATTCTGGCTTCTCGTTGATCCATTCGAGTACTACTTTTCGGGGTTATAGCGACCTCGTTCTGGCCTATAAATCGGTTTGATACAAGGTTGGGTAGATGGTCAGATTTTAGAATAGAGTACCTCGACGAGATACTGCTGATTATCAGACAGGTAAGGTCTTTCATCTTTATACTAAAACCATTCTTCTTACTAATGTTTTCTCCATCCCGTACGCCAGCGGGATTCGTCCGGCACCTTTTCGAGGTGTCGGATTTTTTTGGTAGGAATAAGATTAATCGGTACCTTGAGTTAAGTGCTATGTATGAACAAATGAACATAAGAAGAGTCTGTGCAAGATAACTTCAAAATAGACCACAGTAGCCCAATTCCGCTGCATCGGCAGGTCGAAAGCCTCCTGCGCGAAATGATTCATGCGCCGGAGTATCAGAATGGGAAATTACTCCCCAAAGAAGTTGATATGGCTAAGCGCTTGGGTATTTCCCGCAATACGCTGCGGCAGGCTACCAATAAGCTGGTTCATGAAAACCTATTAATCCGAAAAAAAGGCGTTGGAACCAAGGTCGCCAAAAAGACCGTTTCCACCCGGCTGAATAACTGGTTTAGTTTCAGTCAGGAAATGCAGGAAAAAGGGGTCAGTTTTATTAATTACGACCAGCAGGTACAACAAGTCTCTGCAAATAAAGAGGTGGCGCAACAATTGGAAATTGCTGTAGGGAGGGAAGTCGTCTGCCTGGAGCGAATTCGGGGTGGGGAAGAAGGCCCTTTCCTGTACTCAATTTCTTATTTTCATCCCAGAATCGGCCTGACCGGGGAAGAGGATTATTCCAGGCACCTCTATGAGATTCTTCAGCATGATTTCTCCACAATCCCTTCCATTTCAAAAGAAGAGATTCGGGCGGTGCTTGCCGATCCGAAATTGGGGTTAAAACTGGGAATGGAGGTGGGAGAACCTGTTTTATTTCGCCAAAGACTCGTGTGTGATCCCGGAAATCGCCCGATTGAATTTAATCGGGTATTCTACCGAGGCGACCAATTTGTATATGAAATCGATATAAAGAGATAGGACGCTAATTACTGCCAGCATGAACTACTTGCCCCTTTCAATCCGAGATCTTTCAGGCAGATTGTTGCTCTGTCTGTTCTTTCCTTTGCTGATTATTTCCTGCAAAGAAGATATCCAGATACCAGATGGCGCTTTTGGAGAAACGACTGTTGATCTGCAAGGCACCTGGAAAATTACTCAGGTATTTCGCAACGATGTTGAAATGACAGAAGCGTTTGACTTTAGTGGCTTTGAACTTCAACTCCAGATGGATGGAAACGGACCTTCCGGCTTTTCGATCAATAACAGCGGTGCCCCATTTGTCGTGCTGGAAAATGGAAATTGGGCTTATGATGATAAAACCTATCCTACTGCAATCGTATTTACCGCTGGAGGAGATACCGAAACCGTTTTCTTCGCACAGCCGCCTATTTCGACTGGTAATGCCTTCTCAATTACTTTTTCGGTCGGCTGTAGCGACAATTCCTACACCTACGTATTTGCCAAATAATTAATCTACTACTGCTTCGCTTATGTGGATCCAATCGACTCAATTAGGCCTGATTACGCTGGGAACTATGCTGACGCTTTCCCTGGCGAAATGCTTTAAGATCGACGAGGTACGGCAGCCCGCCACCGTTACCATTGAGGAGGCATTTACTATAGAAGTAGATGTTACCCTGACTGGAAAAGATGGAAATACCCTCGTTTTTGCTTTTCTCGCACCTCGTTCCTGGCAAGCTGCAGCCTACACGACGGTCTCCTTTACCAGTACCATCGGTAACAGCAGCATGAGTCCCATGCCCCCAGAAGAGGTGGAAGCCGATAATATGGTGCCCTGGAAAGAGGGGATTACTGAGCGGGTAGGATTTGGAGAGAATTATGGGGAAATGGAGTGGATCGTCTTCAAGGCCGACAATTCCTTTTCGCCCCCATCAGGCACAGATGAAGACAATCCGGAAAGTGGAACGATTACGGTAAACACCCGGGCAGGCAGTACCAATCTCATTGCGCAACTCGGATATTTCGTAGGCGAAACCACTTGGGGTTTTCTGAATGATGGGAACAATTCTGCCTCTTTTTTCGCGAGCCCCTGCATTGAGGTAACAGGCGCAAGTGGTCAGGCCCAAAACCTATGTGGGCCTGCGCCCCGAAAATTGGTGCAATTGGAGACCTATACCTTTAGAGACCTATTGACCATCATATTCGATGCCCAGGAAGACAACACCCCGCTAATAGGCGCGGATAAAGTGTATTTCTGCAGCCGGGCCTTATATGAGAATGGAGAAAACGAAGTCTGCGAATTCAGCACCAAAACGGAAATGAAACTGAGCGGTACCGATTTTTGGATGCTCACGATGTGGCCCCCGACGTATTATGGATTGCCAGAAGGTGCTGTGGTTTCTGAGATTCTCTGCACCTTTCAAGATGAATCCGGCACCATCGTCCAGGATGTGAGCGGAAACGATTTTCAGATATTGGCAAAGTGTTTTAACTAATTTCCCAAAACGATGAAAAAACTGCTACTTCTCCTTTTCATTCCGGTTTTGGGCCTTTGCATTGCCAATGCCCAGTCTGTAAGCGGCCGAATCACCTCCAATGTGGATGGCTCAGGCCTCGCCGGTGCGACTGTCCGCGTACAGGGAACTGCAGTGGGTGCCTTTACGGATGACAAAGGGGTATATCGTGTCGAAGCGGCCCCGGATGCAGTCCTGATCATTTCCTTTTTTGGGTTTGAATCCCAGGAGATTCCGGTTAGCAATCGCACCCAGGTCAACCTTGAGCTGATTTCTTCTACCTATAGCCTCGATGATGTAGTGGTGATTGGCTACGGAACCGCCCGAAAGAGAGACCTGACGGGATCCGTTACTTCCATTTCAGAAAAAGATATCAAGGCAGTGCCGATCGTTTCGGTGGATCAGGCCTTGCAGGGACGTGCGGCAGGGGTATTTGTGCAGCAGAATTCCGGTGAGCCGGGAGCGGGCACGACCATCCGAATTCGCGGAACCAGTTCCATCAGCGCAGGGAATGAGCCCTTGTATGTGATCGATGGGATTCCCATCCTGACCAGCAGCAGCGACCTGAGTACGGGTGCTTCCAAAGGCCCGCAACTCAACCCCCTTTCGACCATTAATCCGAATGACATTGTCTCAATAGAAATTCTTAAAGATGCTTCTGCTGCTGCAATCTATGGTGCACGCGCAGCGAATGGGGTTGTGCTCATCACCACCCGCAGGGGAACAGAGGGCATTTCCCGGATCAATTTTAATGCCTACACCGGCTGGCAAGAAGTGCGAAACCGATACACGATGCTCAATGCAAGCCAGTTTGCTCATTTCGTGAATGAAGCCAATTTTTATGGTGGAAATGGCCGGGTGTATGACAATCCCGAGTCCTTTGGTGTCGGGACAGACTGGCAGGAGGAAATATTTCAGGTAGCGCCACAGTCCAGCTATGACCTCTCCTTCAGTGGGGGGACCAAAAATCTGCAATATGCAGTTTCAGGGGGCTATTATGATCAGGAAGGGGTAATCGTCAGTTCTGATTTCAAACGCTATAACCTTCGCGCCAATATCGATGGACAAATCGGGAGTCGCTTACGAATTAGTAACAGCCTCATGGCCAGTCATACCCGAAGCAGCCGGGTCGATACAGACGACAATGCGGCCTTTGATGGCGGCATGATCACGGGCGCTTTGAGTTTTAATCCCATGCTACCCCTGCGAGATGCGGATGGGAATTATACCTCCCGCAATTATGAAGTGGATAATGAAGGAAATCTCATTGACGGAACCCAAACGGATGCAGCAGGCAATACAATCCCGGAGCGGACGATTAATACGCTGGCCAATCCGGTACTCAAAATTGTCGGCTCCCCCAGTGAGTCTAAAATTTCCCGGATCATCAATAACCTTTCCTTCACCTATTCTCTTGGAGAAGGCCTTGACCTGAAAGTGAGCCTCGGTGCAGATTTTGCCTCCAGCCGCGATGATCAGTTTACGCCCAAAGCAACGCGCTCAGGCGGGGAATCATTTGCGAGTTCCGGGACGGTATCGACGCTCACGCTCCTGAATGAAAATACGCTGACCTTTAAAAAGACTTACGGAAAGCACTCGTTTAATGCTGTTGGGGGCTTTTCTTCGCAGCGAACGGACATCAATTCTCTGAATATCTCTGCCATTGATTTCAACAACGACCTCTTTGGCTACAACAATTACGACATTGCCCGAGGCGCAGATATCAGCACAAATTTCTCTGAATTTGTATTCTTCTCCTACCTCGCGCGAGTCAATTACATTTACAATGAGAAGTACCTGTTTACCCTGACGGGCCGGGCAGATGGTTCCTCCAAATTTGGCGAAAACAACAAATGGGGCTATTTCCCTTCTGCATCGGTCGCATGGCGCTTGTCAGAAGAGCCTTTTATCCAGAATTTGGGGCTGTTTAATTCACTTAAGTTCCGCGCCAGCTATGGCATTATTGGCAACGAATCCATCGGACCTTTCCTCTCTCAGGCATTACTGGTTCCCATCCAATTGGCCTTTAATAATCAATTGGCTTTGGGCTTTGAACCCTTTATCTTCCCGAATAGCGACCTTCGTTGGGAATCTACAGAACAAATCAACATCGGCCTGGACGCTTCCCTTTTTGAGGATCGCTTATCTATCACGGCAGATTATTATACTAAAAATACCTTCGATCTCCTGCTCACGACCGATGTGCCCTTTTATACCGGATTTGCGAATGTGTTCAGCAATGTGGGCGATTTGAAAAATGAGGGCATCGAGTTTGCCTTTACCAGCTACAATTTCGTCAAGGAATTTCAGTGGACAAGCTCCTTTAACATTGCATTCAATGAAAATACCATCACCAATCTCGCCGGGCGGGACAATATCCCAAATTCGGGGGCTGGCCTCTTTGGTATCCAAAGCTGGGCACTGCTGACAGAAGGGGAAGCCGTTGGACGATTTTATGGTTTGCTGACGGATGGCAT
>CAYGTH010000174.1:13133-13553 GCA_964352745.1 uncultured Bacteroidia bacterium
AAGGAACCCCCCGGTTTGCAGGAGAACCCCCGCTCCAACCGGGCGACCGAAAATTCAAAGACCTGAATAGCGATGGCGTCATCAATGATCAGGACCGGACCTTTATTGGCAGTGCACAGGCTGATTTCAGTTTTGGCTTGAACAATACCTTTTCATATAAAGGCTTCGACCTCGGCATCTTTATTCAGGGAGCTTATGGGAATGACATTGTGAATTTCAATAAATTTCTCACTGAGCGAGTCAATCCTACTTCCAATGTGAGTCTGGAGTTTTACGCCAATCGCTGGACCCCTGAAAACCCCAGCAATGTATATCCCCGTGTAAACTCGGATCCGGCCCTGAATCGGAGTTTTATCTCGGATGCCGAAGTCGAAAATGGCTCGTATGCCCGACTCAAGACCATCACGCTGGGATATAGCC
>CAYGTH010000175.1:0-13487 GCA_964352745.1 uncultured Bacteroidia bacterium
AGCTGATTTGTAATCAGCGGGTCGGCGGTTCGAATCCGTCCACCGGCTCTTAAAATCTAGGGGAGATACCGAAGCGGTCAAACGGGGCAGACTGTAAATCTGTTGGCTTAGCCTTCGTAGGTTCGAATCCTGCTCTCCCCACTAAGATTGAGTTCAGTTTTCTGATACTCAGTCTATTGTTACTAAAAAGTTCTTTACATACGAATTGTTTGAGGGTAGAAGTTCGGAATACCATACCGATCTTTTTCAAACACATCGTTTTTAAGCGGGAGTAGCTCAGCTGGTAGAGCATCAGCCTTCCAAGCTGAGGGTCGCGGGTTCGAATCTCGTCTCCCGCTCAATTTTGGTTCAAGGGTTCAGGTTAACAGTTCGAAGACAGTTTCTTAGACTTCCAACCCGAAACTTGAAACTTTTTGCCAATGTAGCTCAGTTGGTAGAGCACCACCATGGTAAGGTGGGGGTCACCGGTTCGAATCCGGTCATTGGCTCTGCGACGGTATTATTATTTTGCATATAACCTAGAAACAGCATATTAAAGATGGCAAAGGAAACCTTTCAACGCACCAAGCCACACGTGAACATTGGTACGATCGGGCACGTGGATCACGGTAAAACCACACTGACGGCTGCAATCACGGCTGTATTATCAAAGGGCGGAACTGCTAAGGCAGCGAGCTTTGATTCTATTGACAATGCCCCGGAAGAAAGAGAACGTGGTATTACCATTAATACCTCTCACGTAGAATACGAAACAGAAGGCCGTCACTATGCGCACGTTGATTGCCCAGGTCACGCCGACTACGTAAAGAACATGGTTACCGGTGCTGCACAGATGGATGGTGCGATCATCGTTGTTGCTGCTACAGATGGCCCTATGCCTCAGACTCGTGAGCACATTCTGCTTGCTCGTCAGGTAGGAGTACCTTCTCTGGTTGTTTTTATGAATAAGGTTGACCTGGTAGATGACGAAGAGCTTTTGGAACTCGTTGAGTTGGAAGTTCGTGATCTGCTGAGCGCATATGATTTCCCCGGTGATGATACTCCCGTTATCCAGGGTTCTGCTTTGGGCGCATTGAATGGTGAGCCTGAGTGGGAAGAAAAAGTAAAGGAGTTGATGAAAGCAGTAGATGATTTCATCCCTACTCCTGTTCGTGAAACGGATAAGCCTTTCCTGATGCCTGTTGAGGATGTATTCTCAATCACAGGTCGCGGTACAGTTGCAACAGGAAGAATCGAAAGAGGAGTAATCAACTCAGGAGATCCTGTAGAAATTATCGGACTCGGTGCTGAAAAAATGACTTCTACCGTAACAGGAGTGGAAATGTTCCGCAAAATCCTGGACCGTGGAGAAGCTGGGGACAATGTAGGTTTGCTACTTCGTGGTGTTACCAAAGAATCCATTAAGCGTGGAATGGTTATCAATAAGCCCGGATCTGTAACACCTCACACCAAGTTCAAAGCTGAGGTTTATGTACTGAGCAAAGATGAAGGAGGACGTCATACGCCTTTCTTTACTAACTATCGCCCACAATTCTACTTCCGTACGACTGACGTAACAGGAGTAGTAAGCCTGCCTACTGGAGTAGACATGGTAATGCCTGGTGATAACGTTACTGTTGATGTTGAATTGATCTACCCTATCGCAATGGAAAAAGGGCTTCGCTTCGCGATTCGTGAAGGAGGTCGTACCATCGGAGCAGGACGAGTAGCTGAAATTGTCGAGTAATTCGATAGCACATACATCGGATCCCCTTTTGAGGGGGTCCGATACTTATTTTTCGCAAAACCCGTATCTACGGGCTTTTGCATACAGAAAAAAGCCATACGGGTGTAGCTCAACTGGTAGAGCGACGGTCTCCAAAACCGTAGGCTGTGGGTTCGAGTCCTACCACCCGTGCAAGAGCCAAACAAATGGATAAGTTTAAAGCCCTGTTTAAGGAATATTGGGACGAGTTGCTATACAAAGTCCAGTGGCCTTCCTTTGATGAACTTCAAAGTAAGACAGTCACCGTATTGATAGCCTCTATTATGATTGCCTTGGCAATTGCAATAATGGACTTCGGATTCAATACAGTTATGGGATTTTTGTACTCCGTTTCGAATGACCTGTTTTAAACAGGGAGAAGGGATTGAACGCGATGAAAGAATGGTACGTCATACGGGCAGTAAGTGGGAAGGAAAAAAAGGTAAAGCAATATCTTGAAAGTGAGATAGAGCGACTAGATCTGCATGAGCAGGTTAGCCAAGTATTGATCCCCACCGAAAAAGTGTTTGAAATGCGCAACGGCAAAAAGAAGTTGCGTGAACGTAATTTTTTGCCCGGTTACATTCTTGTTGAATGCCAAATGGCTCCTGAATTGATCCCAATGATTAAAGAAGTACCGAATGTAATCGGATTTCTTGGGAACAAAAGAGGTAGCGATCCTGTACCGCTCAGACAGTCTGAAGTAAATAAGATTCTTGGCAAGGTTGATGAAATGAACGAGAAGGGCGAGATGCCTGAAGAGCCATTCATCAAAGGAGAGCCTGTTAAAGTAATGGCTGGACCATTCAATGGCTTTACTGGAATCATTGATGAGATTTACGAGGATAAGAAGAAACTCAAGGTAGTGGTTAAGATATTTGGACGGAATACGCCCATTGAATTGAACTACTTCCAGGTGGAGAAAGAATATTAAATAAGGATTTATTCACGGTTGAGGTTTTGTTTGCATTGAATTCCCTGCGGGGGCTTCCAGTTCGATCAGCAGAATTCAGCCCTCAACATTCAACGACGCTAGTATAAATGGCTAAGCAAATAGAGACCTATGTCAAGTTGCAGGTCAAAGGAGGTTCAGCTAACCCTGCACCCCCCATTGGTCCCGCGTTGGGAGCTAAGGGCTTGAATATCATGGAGTTCTGTAAGCGTTTCAATGCTCAGACTCAAGATAGACAAGGCCAGGTGCTTCCGGTTCTCATTACTGTCTATGTCGACAAAAGCTTCGATTTCATCATCAAAACCCCACCAGCAGCTGTTCTGTTGTTGGAGGCTTCGAAGAAGAAAAAGGGCTCTGCCGAACCAAATCGGATTAAGATAGGCAAAGTGAGTTGGGATGATGTGCAGAAGATCGCCGAAGTCAAAATGCCGGATTTAAATGCATTTACAATCGAATCCGGAATGAAGATGGTAGCAGGAACAGCACGAAGTATGGGATTACGGGTAGAAGGAACTCCTCCCTGGGAACAAAACTAAAACGAGCAGTTGTTCGGTTGTTTGTTGAATAGTCAGATTGTTTCGACCCATTTGAAGCAACCCAACCAACTATAATTGAAATGGCAGGAAAGAAATACAAAACAGCATTAGCAGCTGTCGATAGCGAGAAAGAATACGAGCTAAAGTCGGCTTGCCAGTTGGTAAAGGAGACTTCCTACGCTAAGTTCGATGAATCTATCGAGTTGCATGTACGCCTCGGAGTAGACCCAAAGCAAGCAAACCAAATGGTGCGCGGCGTGGCTACGCTTCCTCATGGTACGGGTAAAGATGTACGCGTTTTAGTACTGACGACCCCGGACAAAGAAGAAGCAGCAAGAGAGGCGGGAGCAGATCACGTAGGATTGGATGATTACATTCAGAAGATCCAGGGAGGATGGACCGACATTGATGTCGTGATTTGTTCTCCTGATGTGATGGCAAAAGTAGGTAGACTTGGACGGATATTAGGCCCACGTAGCTTGATGCCCAACCCCAAAAGTGGAACCGTAACACCTGATGTTGCGAATGCCGTAAAAGAAGTGAAAGCAGGTAAAATTGACTTTAAAGTTGATAAAACCGGGATTGTTCACGTTTCTTTTGGGAAGGCGTCTTTCTCAGTAGACCAACTGGCTGACAATGTAACAGAGCTTTTGCAAATCCTGGAGCGGCTTAAGCCCTCGGGAGCAAAAGGAGTGTACTTTCGATCCATATTTATGGCTTCAACCATGGGACCGAGTGTCAGATTAGACAAATCAACGGTACCCGGACTCTAATTAAGTGCAAAAGCAATGACGAAGGACGAGAAAAAACAATTGGTTCAGAAGTTGACGGAAAAGTTTAAAGCTTATCCCAACTTCTATATTGCTGATGCCGGAGGCCTTACTGTTGCTGAGGTGAGCGAACTGCGTAAACTCTGTTTTGAATCAGATATTACCATGACCATGGTAAAAAATACGCTGATCCGTAAATCTTTGGAGCAGGTGGATGGAGACTTTTCGGAAGTATTCGAGATATTAAAGGAGCCTTCATCGGTTTTCTTTACTACCGAAGAAAATCCGAGTGTCCCGGCGAAAGTGATCGAGAAATTCAGAAAAACTGCTGAGAAGCCTCTTCTGAAAGCAGCTGTTATTGATACAGCCGTCTTTATAGGAGATGATCAACTCAAAGCGCTTTCTAACATGAAGTCTAAAGCCGAGCTTGTCGGTGAAATTATTGGACTTCTGCAAAGCCCGGCTAAGAACGTTGTTTCAGCGCTCAAGTCCAGTGGTGGTAAGCTTGCAGGTATTCTGAAGACACTATCTGAAAAAGAAGGATAACAACACACGGGGCTTGCCCCAATTTGAATTACGAAATCTATTGTTCTGATAAAATCTATTTAACTCGAAGTAAAAATGGCAGATCTGAAAGCATTCGCTGAGCAACTGGTAAACCTGACTGTAAAAGAGGTTAATGAGTTGGCCGGTATATTGAAAGACGAATACGGCATCGAGCCTGCAGCTGCAGCCGCAGTAGCAGTAGCTGCTCCTGGAGGAGATGACGCTGGAGGAGCTGGTGCTGAGCAATCCGAATTTGACGTGATGCTCATCAGCCCAGGTGGCGGAAAATTAAATGTCGTAAAAGCTGTAAAAGCAATCACTGGTCTTGGGCTGAAAGAAGCTAAAGGATTGGTTGACTCTGCGCCAACAGCGATTAAGGAAAAAGTCTCTAAAGAAGAGGCTGAGGGTATCAAGCAACAATTGGAAGAAGCTGGTGCTGAGGTAGAACTTAAGTAATGAAACATATTGTTTTGTTATGGGGGTTCTGCCCATAGAATAGACCTGATTCGGTGTAATCAGGTCTATTACTCTATGTTTGATTATCAGCTATTTCCAATATTTTTACTGCTGTCGGCGTTATACTTTGATTCACATTCTTAAAATCCTACCGGTTTGACTAGCGCAAACGAATCTAAAAGAGTTTCTTTCTCTCAGATCCGAAAAGTAATTGACTACCCGGATTTCCTGGAAGTGCAATTGCGTTCTTTCATGGAGTTTATGCAGGTGGATACTCCGCCGGATAAACGCAGGGAAGAAGGACTCTATAAAGTTTTTAAGGAAAATTTCCCCATCACTGATGCTCGGGAAAACTTTGTACTGGAGTTTTTGGACTACTACATTGACCCGCCACGTTATTCTATTAATGAATGTAAGGGACGTGGGTTGACTTTTTCAGTAGCGCTGAAAGCAAAACTCTTCCTGTATTGTACCGACCCTGAAAATGAGGACTTTGAGCCCGTTACTCAGGAGGTATATCTCGGGAATATCCCGTACATGACCAAAAACGGAACCTTTATCATTAATGGAGCGGAGCGGGTTGTTGTCAGCCAGCTTCACCGGTCTCCAGGGGTTTTCTTTGGTCAGTCGTATCATGCCAATGGTTCCAAGCTGTATTCAGCTCGGATTATCCCATTTAAAGGATCCTGGATTGAATTCTCGACAGATGTAAACAATGTCATGTACTCGTACATTGACCGGAAGAAGAAATTCCCGGTTACTACGTTGATGCGTGCGATTGGATATGGAACGGATAAGGATATTCTTGAGATATTCGGACTGGCTGAGGAAGTGAAAGTTTCCAAAGCTGGCTTGAAAAAAGCCGTTGGTCGTAAGCTGGCTGCCCGGATTTTGCGGACCTGGACGGAAGACTTCGTAGATGAAGATACGGGGGAAGTGGTTTCCATTACCCGGAATGAAGTCTTGTTTGAAAGGGATCATGTGATCCAGAAAGAAGATGTAGAGCAGGTACTGGAGTCTGGTATTGCTTCCATGATTCTCGTAGCAGAATCTATGAACGCTGCTGAGTACTCTATTATCTATAATACCCTCCAGCGCGATAACTCTAATTCTCAAAGCGAAGCAGTGGATCTGATCTACCGGCAACTGAGAAATGCAGAGCCGCCAGATGAGGAAACAGCACGTAGCGTAATTGATAAGCTCTTCTTTAGTGATAAGCGATATGACCTTGGAGAAGTGGGTAGATACCGACTCAACAAGAAACTTCACAACACTTTTGAAGAAGATAGCCAGGTACTCACCAAAAGTGATATCATCAAAATCGTCGAATACCTTGTGGAGCTCCAAAACAGCAAAACAAACGTCGATGATATTGACCACTTGAGTAACCGGCGTGTGCGTACGGTTGGGGAGCAGTTGTATTCTCAATTTAGTGTTGGACTTGCACGGATGGCGCGTACCATTCGGGAGCGGATGAATATTCGCGATAATGAGATTTTCACGCCTTCCGACCTGATCAACGCGCGGACACTTTCCAGTGTAATCAACTCTTTCTTTGGAACGAATCAGCTGAGTCAGTTTTTGGATCAAACCAATCCGCTGGCTGAACTGACCCACAAAAGAAGAGTTTCTGCATTGGGACCAGGTGGACTTTCCCGTGAAAGAGCAGGCTTTGAGGTACGAGATGTGCATTACACACACTATGGCCGCCTTTGCCCGATTGAAACACCGGAAGGACCTAATATTGGACTTATTTCCTCTCTGTGTACGTATGCAAAAATCAATGATATGGGGTTCATCGAAACTCCATACCGTAAAGTAACGACCGGAAATGTATCTGATTCTACTGAGTACCTGAGTGCAGAAGAAGAAGATAACCTCATTATTGCGCAGTCAAACGCGCCGATTCAAGCTAATGGGGAATTTGTAAATCCGAAAGTAAAAGCACGAAAAATGGGCGACTTCCCGGTAGTTGAACCGGAAGAAGTTTCTTATATGGACGTTGCTCCCAATCAGATTGTAAGTGTAGCGGCTTCATTGATTCCTTTCCTGGAAAATGATGATGCCAACCGTGCATTGATGGGATCAAACATGCAACGTCAGGCAGTACCCCTTCTGAAACCAGAAGCCCCAATTGTAGGTACCGGAATTGAAGGCAAAGTTGCCAGAGATTCTCGTTCTATGATGATGGCCGAAGGAAAGGGAGTCGTCGATTATGTAGATGGAGGCAAAATTGTCATTCGCTATGATCGCGAAGCACTGGAGGATATCGTACACTTTACTTCCAATGTAGTTTCTTACGACGTGCCGAAGTTTAGACGTACGAACCAGAATACTTCCGTCAACTTACGCCCGGTTGTAAAGCCTGGCGATAAAGTAGTCGAAGGAACGGTAATTGCAGATGGATATGCAACTGAGGATGGTGAATTGGCACTGGGTAAAAACCTGTTGGTGGCATTTATGCCTTGGCAGGGATATAACTTTGAGGATGCCATTGTAATCTCCGAGCGTGTAGTTGCAGAGGATGTATATACCTCTCTTCACATTGAAGAATTTGAACTACAGGTACGAGATACCAAGCGGGGGGAAGAAGAACTCACTCGTGAGATTCCGAATGTAAGTGAAGATGCCATCAAGCACCTCGATGACACAGGCCTGATTCGCGTTGGAGCGGAAGTAAATCCAGGTGATATCCTGATTGGAAAGATTACTCCCAAAGGAGAATCGGACCCTACTCCGGAAGAAAAGTTGCTACGTGCAATCTTTGGTGATAAAGCAGGTGATGTAAAAGATGCATCTCTCCGGGTTCCTCCTTCCATCAAGGGGGTGGTAATCGACAAAATGCTGTTCTCCAAAGAAAAGAAAGAGAGCAAAGCCAAGGCACGCGATAAAAAGTTATTGGCAGGTCTCGAAGAGCGATACAATACCGAGCTGACAGACATCCATACAATGATGGTTGCCAAACTGCTCGCATTGCTGAATACAGCGAAGTCAAAAGGGGTTAAAAATAAGTTCAACGAAGAGGTTATTCCTTCCGGTAAGAAGTTTACTGAAAAAACCCTCGCAGCGCTTAACTTCCTCGATATCATTCCTAGTGATTGGACAAGCGACGATGAGTTGAATGGATATGTTGAGAAACTGTTCCGGAACTATAAGCGCAAGTTTGATCTGATAGAAGGTAAATTCAGAAGAGAAGAGTATCAGATTCGTGTTGGAGATGAATTGCCTTCCGGTATCCTCAAGTTGGCCAAAGTATATGTGGCTAAAAAGCGGAAACTGAAAGTAGGAGATAAAATGGCGGGTCGCCACGGAAATAAAGGAGTAGTTGCCAAAATTGTTCCCGTAGAAGACATGCCATTCCTCGACGATGGAACTCCGGTTGACATTGTCTTGAATCCATTGGGGGTACCTTCTCGTATGAACCTGGGACAGGTATACGAGAGTATCCTTGGATGGGCTGGAAAACGGCTTGGAGTTAAGTTTGCTACGCCGATCTTTGACGGAGCAACGATGGATGACGTTAACAAGTACCTGAAAAAGGCAAAACTGCCTGATTATGGGGTTACTCGTCTGAATAATGGACAAACAGGTGAACTCTTTAGCGAGACAACCACAGTTGGGGTTATCTACATGCTGAAACTGGTTCACTTGGTAGATGATAAAATGCACGCACGTTCGATTGGACCGTACTCACTCATTACCCAGCAGCCACTTGGTGGTAAGGCCCAGTTTGGGGGTCAGCGTTTTGGGGAGATGGAAGTATGGGCACTCGAAGCATTTGGTGCAGCCCACATTCTTCGTGAGATGCTTACCGTCAAATCGGATGATGTGGTCGGCCGTGCGAAAGTGTACGAATCAATCGTAAAAGGAGACGTATTGCCACATCCTGGTGTGCCGGAGTCCTTCAACGTATTGATTCATGAACTTCGTGGGCTTGCCCTTGAAGTGACATTAGAATAAAATTTGAGCGAGTGGAGCAAGCTTTACAAAAAAGCTTGCTCCAACTCAATCAGCTGTAGGTTAGTCAGTTCCTTTCATTGGTATAAAACATCGGAGGTATAGAATGCCCATCGCAAAAAACACAAAAATCAGCAGTGATTTTAAGCGGATCACGGTAAGCCTCGCTTCTCCTGAAGCAATCCTGAATCGTTCAAACGGCGAAGTTCTCAAGCCGGAAACGATTAATTACAGAACGTATAAGCCCGAGAAAGACGGCTTGTTTTGTGAGCGGATTTTTGGCCCGGTTAAGGACTACGAATGCCATTGTGGAAAATACAAACGCATTCGGTACAAAGGGATCATCTGTGACAGGTGTGGGGTCGAGGTGACAGAAAAGAAAGTACGTCGCGAACGTATGGGGCACATCCAATTGGTAGTCCCGGTTGCACACATCTGGTACTTCCGTACCTTGCCCAGCAAGATCGGATACCTGATGGGATTGACTTCTAAGAAACTCGACCAGATTATCTACTACGAACGATACGTAGTGATCAATCCCGGTATCATGGAGAAGGAAGACGTGAAGCGGATGGACTTCCTGACAGAGGAAGAATATCTGAATATTCTGGAGACCCTGCCAAAGGAAAACCAGATGCTTCCGGATGATGATGCCAACAAATTTATTGCTAAAATGGGCGCAGAAGCGCTGGAAGACCTGCTCGGAGGCTTAGACCTCGATGGCCTTTCATACGATCTTCGCCAAAAAGCAGCTACTGAGACTTCTCAGCAGCGTAAGAATGATGCCCTCAAGCGCCTAAAGGTTGTTGAGGCATTCCGTTCTGCAAACAGACGAATCGAAAACCGCCCAGAGTGGATGGTTGTGCGTATCGTACCGGTGATTCCACCCGAACTACGCCCGCTTGTACCGCTGGAAGGGGGACGTTTTGCTACGTCTGACTTGAATGACTTGTATCGCCGGGTAATCATCCGGAATAATCGATTGAAGCGATTGATAGAAATCAAGGCTCCTGAAGTAATTCTGCGAAATGAAAAGCGCATGCTACAGGAAGCAGTTGATTCACTGTTTGATAATACCCGTAAAGTAAATGCGGTTCGTTCTGATTCCAACCGGGCACTGAAATCTCTTTCAGATATGCTCAAAGGTAAGCAGGGGCGTTTCCGTCAAAACCTGCTCGGTAAGCGGGTTGACTACTCCGGACGTTCGGTAATCGTTGTAGGTCCGCAGTTGAAGCTCTATGAGTGTGGACTGCCTAAGTCTATGGCTGCTGAATTGTTCAAACCTTTCGTAATCCGGAAACTGATTGAAAGGGGAATTGTCAAGACTGTAAAGAGCGCGAAAAAACTCGTTGACAGACGTGATTCTGTAATTTGGGATATTCTGGAAAATATCCTGAAAGGACACCCGGTTCTGCTCAACCGTGCCCCTACTCTGCACAGATTGGGAATCCAGGCCTTTATGCCACGATTGGTAGAAGGAAAAGCCATTCAGCTTCACCCATTGGTCTGTACGGGTTTCAATGCCGACTTTGATGGTGACCAGATGGCTGTTCACGTTCCCCTGAGTAACGAAGCCTGTTTGGAAGCAATTGTTCTGATGCTCGCCGGACACAATATTATGCACCCTGCAAATGGTACGCCGATCACGCTGCCAACACAGGATATGGTATTGGGGGTATATTACCTCACCAAGGCCCGCCCGAATGCGAAAGGCGAAGGCTTACTCTTCGGAAGCGCGCAGGAAGTCGAAATTGCCTACAATGAAGGCGTCGTCGGGAAACATGCTAAAATCAAATACCGCCGATTCGAAGTTGATCCCGATACCGGTGAAAAAATACTTGACGAAAATGGGCGTCATATCTTTGAGGTTATTGATACAACTGTAGGACGGGTGCTCTTTAATAAGATCGTTCCGCCAAAAGCTGGATATGTCAATATTCTATTGAGTAAGTCCAGTATGCGGAAGGTAATTACAGACATCTTCCTGAAAGCAGGAATGGTTCAGACTGTTAAGTTCCTGGATGATCTGAAAGACCTTGGATTTAGAGAAGCATTCCATGGTGGCTTGTCATTCGGACTCGATGAGGTGATTATCCCGAAAGAGAAAGAGAAGCTGATCAAAGAAGCGAACGGCAAAATCGATGAAGTTGCCGGTAACTACGGAATGGGCCTGATCACTGAGACAGAGCGATACAATCAGGTAATCGATATTTGGACACATACCAATTCTCGATTGACTGAGACTCTGATGAATCAGTTGAGTAACGATAAAGATGGATTCAACGCAATCTATATGATGTACCACTCCGGTGCGCGTGGCTCGAAGGAGCAAATTCGCCAACTGGGAGGTATGCGTGGGTTGATGGCCAAGCCGCAAAAAACCCTGAAAGGGTCTGCCGGTGAGATCATTGAAAACCCGATTCTGGCAAACTTTAAAGAAGGACTGTCGGTACTTGAGTACTTTATCTCTACCCACGGTGCACGGAAAGGTCTGGCAGATACAGCCTTGAAAACGGCGGATGCGGGTTATCTGACTCGTCGTTTGGTTGATGTTGCTCAGGATGTAATTATTACAGAAGAAGATTGTGGTACGCTGCGCGGAATTGCGATTTCAGCACTGAAAGAGAATGAGGATGTCATCCAGGCCCTGAAAGAGCGGATACTCGGACGGGTAGTGGTTGAAGATCTTGTTCACCCGATTTCAGATGAAGTGATCCTGCGTGCAGGAGAACAAGTCACGGAAGAGATCGCCCAGGAGATTGAAGACTCTCCGATTGAAGAGGTGAATATCCGTTCTGTATTGACGTGTGAGTCGAAGCAGGGTGTATGTGCCAACTGTTATGGACGTAACCTCGCCAATGGAATATTGGTTGAAGTTGGGGAAGCAGTTGGAGTAGTAGCCGCTCAGTCTATTGGTGAGCCTGGAACTCAGTTGACACTCCGTACCTTCCACGTTGGGGGTACAGCTCAACGGATTCTGGCATCGAGCCAGTTGATGGCAAAATTCCCGGGTAAATTCGAACTGGAAAATGTTCGCTTTGTGGAGCGGGAAGAAGGTGGAAAGAAATCAAGAGTGGTCATCAGTCGTACGGGTAAGATGAAAATCACCGATGAAGAAGGCCGTATCTTGTTCTCCAATAAAGTACCTTATGGCTCCAACCTGTTTGTAAAATCCGGGAAAATGGTTGAGAAGGGCGAAATGCTGTGTGCATGGGACCCCTATAACTCAGTTATCATTTGTGAGTTTGAAGGAAAAGTGATGCTCGAAGATGTGAAAGAAGGGGTGACCTATCTTGAAAACATTGATGACTTCACTGGACACAAAGAGAAAGTAATGATTGACAGTCGGGATCGCACGATCAATCCTACTATTATCGTGATGAACGATAAAGGAGAAGAGCTGCGTTCCTACAACCTGCCCGTCGGCGCCCACCTTGTGGTCGAAGATGCACAGGAAATGTCTGCCGGTGAGATCATGGTTAAGATTCCACGTGTAGGTGGGGGTACTGCGGATATTACTGGTGGTCTGCCACGTGTAACAGAGCTGTTTGAGGCACGTAACCCATCTAATCCTGCAGTTGTTTCTGCGATCGAAGGCGTTGTTCGTCTCGGTGGAATCAAGCGGGGTAACAGAGAGGTATTTATTACTGCTCCTGATGAGTCTGACGAGCGTAAGTATATGGTTTCGCTCAACAAGCACATCCTCGTACATGATGGTGATTATGTCATGTCTGGTGAAATGCTTTCTGATGGTGCGATTGCACCTAAGGATATCCTGGCGATTAAAGGACCGAGCGCTGTTCAGTCTTATATCGTGAATGAGATTCAGGAGGTATACCGGATGCAAGGGGTACCGATCAACGATAAGCACATTGAGGTGATTGTTCGCCAGATGATGCAGAAGGTCGATATCGTGGATGCCGGAGATACAATTTTCCTTGAGAAAGAAGTCGTCAATAAACTGGACTTCCAGGAGGAGAATGACTGGATCTTTGATAAGATGGTCGTACTGGATTCAGGAGGATCAACTGACCTGAGACCTGGGCAGATCGTTACGCATCGACGTTTGCGGGATGAAAACTCCAAGCTGCGCCGGATGGACCTCGCCCTCGTAGAGGCGCAGGAAGCACGTCCAGCCGTATGTCAGCCTGTTCTGATGGGAATTACCCGGGCATCGCTCGGTACCAAGAGCTGGTTGTCTGCTGCATCCTTCCAGGAAACAACGAAAGTACTCAGTGAGGCTGCTATTACAGCAAAAACTGATGAACTCGCCGGCCTGAAGGAAAATGTAATTGTTGGACACCTGGTGCCAGCAGGAACAGGACTCCGTCGCTACCAGGATATCATCGTGGGCGACATGGAAGAATACAAAGAACGCATGAGCAGGGAAGCAGCACGCGCTGCAAGATCCGAACCTGTAGCGGACTAAGTAATATTATTGATTGAAACTATGAGGAGGGGCAAATTTTGTCCCTCCTTTTGTTTTTTTTTACGTTCTGCGTAGCTTCATCCCAAAGCTAACTCAT
>CAYGTH010000176.1:0-13470 GCA_964352745.1 uncultured Bacteroidia bacterium
ACGTAATGGCGAATGATATTTGTCTTTGCTGAAATAGTCATTTAGCAGTAATTTCTGTCAACAAATGCTACACGGCTACATGAAACTGAAAATATTCAGTATATGATGCCGTATTATCCACATGCTTTTCGACTTGCTGACTGTACCCATCTCAGTCTGGTGCTGGTTAGTCCTGATCCTGGATTTGTTAGATCCCTCATTCGGCATACCCGCCATGATATTCGCTTGAGTTGGCATGCCTGCTGGTGGGGAGAAGGAACGATAGCAAATAAGATAGCCGCCTATTCTCCCGATATCATCGTCTTCGATTTAGCTGCCGAATCTCATGCCGGACTGGAGGGATTAAAAAAATCATGTGAGTGTTGTAAAAAAGTTCAGTGTCTGGCCCTCGTTGCTGATTCCGATAAAGAAAGGGCGATCGATGCCTTGTATGCAGGTGCCAGAGGGGTTATTTCGCGGAATGCCTCAGAGGAGGAAATTATTCAGGCGATTTGGGACTTAGCTTCAGGAGAGACCCCCCTTAGTGGAGATATCGCCCGAATTGTGGTGGCACACATACAGAGGAGAGAGAGTCATGTCCTTACTCCGAGAGAGAAAGATGTGTTATATCAATTATGCGAAGGAAAGAGCTATAAGATGATCTCAACTTGTCTGTTCATCAGCCAGGATACGGTACGCTCCCATATCAAAAGTTTGTATCGCAAGTTGGATGTCAATTCCAAATCAGAAGCCGTTGCCAAAGCACTCAGGAACCACTGGGTCTGACGGGTCGACTATTTTTCCAGGATTTTTTTTAAGTCGCTGAATGATTGAAACGGGGCATCTACGACAGCAATATTAGCCAGCCACTTTGGAATGGCACCTCCCGGCGCCGTTTTTACTTCTTGCATGATTTCTACTTTCCCATTGGATTGAGGCGTAAAACGCCAATTTGCTTCCATGACAGGTATCCGAATGCGACCGTCCTGGATCGGGAGAAGGTCTGGCGCATTGCTTTGGATGCAGACAATGCTTTTGCCTACCTGTTTAAATTGAAGCCGAACAATCATGTCCCGATCAGCTACTGGCCAGGGGGAATGAATATGAAAATAGAGGTAGTAGTCTTTTTCAGAATTCCGTTTGACGATACGACTCTCTTTGTAGTTATACACCCATTTTGGATGCAAACTTACATTTTGAAAGGTGGAAACTGCATGGTCCAGCGAGCTTTCGACTTCCATGACCGATTTATAGGCTTTGAGCGGATTCCCTGCTATTTTTTGGGTATATACTTGGATTCCGTCTTTGTCTTTTGCCAATTCCCATGCATCTGGAAATTGAAAGGATAAGCAGATTAAGGAGAAAATCACAGAGATACTCAGCAATCGAAAAGGGAAATACATAGGAGGATATGAACGTTGGGTTGTTCTTGCATAACTAAAAACCCGTCCGGAATGTTGTAAAAAAAAATCGGGCAAACCCTAAAGGCTTGCCCGATTTCCTGATTTCAAAAATCAATAGGAATTACTTCTCCTCTTCCAATCTCCCCAGTTCGTGCCGGAATTCATCAATTCGGAGCTCTTCTTCCGCAATCGACTGCAATTGATTGGCTCTGTTTACTTTATTTTCTTCTATTGCCTGAAGGGTCTCAGCCAGACTTATTTCAAGGTCAATGGAGTCTTGAACCAGTTTTTCCTGTGTCTTGATGGCTTTGTCAATTACTTTTTGCTGCTCGTCTATTGCCAGCTTCATTTCGTAAATATTCACATCCAGTTCCAGGCCATCCAATAGCTCTTCTGTAGCATAAATTTCATCTGGATAATCCCGGGAATCCAGGAAGTTTTCATTTCCAGAAGAAAGGAATACGGTTACACGAGAATTGGTATCATCGTTTTTGCTGGCTTTTTCTACCTGATAATATATATCCAGGGTAGAATTGGAAATCGCATTATATCGAACACCTTCAAACACCTTCATCCCTTTGTAGTTTTTTCCTTTGGAGCCAGTGGCGCGCTTGAATTGATCCTGTAAGACCTGATCAACATTTTTTGGCTGCCCCATGAGGACGACTGAAACGCCATTTGCAGAACTCTTTTTGGTAAAAGTGCGAGCTCCTTCAGAAGCGGTCTGGGCTGAAAGAGAGTATAAGCAAGCACCTGCAATCAGAAATAAGGCTGTGATGAGTATTCGCATGGTAGTATAAATTAGTTGGTTATACAAATTTAGACAATCCGCTTACCGGTGAGTCACATTTAATCTGAAAAAACAGATAGGCTGATCCTTTTTCTGACTGATCGAGGTCAATCGAAATATCGATTCACATTGCTACGATAAGCAATTCGATGTCCCGATAATTCATGCTCATGCCAAACAGATAGGCGAGACTCTTTTTGGTGAGGTGCCTCCGGTATACGTAAATCCCATCTTTTAGGCCATCGTTGTATCTAACGAAGTTGTCAAGTCCTCCATTGTCCCCAATATTGATGAGGAGAGGCCCCAAAATATTGCTAATAGCCATGGAAGCTGTACGGGCTACCCGTGATGCGATGTTCGGCACACAGTAGTGAATCACCCCATGTTTGATAAAGGTGGGGTCGTCGTGGCTGGTAGGGCGGCTCGTCTCTACACAGCCCCCTTGATCGATTGCTACATCAATGATGACAGAACCTTCGCGCATTTCCTGAACCATTGAATCTGTTACAACCATGGGAGCGCGACCGCCTTGCTTGTAAGCAGCCCCAATAACCACATCTGATTCCCGGACAGAATCCCGAATATAATTCCCTTGTGCGACAGAGGTATAGACATTAATTCCCAGTTCCTTTTCGATTCGGCGAAGTTTATAGATTTCCTGGTCAATGATCCGTACACGAGCGCCCATCCCCATAGCAGTTTGGGCAGCGTTAAATCCTACTGTTCCAGCTCCAATAATCGTGATCTCAGCAGGGGGAATCCCGGTAATACCACCAAGTAGAATGCCTCGCCCATTATTTTTGCCCGTCAATAATTCAGAGGCAATATGGATAGACGCAACCCCGGCTATCTCACTCATCATCTGCACGAGTGGGAGGGATCCATCCTCGCTTTCGTAAAATTCAAAGCCAATGGCTGTGATATTTTTTTTGATGAGTCTATTGAGGTAGTCTGGATTCAGGCTGCCCAGGTTTACAGCTGAAATAAGGGTTTGATTTTCCCGGAGGTAATCTAATTCAGTGCCGGAGAGGGGGGAAATTTTCAGGAGGATATCTGCCTGATTAAATACATCGGCAGTATTGTAGGAAATGATGGCACCTGCGTCAGAAAAATC
This sequence comes from uncultured Bacteroidia bacterium, assembly GCA_964352745.1. Lineage (GTDB taxonomy): Bacteria > Bacteroidota > Bacteroidia > J057 > J057 > CAYGTH01. Next base: position 3,287 of record CAYGTH010000176.1, read on the forward strand.
TATGTCAGTATATCGGGCCCCTTCGCCCGCACCATGTTCAATAAATACCTGATGGCCGTTTGATACGAGTACGGAAACACTATCAGGCGTAATGGGGATTCTGTTTTCCTGGAAAAATGTTTCTTTAGGTACCCCGATCCTCAGGCTCTTTTTAGACTTGCGCGTACTGGCTGGCATTTCTTTTGGAACCGCCCAGGAACCGGGATATACACCGGAAAAAAGCCCTCGCTCAATGGAAAACTGTACCTTCCCCATAATCAGAAAATTACTTCTATTGTTCTGGTGGTTGTGCTATTGGCTTGTATCTGAATTTGGATCGCCTCTGCTGGCAAAATGGATGGGATGCGTTCAGGCCATTCAATCAAACAATACGCTCCAGAGTCCAGGTATTCATCAATTCCGATATCATAGACCTCAATCTCCGATTCGATTCGATAAAAATCAAAATGGTACACAGTGGTATCTTCTCCCTCGTATTCGTTTACTAATGCGAACGTAGGGCTGGTTACTTCCTCAGAAACCCCAAGTGCTTTACAAATTGACTTAATAAAGGTCGTTTTACCTGCCCCCAAGCTACCGTAAAATGCGAATATTTTCGCAAAATCACAAGCTTCCAAAATCTTTTTCGCGATTGGAAGGTTTTCTTTTTCGGATTTACTGAGGAAGGAGATTTTAGGCATGAATTGAATGCGAAGTTGGGTAATTGATACCCCAAAAGTAATACCTTTTTGTGAGAATAATCGATACGCTGATTCCTTATTGTGAGAATCAGATATCACGTCCTTTTTATCCTTGCTTGTGAGTCGAAAAATGAAACCTCCTCGTTGGATCTGCACATAAAAAAGGGGGCTGAATCCTTCCAGTCCCCTTTTTCTCCGTAGATGAACTACTTAAATTTTGGGGTCAGTTCTACAATGGGAATGATCATTTCTTCCAGGCTGATTCCGCCATGTTGAAAAGTATCCCGATAATAGTTTACATAGTGATTGTAATTATTGGGATAGGCAAAGAAATAATCCTCCATGGCAAACACATAAGTTGAGCTTACATGAGATTGGGGCAAGAAAGCATCCTTGGGTTTACGGATGGTAAACAGGTGTTTGTCGCTCTCATCGTAGTTGAGGTTTTTACCTTGCTTATAGCGCAGGTTGGTCGTCGTGGTCCGGTCTCCAATAATTCGGGAAGGACGCTTGACGCGAACAGTACCATGGTCAGTTGTTAATATAACCTTGACATTGCGCTGACTCAGAGTCTTGAGCATTCGTAGCAGGGGGGAAAACTCCAGCCAGGAGCGCGAAATCGAACGATAGGCGGCTTCATTGGGAGCAAGCTGCCGGATGATGTTCATCTCCGTACGGGAGTGGGAGAGGAGGTCGATAAAATTAAACACAATGACGTTCAGGTCATTGTTCATCAGGTTGAGCACATTGTCCGCAATGTTTTTCCCGCTTTCATTTGAAATGATCTTGTGATAGCTGTGCTTTATATTCAGGCGATGACGAGCAATGTTCTCAGCCAGGAAATCCGCCTCATGCATGTTTTTTCCGCCTTCTTCGTCATCGTTTTTCCAATACTTGGGATAGCGATTGGCAATCTCCAAGGGATGTAAACCTGCGAATATGGCATTTCGGGAATACTGCGTAGCAGTAGGGAGAATCCCATAATAGGTTTCCTCCTTATCGACATAAAATAATTCGGCAATCAGGGTCTCGAAGGCCTTCCATTGATCATACCGGAGGCAGTCAACCAAAATGAAGAATACGCTGTCGTATCCGCCTTCCAGGTGTGGAAAGGTGGTTTTCGGTAGAATATCCAATGAAAGCATGGGTCTCTCTTCCGGATTATCAGTATGTAACCAGTCGAGATAATTCCGCCCGACAAAACGTCCAAAGTTGCTATTGGCTTCACTCAATTGGGCATTGAGTACTTCCTCCATACTTTTGTCATCATTTTCCTCTATTTGCCCTTCCCAGAAAATCAGCTTACGATAGATATCAGCCCAATCCTGGTAGTCATTGTCGTCAAAGAGTTGCATGGAAATATTCCGAAAATCCTGTTGATATCCGGAATTTACCTTAGCAGTAATCAACTTCTTATTATCGAGAATTTTTTTGCAGGCCAGCAGGATTTGGGTTGGCTTTACGGGTTTAATCAGGTAATCACTGATTTTTGCACCCAGCGCATCTTCCATTATATGCTCTTCCTCCGACTTGGTAATCATGATGACCGGAGTATTAGGAGCGAGGGTTTTAAGCTCAGCCAAAACGGTCAATCCGTCCATTCCCGGCATCTGTTCATCTAGAAATACAATATCAAAAGATTCTTTTTTGACCATTTCAAGGGCGTCAATCCCGTTGCTTACAGAAGCGACATCAAAGTTTTTTTCCTTTAGGAAAATCATGTGTGCTTTGAGCAAATCTATTTCATCATCAACCCAGAGAATTTTAGGATTACTGGACATAGGTATAGTTATGGTTTGCAGAATATTCAAAAAGTATGCGAAGCCGAAAGGTTCGCAAATTGCAGGAAAAGAGTGAACTCAACAGCAGGGGCATCTTTAACAAGACGTTTAATTAATCGAAAAGTTCGACTTATTCAGCTAATAAGTGCTGCTTTTCTTTCATGATCAAGGGTTGTGCCAAGTCATTTTCCGGGTTTCTGAAACAACCCCGGAATTACTGATATCGCAAACATACTGTCCATCGGGCATTTCGGTGATATCAATATAAGCTTTGGTCTTTCTTCCCGATAAAACCGCGTCTTTTATGGGGGCACCACTTTCACTGTAAATCGTGAATTTTGCTGGTTTCGCACGATTCGGCACGTTATACCGGATTTTGAGCTGATCCTTCCGAGTGTCGTATGAGAGTTCCAGGATAACCGGTATAACCGGAGCGGGGATAGAGCGATCTTTCCACCAGGTCGTCAGGGCATATATGCCTCCAATGAGGAGCAACGTAAAAAAAGCGATCCCTGCCCACAATAAGATGTTGGGGCGGCCTATGGGGCTGTCAGGCATCGGGAGCATCCCGGTTTTACCGACTTCGTACCCGGCTCCCGTCTTGGCTACGACTTCACTTCCCTGCCAAATATCAAGGGTAAAGGAGCGATCCATCTCTGGTGTGAGCGGTTCGGGTGCCAGAAAAGAAACCTGATATTGCTCGTGAAGAGAGGTCAGGAGTGAATTAAGGTAAGGAGAAAGTCTTTCCTCAGTTTCGATATACTGAAAGGAACCGCCTGTTTCTTCAATCTTGTATGCAAGGGGTTTGTGCTCAGTTGCACGAGTTGATATTACATGTAAGCCTACCGACTCCGCGAGCACCTGCTCGACCAGCGCATCAGTCGTAATGGTTGAATGGGTATCCTGACCGTGGGAAATCGCGATGATGTATTTGGGGCCTCTATGCACTGCAAGAGCATCCGCAGCTGCTGAAATGGCATCGTAAAATGCGGAGCCGCCTCCTGCTTCCATACCAGCCAGAATCATTTCGAATATCTCTACCTCATGATTGGCATCGGTGAGAATATCCACTTCCCCTGAAAATCCCACCAGAATCACAGAGTCTTGGAGATCTGCAACCGATTGGAGGAGCGCGTTCAAGGCTGTATGGCTTGCTTCGAGTGCTGTGCTGCTTGAAGCGCCAAAGGGCTTGCCGGCAGCATATTCCGATTTATCCACTACCAGGGCAATTAGAATCGGCTGATTTTCTGATACCTTGCTGAAGCTACTGATTTCGGCTGCTAACTCGCCCTCCTTGAAAATCATTTGATCAGGAGACAGGCCGATCATGGACGCTACATGATCCGGAGTAATAAAAAAATGAGTTTTGACTTCGGGATAGGCAGTTGCATCTATTCCGGTTAACTTTACGTTCTCGGTAAACCCCCATTCATCTGCCTGGAATGACGGATTCCCCTGGGTAAAGCCTCCTGTGTAAAGAGAGAAAAGGAATAAGAAAAAAGAGCCAAGTTTCAATCCCATATATGTATCTTGAAGGCCCAAACTAATAATATAATTGGAGAAAAATCTCAAACATCCGAAAATCGTCAATGATCCGGTACATGGATTTATAGAAATTCCACGTGGGATTATTCTGGACCTGATTGATTCCCAATCATTTCAACGGTTGCGACGGATTAAACAATTGGGGCAAAGTTCATTGGTATATCCCGGTGCGGTACATACCCGATTTAACCATGCGCTGGGGGCTATGCATTTGATGCGACAGACCCTGGATGTACTGCGTCGAAAGGACGTTGCGATTTCAGCGGAAGAATATGAGGCGGCATTGATCGCGATTTTGCTCCACGACATTGGCCATGGCCCTTTTTCGCATGCACTGGAGCGGGTCATTATCCAAAATCTGCATCACGAAGATATGAGTCTAGCCTTGATGCATCAGCTCAATGAACAGTTTGAAGGAAAACTCTCCCTCGCAATTGACATTTTTGAAGGAAAATATCCCAGGCACTTTTTGCATCAATTGGTTTCCAGTCAGCTCGATATGGATCGGATGGATTACCTGATTCGGGATAGTTTTTTTACTGGAGTTGTCGAAGGGGTAGTGGGAATCGACAGAATCATCAAGACGCTCAATGTGTACGATGACAAACTGGTGGGAGAGTCTAAAGGGATCTATTCCTTTGAAAAATTCATTGTTGCCAGACGCATTATGTATTGGCAGGTTTATCTGCATAAAGCCGCTATGGCAGCGGAACGCATGATGGTCAAGATTCTCGAACGCGCCCGGACGCTGTTTGAATCCGGTAAACCGATTTTTTTAGACGAAAACCTGCGATACTTTTTCGAAACTGCCATTTCCCCCGAAAACCTGGATGATGAAGTGCTCCGGCGTTTCATTCAACTCGATGATACCGATATTGATTTTGCGACTAAAAAATGGCAAGAAAACCCGGATTGGGTGCTGTCAGAACTATGTAAACGACTATTGACCCGACGCCTGATAAAGACCCGGATTCAGGACGAACCCGTTACGGCAGAACGGATCGAAAAGGAGCGCAAAGCCTTCGCCGCAAAAAATGGCTGTACCCTCGAAGATGCTGCGTATTTCATTTTTGCCGGGGAAGTCGCCAACCAGGCCTATCTCAAGGATTCTCAGGAGCCGATCCTGATTTGGTTTAAAAATGGTGAAATCCGCGACCTGGCCAGTGCCTCGGATATGCAAAATATTACAGCACTTTCTCAGCCTGTAGTCAAGCATTATTTGTGTTTGCCGGAGGATTGAGGAAAAAGTGCAATTGCCCGAAACTCTTGATCGACCCCTATATTGCCACCTCGAAACAAGAGGCTAAAGGGAAGTACTCTCAAAAACGAAACAAGATGAAAAAATCTCTTGACACAGCAACCCAACAATTCATCGAGAGCATTGAAGTACTTGACACCACGAAGTATCACATGCTTCAAAAACTACGTGAAATTGTCTTTGAGAATTATCCAAAGTCAAAAGAGCGAATGATGTACGGGGGAATTTTATTTTCATTGGAGGATGACTATGGAGGGGTCTTTGTCTACAAAAATCATGTTTCTTTTGAGTTCAGTAATGGGTACACATTTGATGATCCGGAAAAGGTATTAGAAGGCGGAGGAAAATATCGTCGGCATCTGAAATTCAAATCAATTGACGATATCGAAACTAAATCGGTGGATTTTTTTGTGAAGCAGGTAATGGGGCTGAAAGAAATCCGATAGAGAACTGCCGTTAACGACAGGCCCAATCTGTTAACCCTGCCAGTTGAATAAGGAGAACCGCCCTTCAGCAAGAAGAACGGCTCTGTGATTAGACAAAAAGATTTGCTGGGTTAACCAGGAAAAGGTAGTCATTTTATAGCTTAAGCCAGGAGGGCTGTCAGGTTTTTGAAGCTGATCTCCAGGCTTTCAAGTGGAGGGCCTGGACATTGATCCTGTTCTACAAAATAGTGTTTGAGACCCGCAGCTTCATCTACTGCAAAGACTCGCTCAAAGTCGATCACGCCATTTCCCACTTCTGTGAAATGTTTTGCCTCGGTTCCATCCATGTCTTTGACGTGGAATAAGGGGAAACGACCCGGGTATTGTTTAAAATAGGTGAGGGCATCAAATCCTGCCTTTGCTACCCAATAGAGATCGAGTTCGATTTTTACTTTTTCGGCATCCGTTTCTTCGAGGATTTGATCGAAAAAGGTTTTTCCAGGTGCTACTTCAGTCAGGAATTCAAAATCATGGTTGTGGTAGCAAAATTGAATGCCGCGCTTGTGGCAATCTTCTGCAGAGGTATTCAGGAGTTCGATGGTTGCTTTACGCGCATCTGCTGTATTGTATTCGTAGGATTGGAGGTAGGGACAAACAATGTAAGGTTGGCCGACTTCTTCTGTAGCATCCAGAATCGCTTCCCAGTTTTCTGTGAGACTTCCGACCAGCGCACCTGCTGGAACGTTGGAATGATCTTCTTTGCCGCCATTTTCCAAAATGCCCGTTCCCACGTGTGCGCTGACCATTGTAAGGCCCAGATTACCCAGCATTTTTTTGAGCTCAGTTGGAGACATGCCCAGGTTATGAGATCCGGACAGGCCAAAAGATTCAATTTCTGTATATCCAATGTTCGCAAGGGCTTCCAGGGTAGGCTCAATCTTGCCAGGCAGCACATCGCGGAGGGTATATAATTGTACTCCAATGGGATGAGAGGTATTCATTTCGGTCGTACTTTCTGCTGTTTCAGTAGTAGATTCGGAGGTTGTGTTGCAAGCCGCAAAAGGAAGAATCAGGCTGCCAGCAGTCAGCGCAGTTGTTGTCTTGAGGAATTTTCTTCTGGTTTCCATTCGTTTAGAGTTGAGGAACAAACAGGCGAGGCGTTTCTGGCAGGCCTTCCCTTTTGGGGAGGTTGTTAAGGGCGAATATACAGACAGATTCGGATTTGTGGGATAAGCGGGGAAAATCAGAAACGAAGGGCCAGTCCGGAAAAGGCAAGTCCGCTACCAGAACTGACGAGCACGAGGAGGTCATTTTGCTTGATCAACTCTTTTTCTACCGCATCATTGAGGGCCATTCCTACGCAGGCCGCACCGGTAAAGGCATAGCGATCCATGATGGTATGAGTCCTCTCAATGGGAAGGTGCAATCGCTCCATCGTAAGGCGGATGCTGTTGATATTGATTTGGGTGAATATGTACTGGTCAACTTCTTCGGGCGTGGCACCGATTCGTTTACACAGGATACGTGCCAGTCGTTCCCACATTTGAGGATTGAGCTCCGGCGGGAATTTATAGACCAATTGCATAAAGCGATCTCCATCCAAAGCGGCGGCAGTAGAAATGGGCTTTTTGGCACCACCTGCATAGATCCCCATGCCATCATAGTATTGACCGAGGGTGATCATTTCGGTTGCTAATACGCCCCGACTGGTCTTCTGGTCTTCTCCGCCGATTACCGCTGCTGCTGCTCCATCAGCAAATAGCGTTACCGTTTTTTTATCTTCCTTATTCAGGAATTTGCTCATGGCATAGGCGCCAATCACAAGTACGTGGCGGAGGTGAGGTTCTGTATTGATAAATTTCGCCCCAATATTGAGGGCGGTAATGAACCCGGCACACGCGTGGTTGATATCAAAAGTCCCGGCATGGCCAGCTTCCATTCGATACTGAACAAGGGTAGCAGTAGAGGGAGAAATGTATTCGGGGGTGTCAGTTGCGACAATGATCAGGTCAATTTCAGCGGCTTTGATCCCCGCCCGTTCAATGGCTTGATTGCCAGCTTCTACACACAAATCAGCTGTAGATTCATCTTCCGCGCACCATCTCCGCTCATAAATATTCATCTTTTCAAGCCACGTACTCACGTCTGTTCCCAATAATTCGTCAAAATATTGGTTCGTAAGTATCCGCTTAGGCGCATAGGCCCCCGTCGATCTGATTACAGCTGTTCGCATTGTATAGGGAAGTTAGGCAAATTATCTGAAAGGCGAAAAGGTGAAAGTGGAATGGGAATCCCAGTTGTGGATGCTGGATATATTCCCCCAAATTTCCTTCTGCTGCTTGCATAGGAAATCTGGATGGAAAGCCGCAATTGTAAAGCCAGATCCTTATCTTTGTTCTTCGATTAATCCGCTGAATATGAGCTATACCCCAATTACCTTTTCGAGTCCTCACCGCCAACGACATTTCGATTTTTTCAACCAAATGAATCATCCGCATTTTAATATTTGTGCGAATGTTGAGATCACTGCCTTATTGCCATTTCTCAAAGCGAATGGCCTGCCGTTTACCCCTTCGATTGTGTACCTCATCTCTCGGGTAGCGAATGATATCAAGGAGTTTCGGTGGCGAATTCGAGACAATGAAGTGATTGAATATGATCGGGTAGATCCTTCCTTTACGGTTTGGACGGAAGCAGCCGATGTATTTAGTTTCTGTACCGTTCCCTTTCATCAGGAGGCAGGCGTATTTACCGCTGACGCCCTTGCCAAAATGGAACAGATGAAATCCGATCCTTCGATGGATGATGAAGAACGGGATGACCTCTTGTTTCTGTCTTCCATTCCCTGGGTGTCTTTCACCTCTTTTCAGCATGCGATGGGCTATCATCCGGGAGATTCTGTGCCGCGTATTACCTGGGGCAAGTATTTTGAGGAAAATGGGAAGATAAAAATGCCACTTTCGGTGCAGGTACATCATGCGATCGTAGATGGGCGACATGTAGGAGCGTATGTTAACCAATTGGAAGCACTCGCCATGAATCCTGCTCAACTCTAGGCCATGCACATCACTTTTCTTCAAACCGGTGGTACGATTGACAAGGACTATCCCCGCACGCAAAAAGGGTATGCATTTGAAATAGGCCCGCCCGCTGTTGTCCGAATATTGGAGAAGCTCAACCCCTCTTTTAGCTACGAAATCCAGACGGTGCTGCAAAAAGACAGCCTCGATATTACGGAGCAGGATCGATTGGAACTACAGGAGGTATGTGCAAATTCAGCTGCTAACAACCTGATTATTACGCACGGAACGGATACCCTACTGGAAACCGCTGCCGCACTTGCTGATATCCCCAACAAAGTAATTATTCTGACAGGAGCGATGCGCCCGGAACAATTCGCCAATTCAGATGCGCCCATTCAGGTCGGGATTGCAATTGGGGCAGTTGAATATGTCCCGGCGGGTGTATATGTCGCGATGCAGGGTCGCGTAATTCCCTGGAAATCCTGTGTCCGGAATCAGGAGACGGGGCAGTATGAGCGGGGATGAATTACGTGGAGCCACGGAGCAATTGAACGCAGAGGCGGGGAGACGCAGAGTAGTCTTGACGGCTGGCAAGTTCAAATTCAAAGTGCAATCTCAAATTCAAATTTCATCTAAAGTGCTTCTTCCTTTGCGACTTCGCGGCTTTGTGTGAGAGAAAAAGAGAATTGAACACAGAGCCACGGAGACACAGAGAATTTTTTTCTTGGAGGCTTCGCGTGAGCCCGCTAATGAACGCCTCCTTCGAATCGAAGAATTATTTTGTGATTGCCTTGATAACCTTCCCTACGGGTTGTTCCGCTTTAAAAGAAATCCCCAGCAAAGCGGCTACAGTTGCAGCAATCTGATTTTGGTAGAGTTGGCCTTTTTCCTTGACCTCGCCGAGGGCTGAGGTGTGTGGCCCGATAGCGGCTATCCATATCTCATCAGACCCTGCGACATTTCCTTTTCCGTGGTGCTTCCAGGTTTCCTTTGGGACAGTTCCCCTCCCATGGTCAGTAGTGATTAGGAGCGCAGTTTTATCTTTATATTCCGGGTCATTCTGCACCCAATTCCAGATTTCTGCGATAAAGGCATCCGTTTGATGCGCTGATTTGAGATAGGCATCATAATGGCCATCGTGGGCAAAATCATCGGTTTCCCCATAGGCGATGTAAAGGACGCGCGGGCGATTTTTTTTGAGGCATTCGAGGGCGTAGTGATGGGTGAATGCATCCAGCCTGACAGTACTCCATGGGCTGGGAACCTGCGGCTGTAACTCATTGAGGAATTGTTCGCGATCGCTGAGCGTATTTCCGCTTGCGAGTTCAAAGCCCGCATTCACGGGAATCCCGCTGCGTTCTTCATTTACAATAAATGGAAACACATCCCATGAGCCAAAAGCTGTAATTTTCCCCTGGAAATCGGGTTGGGCATGCAGAAATTCCAATACTGTTTGGTTGGGATTGGGGATT
>CAYGTH010000177.1:0-9206 GCA_964352745.1 uncultured Bacteroidia bacterium
CTGTGTTGGAAACCTATGACCTTGTTGAAGTGGGGGAAAAGCCCATTATCAGCCGCACCTTGAATATTCAAAACGCAACACAAACGCTTAAGCTGCGAATTGCTCCGGCAGGTACAGCTGTATCCATCAAGGGAGTGGGCGTGGAGGTCGCAACTGAGGAAGGCTATGTTGTTGCGAATATTTCCACTACTGCTACGAATCTGACGATTTATTTGTCAGCTCGCAGCCAGGAATCGGTCGCTGCATTCGCCCAAACCACTTCCCCTCCCGTATCCCTGGAATCCTACGTAAAGGGCAGCAATTCCCAATACCCGGAACTGCTGGAAAGCCCGATTATTGCAGGGGATGAGGACGATGCCTATGCCGTAGATGTGTTGGCATTACCCCAGGATAATCCATGGAAAAGCCGAATGCGATTGACGGGGATTGACTTTACGGAGGGCGGTGAATCGGCAGTTGTTTCTACCATAGATGGAGAGGTGTGGCGCGTAGAAGGCATTACACAATCTGCTGGTGCTACTACCTGGCGGAGGATTGCCACGGGGATGTTTCAGCCCCTGGGGATCAAATTGCATAAGGGCGAAATCTATGTCTCATGTCGGGATCAGATTGTGAAACTGATCGACTTGAATGGAGATGGCGAAACTGATTACTACGAAAGCTTCAATAGCGACCATCAGGTGACGGAGCATTTTCACGAATTTGCAATGGGGCTTCAGACGGATGCTGCCGGAAATTTCTATTATGCAAAAAGCGGGAGACATGCTCGAACTTCACTGGTTCCCCAACATGGGACCCTCATGAAAGTGAGCGCAGACGGTAGCACTTCTGAAATTCTGGCAAATGGATTTCGAGCAGCAAATGGCGTTTGCCTGAATCCGGACGGCTCTTTTTATGTGACGGACCAGCAGGGATTCTGGAATCCCATGAATCGCATCAATCGCGTAACCCAAGGCGGATTTTATGGAAATATGTGGGGTTATGGCGCGCCTGCTGACTCCTCCGATGCTGCCATGATCCAGCCGATGGCCTGGATTGATATGAAGTACGACCGTTCCCCTTCCGAATTGCTTTGGGCAGACTCAGATCGATGGGGTCCCTTAAATGGAAGCCTGCTCAATCTATCTTACGGCTATGGGAAAATATTCGCAGTCCTGACCCAGCAAGTAGGGAATCGGGAACAGGGAGGTATGGTCGAAATGCCGCTGCCGCAATTTCCGACGGGCATAATGCGAGCGCGATTTAACCCCAAAGACGGGCAGCTATATGGCTGTGGAATGGCGGCCTGGGCTACCAGTCGAATGATACAGGTGGGAGGCTTGTACCGGGTGAGATATACCGGAAAAGCACTTCACCTTCCCGTCAACATGCAGGCACTGGAAGGAGGAATGGAATTGACCTTCAGCGAACCCCTCGACCGGAAAGCTGCCGGAAATCCGGAATGGTTTGAAGTAAATACCTGGGACATCAAGCGCACCCGGAAATACGGCTCAGACCGCTACAATGAGCAATCCCTGACTATCAGCAACATTTCGGTAAGTGAAGATGGCAAGACGGTATTCATTCACCTACCGGATATACAACCCACCTGGATCATGGAAATTAAGTATCGCCTGAAAAGCGCGAAGGGAGTTGAGTTTGAAGGAGCGATTCAGAATTCTGTATATCAATTGGCGAAAGCAGCAATCTGATTCATCACTGATCAATCCGCTCGATTTATGCAATTTCCTCTCTCTTCTTTATGGAGCTTTCAAAAGCTGATCAACAGATTTGTCTGGAGAATATTTGCCTGCATAGTGCTCCTTTCGGGACTGAGTTGTTCGGAAGAGCGTGCGGCGATTCGACCGAATGTAGCAATCATTTTTATCGATGATATGGGCTATGGGGATTTGGGCTGTTATGGCAATTCCATTGTGCCCACTCCTTATATTGATGCGATCGCAAATCAGGGTACAAAATTCAACCAGTTTTATGTGAATTCCCCAATATGTTCGCCCTCACGAGTAGCCCTCAACACAGGTCGGTATCCCATGCGATATCAAATCCATTCCTACATTGCCAGTTCTCAACAAAATGCCAAACGAGCTATGGCAAATTACCTCAATCCGGAAGCTCCTACATTGGCCAAAACCCTGAAGCAAGCGGGATATGCTACCGGGCATTTTGGGAAATGGCACATGGGGGGAGGACGAGATCTGGGAGAGGTTCCTTTTCCAACCGAATACGGATTTGATCAATCTTTGGTCTCTTTTGAAGGGATCGGCAACCGGATCTTATTCCCTAATGATAAGCTCTCCAAGCAAAGTGCAGCACTGGGAAAAGGAGAAATCATTTGGGCGGAAAAACATCAGTCAACCCGGATTTATGTAGACCATGCGCTCGATTTTATCCAGGCATCCGGGGAGCAGCCTTTTTATATCAATCTATGCCCCAATGATGTGCATGATCCCTTTTTGCCTGACTCTGTGAATTGGGCAGCCTGGAGCGAGGTAACGGAAAACCCCTTCGAACAAAAATTTTTTGCCGTCTTACAGGAGATGGACGGGCAAATCGGGCGATTTGTGGCGACCCTCGACAGCCTGGGCAAACTTGATAATACGCTCATTATTCTGGCGAGCGACAATGGCCCTACCGACTGGCCATATTATTATACCGCCAAACGCTATCCGGAAGGGTACGAAGGCGCACATTATCCACCGGGATTTACGGGGGGCTTATTCGGCCGGAAATGGAGTCTGTATGAAGGGGGAATTCGGGAACCCCTAATCGTATCCTGGAAGGGCCATATTCCAAGAGGAGAAACTGATTCTACCACCGTTATGGCTGCTATGGATCTCTTTCCCTCGATTTGTTCCCTATTAGAGCTTGAATATCCGGACACACTGGATGGGACAGATAAAAGCCAGGCTTTGCTGGGGACTCCATTGGAAAAAGTACCGCCGATCATGTGGGAATATGCCAGCAATCCGGGCGGCTCCATCCAGCCGGGAAACAAGAACTTTCGTTCCCCCAGCCTTGCCATCAGAGCGGGCGATTGGAAACTCCTGATGAATGCAGATGGAAGCAGTGCCCAGTTATTTGACCTGAAAATGGATCCCGCAGAAAAAAACAACCAGGCAGCAGACAAACCGACAATCGTCCGGGAACTTGCTGCGAAGGTAATCGAGTGGCGAAAATCAATGCCAGTTGAGATGCCAATTAATTAAGCTGAAATAACTGGAAATAGACGAAAAATTTGGTAGGTTACTCTATGAATAATCTGCAGGGATTACAGACCCCGATCTGCTGTTGTTGGCAGACCCCGATCTGCCAACTCTTACCTAATCCCAGAATAACGAATTGACCCCAACCCCATGTCTGATTGTGAAAACTACCTCAACCTTCAAAGCCGCAGAGATTTTCTGGTAAAATCTGCTATGGGATTTGGCGCTTTGGGGCTGGCTTCTCTGATGAATCCCTCCTCTCTCTTCGCTGGCAAGCCGGGGAACAGGCTGACAGGTTTGTCAGACTTGCCTCATTTTGCCGCTAAGGCCAGGCGCGTGATCTATCTCTTCCAGAGTGGCGCCCCTGCCCAGATGGATTTATGGGATCCCAAACCTTTGCTGCGAAAAATGAATGGAGAGGAATTGCCCGAGTCTGTGCGGAATGGGCAACGATTGACAGGGATGACGGCGGGGCAGACCTCTTTTCCGCTGGCCGGTTCACAATTTGATTTTCAACAATACGGGCAGTCAGGCAACTGGATGAGTGAATTGTTGCCTTTTCATTCTCAGATCGCTGATGAGTTGTGCCTGATTCATTCCCTGCATACCGATGCGATCAATCACGATCCGGCGATTACCTTTATGCAGAGCGGTTCTCAATTTCCGGGGCGACCCGCGATGGGCTCCTGGATTGATTATGGCCTGGGCAGTGATAATGAAAACCTCCCGGCTTTTATTGTGCTCATTACCAAAAATAGCGGCGGTCAGCCTTTATACGCGCGATTGTGGGGCAATGGGTTTTTGCCTTCTGAGCATCAGGGCGTTCGGTTTCGGGCGGGGAAAGATCCGGTGTTATACCTCAATAATCCCCCGGGAATCGATCACCTGGACAGAAAAAACCAACTGGATATTCTCCGGCAGATGCAGGAAGGCCAACTGGAAGCATTTCCTGATCCGGAAATTGAAGCCCGCATCGCGCAGTATGAAATGGCTTTCCGAATGCAGACCTCAGTACCGGAAGTATCGGATACTTCTGATGAACCCGATCATATCTTTGACCTGTACGGAGACGATTCTCGTATTCCCGGGACCTATGCCGCGAATTGCCTGCTGGCACGGCGACTTGCCGAAAAAGGCGTGAAATTTATTCAACTCTATCACAGAGGCTGGGACCATCACGACAATCTGCCCCGCAACATTCGCAATAAATGCCGTGAAACAGATCAAGCATCCGCAGCCCTGATCATTGACCTCAAGCAGCGAGGTTTATTGGAAGATACCCTCGTAATCTGGGGAGGTGAATTTGGGCGAACGAACTATTCGCAAGGAGCATTGACAGCAACTAATTATGGGCGGGATCACCACCCCAAATGTTTCAGCATGTGGATGGCAGGAGCCGGGGTGAAAAAGGGAATGAGCTACGGCAAAACGGACGACTTTAGTTATAACGTGGTCAAAGACCCCGTGCATGTCCATGATTTCCAGGCGACTTTGATGCATTTGCTGGGCATTGATCATGAGCGCTTTACCTATAAATTTCAAGGTCGCCGATATCGCCTGACCGATGTACATGGAAAGGTGGTGAAAGAGATATTGGCCTGATTGAGATTTAGTTTGAGAGTGCAAACGGGTGCAGTACCTGATTGGAATAGGGCTAGTCTGCTTGAAAATATGTATGTTGATTTATGGACTTCCTTACTTTTCCTTTGATGAACCTCGTATAATTTAGTTTGATGTTTCGCCAATTTATTTCTGAATTTTTGTGGATCACTAGCCTCCAGAAACACCGGGGATTTGTTGCCATTTGGGCAATAACACTGCTAATTTCCTCCATCGGCTGCCATACGCCGAAAGTTGACTTCAATAGTCAAATTCGCCCCATTATTAATACCAAATGCATTTCCTGCCACGGGGGCGTCAAGCAATCTGGCGGCTTTAGCCTGCTGTTTGAAGCCGATGCCCTGGCAGCAACCGAGTCCGGAGTGCCCGCGATTATTCCCGGTGATCCGGATGGCAGTGAATTCATGCGGAGGCTTACCCACCACGATCCGGAAGTGCGGATGCCGTATGAAAAAGACGCGCTTTCTGAAGAAGAGATCGAATTGATGCGGACATGGATTGCGCAGGGTGCCAAATGGGAACGACACTGGGCTTATGTGCCGCCCCAACAACAGAAAGTTCCAGGGGATACAGACTTACCTGCAAAGCATCTGGAAGGGATCAACAATGATATCGACCGTTTTATCCTGGCAAAATTGACTAAAAATGGCCTTTCTCCTTCACCAGAGGCGGATTGTGCAAGCCTCGCCCGGCGGGCGAGCTTGGACCTGGCAGGCTTACCGCCCAGTCCTGAGCGTTTGGCTCAATTCTGCGCAAATCCCAGCGAGGAAGCCTATTCAGCATTAGTTGATGAATTACTCAGTTCTTCCGCCTATGGGGAACGCTGGGCGGCGATGTGGATGGACCTCGCCCGATATGCTGATACCAAAGGCTATGAAAGAGATCCGCACCGCGAAATCTGGCGATACCGGGATTGGGTGATCCGGGCATTCAATGAGAATATGCCCTTTGACCAATTTACGGTTGAGCAACTTGCAGGAGATTTGTTGGACCAACCCGCAGAAGATCAGTACATCGCAACCGCCTTTCATCGCAATACCATGACCAATGATGAAGGCGGATCGGACAATGAAGAATACCGTGTAGCCGCTGTCATTGATCGGGTCAATACGACCTGGGAAGTATGGATGGGGACTTCATTTGGATGTGTTCAGTGCCATAGCCATCCCTATGACCCGATTCGACATGACGAGTTTTACCGATTCATGAGCATTTTTAATCAATCAGCTGATGCCGATGTCTATGCAGAAACCCCGGTGTTTAAGTTTTATGGAGCAGCGGAAGCCGAAAAGGTGGAGCAAATTATTAACTGGGTGAAAGCCCAAAGCGAAACATCAGAAACAAACCGCAGTCGGCGGTATCGGGAGTTTCTCCATATTACGGAGCCCAAAATTCATGCGCATACCCTGGATTCATTGACAAATGCTGCTTTGGCAGACACCAAATTCTTACTGCTTCGGGCTGGCGGATATGCGCGAATGCCCCTATTAAATCTGGAAGGGCAGCGGGAATTGCTCATCAATATCCGGGGCATGAAAGAGGGGGGCATGCTAAAATTCACCCTCGATGCCCTGGGAGGCCCTGAATTAGGTCGATTTGTCGTGAAAAAAGGCATGAAGGGTTATCAGCGAATGACCATTCCGGCGGAAAAACAACAAGGTCAGCATAGAATCTGGGTGCAGTTTATCGGAGACGAAAAAAAAGGTGCTCAAATTACCCTCAACTGGTTTGCACTCTTTGAGGGATTACCCGGTCAGGAACAGCAAGACTTTGAGCCGGTACAGCGTGCCTTTATGAAAGTATTAAATACCCGGGCGGAATCCGTGCCGATCATGAAGGAGCAGCAGGGTGATTTTCGGCGCAACACCCATGTCTTTACGCGAGGGAGTTGGACGAATCCCGGAGCAAGGGTGAAGCCTGGAGTTCCTGCTTCCCTGGCAGCATCCGCATCCATTGAAAATACGCCGGACCGCCTTGCCCTTGCCCAATGGATTATCAGTCCGGAAAATACACTCACGGCCCGGGTGATGGTCAACCGGTTTTGGGAACAACTGATGGGCAGGGGAATTGTGGAAACCCTCGAAGACTTAGGAACACAAGGCACACCGCCTTCCCATCCGGAATTGCTGGATTGGCTCGCTTTGCGCTTTCGGGACGATTTTAAATGGGATATCCATGCCCTCTTGCGGGAAATCGTGATGTCTGCCACCTATCGCCAATCTGTTGCTGTATCAGCCGAAATGGCTGACCGGGATCCTCAAAACCGACTCTGGGGCAGGGGAGCAAGAGTGCGTCTTTCCGCTGAGCAGGTGCGCGATCAGGCACTTGCGGTTAGCGGATTACTGAGCTCGAAAATGTATGGAAAAAGTGTAATGCCGCCGCAGCCTGAAGGGGTATGGA
This sequence comes from uncultured Bacteroidia bacterium, assembly GCA_964352745.1. Taxonomy (GTDB): domain Bacteria; phylum Bacteroidota; class Bacteroidia; order J057; family J057; genus CAYGTH01. The sequence goes on from CAYGTH010000177.1 coordinate 7,224, forward strand.
AAGTGGTTTATAATGGTGAAAACTGGACGGAAAGTACAGGAGAAGACCGATACCGAAGAGCGGTTTATACCTATTGGCGACGAACGAGCCCCTATCCTTCTTTTATGAGTTTTGACAGCCCCAGCCGCGAAGTCTGTACTTCTCGCCGGATTGCGACTAATACGCCTTTGCAGGCACTCGTTACCCTCAATGATCCGGTATATCTGGAAGCTGCTTTGGCCCTGGCCATGAGTGCCCAAGCTCAGGAATCTGAGGTTCCTGCTACAATTGAGCGAATGTACCAACGGGCCATTCTGAAGCCTCCTTCTCCAGCAACCCTGATCCAATTGGAAACTATGTTTGAGACAACAGCGGCTCATTATACTGAAGATGTGGCTGCCCAACAAGCCTTATTGGCGTATGCAGCCTTTCCGATTGAATGTGAAGAAACGACTTGTACAGAACTGGCAGCCCTGGCTATGGTGGCCAATACGATCATGAACCTGGATGCTTTTATTACCAAAGAATGAAACCTGTAGATCAACTCAACCAAGAACTTCAATACAAGCGATTGAGCTACCAAACCCGCCGCCATTTCCTGCGGGATTGTGGACTCGGACTGGGGGCACTGGCTTTGCAATCGCTGACAGGATATTCAGGCCCGGAAGCCAGGGCTACAGCCGCTCCCGGAAATCTGATGGATGGAATTCCGCATTTCGCTGGAAAAGCCAAGCGGGTCATTTTCTTACACATGGCGGGTGGGCCTTCTCAATTGGAGTTGTTTGATTACAAACCTGCTTTAACTCGTCTCGATGGGCAGGACTGTCCCGATTCTCTCTTGAAAGGGAAGAAATTCGCCTTTATTCAGGGAGTGCCCCAGATGCTGGGCGGGCAGTCAACATTTGCGCAATATGGAAAATCCGGTGCCTGGGTGTCTGACCAACTCAGCGATTTCAAAGGCGTTGTCGATGAGGTTGCCTTTTTAAAAGCGATGCATACCGATCAGTTTAACCATGCACCCGCCCAATTGCTGATGCATACCGGCTCAGCCCAATTGGGACGGCCGAGTATGGGCTCCTGGGTGACCTATGGCCTGGGCTCGGAGAATGAAAACCTGCCAGCTTATATGGTCCTGGTTTCAGGAGGAAATACGCCCAGCGCGGGCAAAAGTGCATGGGGAAGTGGTTTTTTGCCTACCGTTCATCAGGGCGTGCAATGCCGCTCGAAAGGCGATCCGGTCTTATATGTCTCCAATCCCAAAGGCGTTTCCGGAGATGTGCGGAAGCAAACCATTGATGCCATTAGCCAGATCAATCAGGAGCATTATGAATCTGTAAATGACCCCGAAATCCTGACCCGGATTTCCCAGTTTGAACTTGCACACCGCATGCAGGTAACGGTGCCGGAAGTGATGAATATCTCCGATGAACCGGCCTATATCCACGAAATGTACGGTACCGCTCCGGGAGAGGAATCATTTGCCAATAATTGCCTCCTCGCCCGAAAACTGGTTGAGAAAGGGGTGCGATTTGTTCAACTGTTTCATTGGGGATGGGATGTGCATGGAACGGCCGAAGGGACCAGCCTCAATATCGGACATGCAAACCGATGCAAAGAGGTCGATCAGCCGATGACGGCCTTGATCCGCGATCTCAAACAACGGGGTCTGTTGGAAGAAACCCTGATTGTCTGGGGAGGGGAATTTGGCCGTACGCCTATGCAGGAAAACCGGAACGGAATTTATACCGGATGGCCGGGCCGCGACCATCATTCGGATGCCTTTACGATGTGGATGGCGGGAGGCGGTATCAAGGGAGGCGTTTCGCACGGAGAAACCGATGAATTGGGATACTCCGGGGTCAAGGACCGGGTCCATATCCACGATTTGCAGGCAACGATTCTGCATCAGTTGGGCTTTGATCATGAACGCCTGACGTATCCATTCCAGGGACGGGATTTTCGCCTGACGGATGTACATGGGAAAGTGGTGAAGGAGATATTAGC
>CAYGTH010000177.1:9306-13450 GCA_964352745.1 uncultured Bacteroidia bacterium
GAAAGAAGAGGGAAGAAGAAAGATCACCTGTGGCGGTGGGTCGTTTCCCTTTGGAGGGAAACGGGCTTGCAGCGGAAGGGTCAATGGAGACAGGAAAAGGACAGCATTCCGCAGGAATGCAGGGGAAAAGCGTAAGACAGAAGATTTCTTCAAATACAAGCTCGTAAATTCATTTCTCAACCCATAACCTTTTAACAGTATGGCTACTAACCGAGGACTCGCTTACATCAAACCCGGCGTCGTGGAAGTGCAAAACATTGCTTTTCCGGAATTGGCGCTTGGAGACCGAAAATGCCATCATGGCGTGATCCTGAAGATCGTTTCCACCAATATATGTGGGAGTGATCAACACATGGTACGCGGACGAACAACTGCACCCGAAGGCTTAATTCTTGGCCATGAAATCACCGGACAAGTGCTTGAAAAAGGGCGTGATGTTGAATTTCTGGAGGTGGGAGATTTGGTGTCTGTCCCTTTTAATATTGCTTGTGGACGCTGCCGAAATTGTAAAGAACAGCAAACCGGTATTTGCCTGAGTGTCAATGGGGATAGACCGGGAGCCGCCTATGGCTATGTGGATATGGGAGGCTGGATCGGTGGGCAAGCGGAGTATGTCATGGTGCCGTATGCCGATTTCAATTTATTGAAGTTTCCGGATAAGGATCAGGCCATGGAAAAAATCAGAGACCTGACCCTTCTTTCAGATATTCTGCCTACTGGTTATCATGGGGCCGTTTCAGCAGGTGTGAAGCCGGGTGCCGTAGTATATGTCGCAGGTGCAGGACCGGTTGGCTTGGCATGTGCAGCTTCCTGCCACTTGTTGGGGGCCGCTGTCGTGATCGTAGGGGATATGATTCCGGAGAGATTAGCGCAAGCGAGAAGCTTTGGCTGCGAAACAGTGGACTTGCGGAAAGACGCTACGCTGGCCGAACAAATAGCCCAGATCGTCGGGATTCCGGAAGTAGATTGCACAGTGGATTGTGTAGGCTTTGAAGCCAGAGGCCATGGATCTGGACACAGTGTGGAGCAACCTGCCACCGTCCTGAATGCAGCGATGGAAGTAACACGAGCAGGAGGCGGAATCGGTATTCCCGGACTCTATGTAACCGGTGATCCGGGTGGCGTAGATGAGAATGCAAAGGTGGGTAACCTGAGTATCCGGATTGGATTGGGTTGGGCAAAGTCTCATCATTTTATGACAGGCCAGGCTCCCGTTATGAAGTATAACCGTAACCTGATGCAGGCCATTTTATATGGAAAAATCAATATAGCTGATGCGGTGAATGTACAGGTAATCAGCCTGGACCAGGGACCAGAAGGCTATATGGATTTTGACGGGGGTGCTGCGAAAAAGTACGTGATCGATCCACACGGAATGGTGCCGGCATAATTGATAATAATGCTACCGAACAGGGAGGCGCTGGCTTACTTGTTCGGTAGCAATATTCCAGGGACCAATTTATGCTGCGATCAACATGAATCGAGTATATATGTGGTTAGGTGCAACTTCAAAAAAATATCAAAACTAACCGATTTACCTAAAAACGGAGGTGATAAATCAAAAATGAAGAAGCAAAAAAAGCTTATTTTTGTAATGGAAGCAAATGATAGTTGCTTTTATAAATAACTAAAAATGAGTAATTTAGCTGGTAAATATATAAATCCTTTAACGGACTTCGGGTTTAAAAAACTGTTTGGAAGTGAGCCCAATAAGGAACTATTAATAGATTTTCTAAATCAAATACTTCCAGATAATAGAAAAATAGAGGAATTAACTTATTCCAGAAATGAGCATTTGGGTCAAAGTGACCTGGATCGTAAAGCTATATTTGATTTGTATTGTATAGGAAAATCAGGAGAACGATTTATAGTAGAAATACAGAAAGCGAAGCAAAATTTTTTCAAAGATAGAAGCATTTATTATTCTTCTTTTCCAATACAAGAACAAGCAAAAAAAGGGGATTGGGACTATCGACTTCAACCCGTTTATACGGTAGGTATATTGGATTTTATATTTGATGACCACAAAAATGAAGAAGAATTACTACACGTCATCGAACTGAAAAATCAAAGAGGCGAAATTTTTTCAGATAAATTGAAATTCATCTATGTAGAATTGCCAAAATTTAAAAAGGAAGAAAAAGAATTAGAAAATCAATTTGATAAGTGGCTTTATGTATTTAGACATCTGGCAGAATTACAAAATCGTCCTCAAAAATTGCAGAATAGAATATTTCAAAAATTATTTGCGACTGCCGAAATTGCTAAATTCACAGCAGAAGAGAGAGAAGCTTATGAAGAAAGCTTAAAATATTACAGAGATATAAAAAATGTTGTTGATACATCAAGGGAAGAAGGAAGGGAAGAAGGAAGAGAAGAAGGAAGAGAAGAGGGTGCTGAAAAAAGAACAATCGAAATAGCGAAGGAAATGAAAATCAATAATCTTGGCGTTGAACTTATCATGAAGATGACAGGATTATCGAAAGAAGAAATTGAGAAATTATAAAAAATGAGCAGCCCTATGACGTCCCGTCCATGCTCCTAAAGTCGCACGGCGCATAAGGTAGGCGTTGGATGCAAATTTTAAAGAGAATAATAAAAACTAATCCGGCAAAAAACAGTAAATCGAAGAATAGATAGAATATTAATGAGATGGCCATGTTAGACCCAACCATTTTAATGAAAATAGATTCCCTTCCTGAAAGCCTAAGACCATGTTTGGGACAGAAAATTTGTTAGCGAAAATGCTGAATTTAGGGTTCTGACAAGTCATTTTGCGCAGAAATAGCGAGCTATTTCGAGTAAAAATGGCGAAGATCAGGTTCCTGAAGTCAGTATTTTCTAAGGAAATTAGCGTTCCAAACATGGTCTAAGCTACATAGGCGCTTCCTTCCTCGTTCAGGCTGTTTCTCATTTTGCCATTAATGCCGAACACTATGCTTCCATTCCCTTTATGCGAGAACCGCCCTTGATGTATTTCGGATTGCTGACCATGCTGATTCAAGGTATCGTATTGACGGCTCTATATCTGAAGTGGGCCCATGGACACTTTGAAGTCAAACGAGGGCTCCAATTTGCATGGATGGCTGGGTTATTTTTTGTTAGTTATTTGGCATTGGTGGAGCCAGATAAGTATATGGTTGCGAATGTAGGCGAATGGATAGCGGTAGAAGGCATTGCAGGAGCCATTCAGTTTGCGTTTTTTGGATTTTTATTAGGTAAATTTGTTAGACCCACAACCTAAGTCAATATGCCATACGACGAATTGTTAGCAGACCGAATCCGTCAAAAACTAGCCCGGAAAGCAGCTGATTTTACGGAACTGAAAATGATGGGCGGGCTATGTTTCAAGGTAGATGACAAGATGCTTTGCGGGATTCATATTGATAAAAAATATGGAGATAGTCTCCTGATGGCCCGTATTGGCGAAGATGCTTATCTTAGAGAAATCGAAAAGGAGGAATGCTTGCCGATGGATTTTACCGGAAGGCCGATGAAGGGATATATCTTTGTTACGCCACATGGATTTGACCTGGAGGACGACCTCGCCTACTGGGTGCAGCTATGTCTGGAGTTTAATCCATTTGCCAAAGCCTCAAAGAAAAAACGCAAAATCAAGGACGGATAAGCTTTATTTATGTTTGATGACCTTGCAAGAACGGTATGGAAAATAGCAGGCTGTTACCTGCTTACGGCATGGATAGTGTCGGGCTGCCAGTCCCCGCTTCCGGATGAAATCGCAGAAGCTTACCAGGAGCTTCCTGAAACCGTTGATTTCAATTTTCATATTCGACCGATATTGTCTGATCGCTGTTATGCCTGTCATGGGCCGGATGAAAATACCCGTGAGGCTGAATTAAGACTCGATAAAGAAGCAGCTGCTTTTGCCCGGCTTGCAGAATCCGGCGGGTATGCGTTTGTCCCGAAAAACCTCAATAAAAGCAAAGCCTGGCAACGCATTATTTCATCCGACCCGGAAGTGCAGATGCCCCCACCAGAATCACACCTGAGCCTTTCAAATGGAGAAAAAGCCCTGATCGCCAGATGGATCGAACAAGGCGCAGAATGGAAAGAGCACTGGGCCTTTATCCCCCCGGAACTACCCGAAGTTCCTGTAACTGACGTTGATTGGGCGCGTAATTCT
>CAYGTH010000178.1:0-13390 GCA_964352745.1 uncultured Bacteroidia bacterium
TTTAACATTTCACTTTTCTGTCTTCTGTCTTCTCTCTTCTGTCTTCTGTCTTCCGTCTTCTTCAAACCTCTCCATACGCACCGAGGCCAAAGAGGCTAAAGTCGTATTTGACAGGATCTTCCGGACAGAAAGCACGCAGGGCATTTGTCAACTCCAGCGCAGCTTTCCAATCATTTTGTTTGCGGGTGAGCAGGCCCAGTTTCCGGCCTACATTGCCTGTATGTACATCCAGAGGACAAATCAGCTGATGCATTCCGATTCCCTTCCAGATGCCAAAATCCACGCCGCGCTTATCTTTCCGCACCATCCATCGGAGGTACATATTGATGCGTTTAGCAGAAGAACCGGTCGCCGGATTCGCCACATGCTTTTGGCTTCTTTTAGGAAAATCAGCACTTGCCAGCAATTGAGTCCTGGCGGAGGTCAGGGCAGAATAGACGTTTTCAGAAGTTTCGGTAAGCCCATTTGCAAAAATCGCCTCCAGTCCCCCTTCTTCCTGATATACCCGCCGTAGGGCGAGCACCAGGGCATGGGCATCTATCGCATTAAAGGTTCGGTGTACAAATCCATCGAGCCGCGCCAACTCCTCCTCACTGGCCTGCATGACAAACTCATAAGGAGCCAGGTCCATTCGTTCAACCAGGCTCTGCGCATTTCGCATAATCATAACACGTCTCCCCCAGGCAATGAGCGCAGTCAAAAAGCCGGAGATTTCAATATCTTCTTTTTGCCGGAACTGATGCGGAATACTGATGGGATCTTCCTCAATAAAATCAGGCTGATTATACCGATCATAGGCCTCATCCAGCAAACCCTGTAGCGCTTCGTGTTTGATCATGTCAACGAGTCCGAATCAGTTGGGGTATCGAGTTCTGGCGGAGGAGCCATCTCACGATGAGGAGAATTATCTGCATGCTCCCGGATCGCTTTACGGGAAAGGTATACGCCTAGCACCAGGGTAATCAGCGTAAAAATTAACAAATATTCATCTCCCAAAAACAGGAAATAATCGTATAGTCCGTGCAGTAATACCGCTAGTCCCAGACCTTTCAAATGGTCTAATATGGCTTTGTTTTTATCTTCCTGGAACTTTGCATGTCCCATAAAATAGCCCATCACGACGCCAAACACGGCGTGGGCCGGAATTGCTGTAAACATCCGCAATACGCCCGTTTGAATCGCTTCATCACCAGACATAAACACATACAGCACATTCTCAATCGCAGCGAAGCCCAGCGAAACCGCCACCGCATACATAATTCCATCATAGGGCTCATCAAACTCTTTATGACGATACATATACAAGCGAACAGCCAGGTATTTAAAACCCTCCTCCGTAAGCGCTACCACCACAAATGCATAGACCAATAGATTTATCCAGTTGGATTCGGTGGAAGTTCCCGTAAGTACAGTCAGTTGTTGTCCTAACAGAATCACAGGGAAAGCGACCATAATCCCCAGTAAAAAACTGATAATCAGGTGTTTAAGCGGTTCGGGTTCGTACGTATCCCGTAGATATACATAAGTAAAGAGAAAGGCGACGGGGGCGAGAGCCAGTGCCAGAAGCAACATGTGATTTTTATTATTGAGATGAGGGTGCTTTACAAAACAACGCTTTTCCCCGAAAAGCACAAATTTACGGCCAGATTCTACAACAAGAAGCCTTAAATTGCAGCACTAAACACTCATCCATGCGATATTTATTGACCCTATCTCTTTTTGTTACCCTACTCTTCTTCAGCGCATTCACTCTCTCTGCCCAGCAGCGCATCAAAGTCATGCAATACAACCTGTTGATGTTTGGGAGCCAGGAGACCTGCGCTCCGCCACTTGCCGACAAAGATGTGTGGCTCCGCAGTATTCTCAGTCATTACCGTCCGGATATATTTACCGTGAATGAATTGATCCCCAATATTGCCTATGTCAATCGGATCAAGCAGTTGGCATTTAATTTCACCAATAGTATGGAGTATGGAGACCTGACGAATGATGCAGGCTCCAACATTGCCAACATGATTTTTTATAATAAAGACCTCCTGGGGTATGATGCGGAAAAAACTACTGTCATTGCAAACCCACTTCGGGATATTAATGTATATGCGCTCTATGACCTCGCGTCAGCTGCTGCCGGAGATACCATTTACCTGTATTGCATTGTCACACATTTCAAAGCAAGTTCAGGAACGGCTAATGCCCTAACGCGTAATGTAGCTGCTCAGGCTATTTCCAACTGGATTGAGGTACATGCACCAGCTGAAAATGTGTTGGTAATGGGGGATATGAATATATACACGCCATCAGAGGCAGCTTATCAAACACTCGTCCTGAATGCCGATACCACTCGCCGATTAATTGATCCTGCAGGTTTATCTGGCGGCTGGGGAGGCAGTACCAACGCAATTCACATGACACAATCTACCCGAAGCAGCGGTACGGGTTGTGGTGCAGGCGGCGGTATGGATGATCGCTTCGATATGATTCTGGCAAGCAAAACGCTCTGGAGAAGCGAGGCCGGGATTACCTATGCGCCCGGGACCTATGCTGCATTTGGCAATGATGGCCTCAGTTTCAATGGCCCACTCAATTGCAATAGCAACAACACCGTTCCCAACGCAGTATGTAACAGCCTGATCAGCATGTCAGATCACCTGCCCGTGATCATGGAACTTGATTTCGATGCACCGACCGCGCTTACTTCCCCCCACCTGCTTAGCGGCATTAACCTGCAAATTCTGGGGAATCCGGTACACAAACAAATCGAATTAGCCTTACAAGTCGATACACATCCCGGTACGCCCTTGCGATTGGAAATGCGGGATACCTGGGGACGGCTTCTGTTTCGTCAAGTCATCGATCCTCAGAATCAGCGCATTCAGATACCGGTAGCAGGCTTCAGTGCAGGCATTTATTTCCTTAAGCTCTCGGATGAAACCGGTCGGTTCCTGAACCAGCGTATTCAGGTTATCCATTAATCATTCGTACCTGCTTAGCCCAGCAAGGGCTATTGGCGGATTCCAATCCGCCAATCCTATTCGCCAACGCGAAGGCACCTGACTAGTGCTTTAGGATCGAAATAATGATCTATTTTTCTATCTGCCTGCCCGCCTGGAGGTGATCTTCGATTGAAAATCATTTCTTATGTCTTTCCCCTTTCTTCTTCTTTCTCACCCAAGCGGGTCGGCGATGGGAACCCTTTGGGTTACCTTCATACCAATCGAAGATCACCTCCTGACGGTCCCAACGAATTGTCCCCCACGCGTAGGCAAAAGCGTTGGGCCGTGGGGGACAGCAAGCGCAGCGCGCAGGGGGAAAACAGGGTCAGCAGATCGGGGTCTGCGGACAACATACAATCGAAGATTGGGCCTGCTACTATGCAGTTAGCCACATCGGATCTCAATCCGGTCCGGCAAGGGGCTTACCTGTCTGCCTGCTCTGGTGAATATTCCCTTCTCCACTTTACTAAAAATCACAGCATCCTAACCAATTATGCTAAATTTTATATCATTTTATTGCATAAAGTTTGGAGTTCTAATCATTTTGGCTAATTTTGTTAGTAGATATCCCAATCAAAACTAAGCATGTTAGCTAAACCCTTAAATCTTTGATACAATGAAGCCGCTGTTGCACCGACTCCGACTTGCTAATCCAGGAAAACAATATGTCGCCCGACCGCTCAATGGAACGATTCCCCTGAGCCCACGAGGAGGCATTGTGTTACTACTCGCTGTAGTATGTACCAACCTTCTCACCCATTCCTTTTTTAATCCGAATCTATTTTTTGCCAGAGATGCTTCAGAAATATCGGCCCCCCTTTCTCCGGCTTTATACTTAATGGATGAGGCAAGCCTGCATATTACGGCTACTGAGGAATTTGAGGAAAAAGTAAAAACCATCGCCGCCATGTTGCGGGTAGCACCTGAGTGGCTGATGGCAATTATGTATTCTGAATCCCGATTCAAATCCGCCGTCTATAACTACAAAGGCAGCGGCGCCGTGGGCCTGATTCAGTATATGCCGACTACGGCCCGGGAGATGAAAACCTCTTCGGAGGAACTCAGTCGCCTTGATCCGGTAGGTCAATTGGATTATGTCTATAAATACCTGCAAACAGTTAGGGAACGATATGGCGATTTCGATAGCCTGACGGATCTATATCTTGCCGTTCTCTACCCCAAAGCACTGGATCAGGATTATTGTTACACCCTGTACGCCAAACCCTCCAAAGCCTATCGTCAAAACTCCGGACTGGATGAAGACAAAGATGGTCGCGTGACGGTCAGCGATATAGATAAGCGTATGAAAAGAATTTTTACCCCCGCCTATATGGCGACTAAATAGGATGTTAGATAACAGAGGTCAGATGAGAGAGGTCAGACGAGAGTTGTGATGTGTTCAACTCTTTCCTGACACCTAACTCCCGACACCTCTCCTTCCATAGTCAATCAGAGTCAATTATATACAGAATCCCGCCCAACCGACTATGTCGGTATGGAGCGGGATTATGGTTGGCAAATGCCCGGTCTATTGATTCGGGTCTTTATTCACCAGCTGGTTCTACTTCCTCACTCGGATTCATCACTTGCTCTTGCTGGCGAATGGATTCCTTGTGAATCATCTGAAGAATTACTTTCATCACATCTTCACTCAGGCCTTTGGGCGTTGAAACTGCAAGCCTTTCCCGAATGATTTCATCCCATCTGACTGACTGCAGGATGGTGATGTTGTTGGCTTTTTTGTACTCTCCGATCTGGCGCGCGATCTTCATGCGATCCGCAAGCGTATTGATGATCTGATGATCGAGGTCATCAATCATTTCACGCAGGAATTCTAATTTTCCCAGGAAATTAGGGTCGCTGATTTTTTCCTGGCGGTACACGAGGTTATTCAAAATCTCTCCTAACCGCTCTGGCGTAACCTGCTGTTTGGCATCGCTCCAGGCATCGTCCGGAGAAATATGCGACTCAATCATGAGTCCGTTAAAATTGAGATCCAGAGCCTTTTGTGAAACTTTTGGAATCGTAGCCCGAACGCCACAAATATGACTCGGATCACAAATGATCGGCAAGTCTGGAATTCTCCGGCGTAATTCGATCGGAATTTCCCACATAGGCTTATTGCGGTACCCGTGGTTCCCTTGCACCGAAAAGCCTCGGTGAATAGCAGCCAGCTTGGTAATGCCTGCGCCCTGAATTCGTTCCAATCCTCCAATCCAGAGTTCCAGATCCGGATTCACCGGATTTTTCACCATCACAGGTACATCAACCCCCTTGAGGGCGTCCGCGATTTCCTGTACTGCAAATGGATTGGTAGTAGTCCGGGCACCGAGCCACAAAATATCCACTCCCACTCTCAGGGCTTCATATACGTGTTTCACATTGGCAACCTCTACACAAACGGGTTTTCCTGCGGCCTTCCCTGCATCTTTGAGCCAGGGCAAGCCCTCACTCCCGATTCCCTCAAAGGAATTGGGACGTGTACGCGGTTTCCAGATTCCGGCACGCAATACATGCACGCGATGTTGGGATACGCCATCTATCGTTTGCATCACCTGATCGCGGGTCTCAGCACTACAAGGACCCGAGATAATCATGAAGTTTTCTAATCCAAGGCCCCAGTTTTCCATGGGTTCGATCTGCAAAGTTTTCATTGAACTAATTTGTTAGAAGCAACTTTTTGTTGAGAATGGTTGTGAGTCAATATGCGACCAATATCATTGGCCGATTCCATGAGCCGGAAGGTTTCTGCGAAATCTCCGGCGCTGATTAAATCTCTGAATTCCCCGATTTTCTCAATATAATTATCCAGTACGTCGAGGATGTTTTGTGTATTTTGTTCATACACATCCGCCCACATGCGCGGGGAGCTTTTTGCCAGTCGTACGGTAGAGGCAAATCCCCCACTGGCAAGATTGAATATATTGGCTTCGCTTTTTTCCTTTTCCAGAACCGTTAAGGCAAGGACGAAGGAGCTGATATGCGAAATGTGAGAAACATAAGCAGCATGTACATCATGTTCATCTGCGCTCATATAGAGAATGCGCATAAACAGGCTTTTGAATAAGCGTTCTGCCAGTGCTACTGCGGCTGGTGAACTTTCTTCCCGGTTACAAATGATCGCTGCTTTTTGATAAAACAAATTACTGACCGCAGCTTCTGGCCCGGAGAACTCCGTACCGGCCATGGGATGTGCAATGACGACCTGACTACGGCCGGGAATAGCTGCAATCTTCCGGGCAATTTCGCCCTTGGTCGATCCCATGTCCATGACGACCGCTTCGGGGTTTACAACTGCCAGGGGTTTTGGGATTACCTGCAGTAAGGCATTTACCGGCACGGCCAAAATAACCACATCTGCCTGCTTACAGGCCTCTTCCAGTGGCAAAACCTCATCCACCAAGCCATTTGCCAGGGCAACCTCACCGTGTTCAGGGAGTGCATCCACCCCTGTGAGGCGAGAAGCAAACCCATTCGCACGTAAATCAAGCGCAAGGGAGCCCCCAATCAGGCCCAGACCGACAATGCTTATGTTCATAAGGAAAAGTTCTGATTTAAGAGTTTGAGGTCCATTTCATTATTATCGGTTATCTCTCCCGTCTATTTATTTTCAGGAATCAATTGCAGGCGCTTCAATGCCTCCTCCAGCATTTCTACCGGTGAGCAAAGTGAAATTCGCACATATCGATCCCCCTGTGAGCCAAAGATAAATCCGGGGGTAAGGAACAGGTGGTACGTATCCAGGATCGAATCAGCAAACACCTCTGCGCTTTCTTTCTCCTTGGGTATTTTGGCCCAGACGAACATGCCTGACTGCTCTGTTGAGAAGGTACATCCCAGCACATTGAGTATTTCCCAGGCAATCTCCCGTCGTTTGCGGTATCGTTCGTTGCGAGCCTCGTGCCAGCTATAACTGTTTCCCAGCGCAGCAACCGCAGCTTCTTGCAGGGACTTAAACATCCCGGAGTCCATATTACTCTTCACCTTGAGAATATGGCCAATGTATTGAGCTGCTCCTGCTACCATTCCAATTCTCCAACCGGCCATATTGTGTGACTTACTCAACGAATTGAGTTCAATCGCAATAGCAGGCGCACCCTCATAGGCGAGAATGCTTTTAGGCGCCTTGTTCAGTACCAGGCTATAGGGATTGTCATGACATATCAATATTTGATGCCGGGTCCCAAAATCAATTAGGGCCTTAAATAATTCATCTGTCGCAGGGGCACCGGTGGGCATATTGGGATAATTCACCCACATGATTTTGACCTTACTGAGATCCTGTTGCTCAAGGGCCTCAAAATCGGGATACCACGCTTTCTCTTCCTGCAGATCATACCCGACTGCTTCAGCCCCTACCAATCGGGTGATTGAGGCATAAGTAGGATATCCGGGATTGGGGATCAAAACCTGATCACCGGGATTGAGAAATGCCATGGAAATATGCATGACTCCTTCTTTAGAACCCATCAGAGGCAAAATTTCCGAATCCGGATCCAGGGTGACCCCATAGGTATTGAAATACCATTCGGAAAAAGCAGCGCGTAATTGCGGCAGGCCTGTATAGGATTGGTAGCCATGATTCTCTTTTTCCAGGGCAGAATTCACCAATCCTTTTATCGTATCATCGGAAGGGGCCATATCCGGATTCCCAATTCCCAGATTGAGAATGGGCTCTCCCAACGAAATCCGCTGACGAATTTCCCTTAGTTTTCGGGAAAAGTAATACTCTTCTACTGTTTTGAGTCGGTCTGCCGGTTGAATGAGCATAGATCGGGTGTTAAAAACGAGTTACAGGATGTGAATTACACAATTTCAGGTTTGACCCCACAGGCATATTCTCCTAATATTTTCAGTTCCCCTACCAAATGCTGAATCGCATCTAGCGAGCGTTTATACTGGTCATACTGATCAAATTCGAGGTCGATATGGAAGAAATACTGCCACTCGCTCCCGACGATCGGCGAAGATTGAATTTTGGTAAGGTTCATGCCGTGACTACTCAAAACGAGTAATATCTGTGCAAGGCTGCCCACTTCGTGATCCAGGCTAAAACACAGGGAAGCCTTGTTGGGTGCTCCCAGCATATAGGTTCCAGGGTTTTCTCGCGAAATAATCAGAAAGCGGGTAAAATTGCGCTTGTGGGTTTCAATCCCTTTGGCAAGAATTTCCAACCCAAAGTGCTCAGCTGCCAGGCTACTTGCGATGGCTGCTATTCCGCTTTTTTGCTCTCGCTGAATATATTCAGCACTCGCAGCGGTATCCACACTCTCAACCAGCCGAATTTCCGGGTATTGCTTGAAGTACTTATGGCACTGTAAAATGGCCATGGGATGCGAATGGGCTTCCTTAATATCGGAAATACGTTGTCCCGGCAGGGCCATCAGGCAATGCTGAATTCGCAAATACACTTCCCCCAAGACCTTAAATTCAGAATTCCGCAATAAGGCATAATTCGGCAAAATGGTTCCCGCAACTGTATTCTCAATAGCTACTACTCCAAATCCAGCCTGTTGATTCTCGATTCGCTGGAACAACTCTGGAAAACTATCACACATTTCCAGCTTGATATCTGCCCCAAAAAAGCTACGGGCAGCTATCTCATGATAAGAACCAGAAATGCCCTGAATGGCGATAGGTTGTGTGGCTGTTAATACTGCTTCCATATTGCTTACAAATGCGTGTAAAAAGAAAAAACGTCCCTGATAATTTTCAGGGACGCTTTTGTAAGTATGTTGTTATATTGACTCATACAAGGCCCCTGTTACGTCTTCCAAAGAAATAGAAGAAGTAAAAATAAAAGCCAGCGTATTCGAATGATTTCGTCATGGTGGTGCAAGTATAGCTAAAAGATTGTTAATACAAAATTATTCCTATTGCTATTTTGTGAATTATATAACGGGAATTTTGCGGAATAGATTATCCTGACCTAAAAAATCGTTTATCAAATCCCTACTCCCGGCGTAGTAGGCGGCGTAGTTGGAGTTGTCTTTTTCTTTCCGCCTCCTTCCAGTAAAAATCCAAATATTCCACCACAGATTCCGCCGATGATATGGGCGAACTGAGAGACATTATCCGCCCCAAACGAGCGATAAATCTCCTGCCCTAAAAACAGAACTGCCACCAAAATAAAGGTCATCGGGATGGTGCCCGCGCGCGAATTCGTAAAAGAACTCAGCACAATCATCATGAAGACAATCCCACTGGCTCCAAGGAGTCCCGTCTCAAAAAACACCACTTGTAATACCCCCGTGATTAGTGCCGTAGCAAGAACCATAAAAAGGATATCGCGGGATCCGTATTTCTCCTCGAGAATCGGGCCGATCAGTAGAATGATGGTAAAGTTACTCATCAAATGTGCCCACGCTTCTGTAGTGGTTGCCATACTGCCTCCATGCCCCAGAACATGAGAAACAAGCGATAAATAGGAGAAAGGATTGGTCCAACTCCATTGGCTGGGAAATACCGTAAAATAATCCACGACCTCTATGGGCGTAAAAAACTGAAGGACAAATACTGCTGTGCTCAGTAAGGTAAAAGTCAAAATTACCGGAGCATTATATTGGATGCGCATAATTTTCAATATTTGGGGCTATTTTGGGCTGCAGCAAGATAGTAAAACTCATTTTGATTGACATGAACGATTCTCGAATTTCCCTGATAGCTGGTGCTTTGCTTGGACTGACCGGCGTAATTGCTGGTGCGATGGGCGCACACAGCCTGGAATCTCACCTTTCGGAAAGTCAGCTGAATTCCTATGAAACGGCGACACGCTTTCAGATGTTTCACGCGCTCTTACTGATCGGGCTCGGAATCCTTGCCCGGAGTCAGCAACACACCTTCCTGAAAGGAGCTATCTGGGGCATAATCATCGGGACTCTACTCTTTTCCGGATCGATTTACCTGCTGGTCCTGACACCTGTCAAAGTGGGAATTGTTACGCCTATCGGTGGCTTGTTTTTAATTACGGGCTGGGCATCTCTCCTGGTTTGGGCGATCAAATCGAAATCCATAGCCGCTTAAACACTTCCCTTTATTGCAGCGATACTTGCTGAATAATGACATGGGTTCCCAATGGGATATCAGGATACAGGCTGATAATTTCCGAATTGTACATTCTAATACAGCCATGAGAGGCTGGCGTTCCCAATCTCCCTTCTTCAGAAGTCCCATGAATGTAGATGTAGCGCTCGTAGGAATCGATCCCTTCCCCTTGATTGATTCCGGGCTCCAATCCTCTGAGCCGTAAAAGACGAGAAGTGATCAAATCCTGCCCATCAGACTCTGAGCCGGAGTATATAGTGGCAATTTCTCCTGTGAATTTGCGAGAGGAAAGCACAGCTCCTTCCGGCAGGTCATCTCCATATTTTTCACATACGACATGAACTCCCAAAGGCGTCTGATTCGTCCCCGAGCGATTCCCCGCTCCTTTTTCGGCACCAGAAATCACAAAGGTGCGGCGGAGCTCATTTTCGACAAACCAATACATCCGCTGATCCGTCAGCGAAACCAGTAACAAGGGGTCAAATTGGGGATATGGATGATTCACGGTTGGATTCCAGCGATTTGGGGGATAATTTCGACAATTATTCCAATATTATCCTTGTGAAAAATAAAGTAGTCCTCATTACAGGAGCCTCCAGTGGGATCGGCGAAGCCCTTGCCCGAAAATATGCGCAGGAAGGCGCGAAAGTCGTTATCGCTGCGCGGCGGGAATCTCTGCTGAAAAAACTGGCTAAAGAGCTGACCACATTGGGTGCTCAAACGCATTGGGTGGTTACCGATGTGGCCTCCCAGTCGGATTGCGAGCGGATGGTCACGGAGACGATCGATACATTCGGGCAACTCGATATCTTGATCAATAATGCGGGTATTTCCATGCGGGCTTTGTTTGAAGAGACAGAGCCGAATGTCCTCGAACGCCTGATGCAGGTAAATTTCTTTGGGACCATGTACGCAACCCGGTACGCGCTTCCGCATATTCTCGCCACCAAAGGCTCCGTAGTAGGCGTTTCTTCTATTGCAGGATTTCGGGGCTTACCGGGTCGAAGCGGCTATTCTGCTTCTAAATTTGCCATGCATGGTTTTCTGGAAACCATTCGGACCGAAGTAATGGATCGCGGCGTCCATGTATTGGTCGCCTGTCCGGGTTTTACGACCTCCAATATCCGAAATGTAGCGCTTACTGCCGATGGCAGTCAACAAGGCGGTACGCCCCGTAATGAGGATAACATGATGTCTTCTGAAGCAGTTGCAGATTATATTTACCGGGCTGTCATTCGCAGAAAAAGAACGCTCGTTCTGACTACCCAGGGAAAACTCGTTGTTTTTCTCAATAAATGGCTGCCGAAATTCATGGATCGAATGACCCTTAATGCGATGAAAAAAGAGCCGGATTCTCCGTTTAAGTAAGAAGAGGAGTCAGAAGAGAGGGGTCAGGAGTGAGAGATCAGGGGTCGGGAATCAGGTTTGAGGAGTCGGGGGTGAGGAGTTTTTGAGTTAAGCGTTAGAAGTTTTGAGTTGAAACCTGTCTGACACCTGACACCTACCCCCTGACACCTTTTTTTGTATCTTCACTTAAACCTTTTGGAATCAGGCTAGTCAGAGTTGTACATGCCAGCGATTGAAGAAAGAGATCTCGTCTCCCGGCTTCGTAGTCCAGCTACGCGCACACTTGCATTTGAAGAGCTTGTGCGTACGTATCAACGTATGCTCTATTTCCATATTCGCCGCATCGTAATCGACCATGATGATGCGGATGATATTCTGCAAAACACCCTCCTGAAAGCCTGGAAAAACATCGATCGATTTCGGGCTGAATCCGCGCTTAAGACCTGGTTATACCGGATTGCTACCAATGAATCCCTCACTTTTCTCAGCCAGAAAAAACGGAGAGCCTACCAGCCGGTAGAGGACTTGCAGGATGACCTGCGGCACAGTCTTTCTTCCGGACCGTATATAGATGGGGACGAAATTCAAAAAAAGTTACAGCATGCCATTTTGACCTTACCCGATCGGCAACGGATGGTATTCAATATGCGCTATTTTGAAACCCTTAAGTATGATGAAATTGCCGATATTTTAGGGGTTTCGGTAGGTGCGCTCAAGGCCAGTTATCATCATGCCGTCAAAAAAATAGAAGCTTATCTGGCGGTAAACTGATAAAAAAACGGCCAGGCTATTAAACTTTTGGGCATATTCATAGTCAAGAGCTTAGATGAAAGAGTTTGAACAACATGAATTAGAAGAATGGGAGGATCCTGAAGGCCTTCGTTCTTTGAAAAAGCACGTATTTTTCAAAGAACCTGAAGGATACTTTGACCGGATTCCCGATATTCTTAAGGATCGATTGGCAGAACAAGATCCAATCGAATCCGCTCCCCTCCTCTCCGGATTGGAGCCCAAGGTCTATTTCCAGGCACCAGCGGGATATTTTGACACATTTCCCGATCGAATCCAAAGCCTGATCGCTCCCAGTCCCCGGATGACTATTCACAGGTTATGGAAGCAAGCTATCCGCCCTCAATATGTCCTGAGTGTAGCAGCTGTCGTCCTGCTGTTTGTTTTGGGCGTATGGGTGATGCCTCCCGCTCAGTCAGTAGAATCAAGCGATTTGACCTCGGAGGAACTCCTTGCCATGGTCGATATGGATGCCTTCGACACCGAAATGTTATTAGAAATCCTCGGAGAAGAAGCTATCGAATCAGTAGGCTTACTTGAAGAATGGGAGATTCCGGAATCGGAAGTTTCCGACTTACTGAATGAGATGGATCTGGATGACATTGATCCTGCGGAGTTTTGGTAAACACTTGGTTAGCGGATTTTTCTCTGGTATTTGAACAGGTTATGATGAAAAGAATTACAGCAATATACAGCTTGTGCCTCCTGCTCAGTTGGGGACTAATGGGAAGCCTCCTGGCCCAGCCCGGGTCAAATGCCCAGCTACAAGAGCGCGCTGAAAGACTGGAAGCGTATAAAGTGGGGTATTTCACGAAAAAAATGGCGCTTTCAACGGCGGAAGCCCGTCTATTTTGGCCGGTATATGATGCCTATCAGGAAGGATTAACAGGGATCCGAAAAGACGCCAGGCTTCTCCAGCGTAAATTACGGCAGCAGATGGACGTAATGACTGACAAGGAACTGGAAGATGCCCTGGACTCTTTTTTGCTCTACAAACAGCAGGAAATCGAGCTTGCAGTTACTTATAAAGAAAAGCTAAAGGCGGTATTGTCTATTCGGAAAGTAGTTGCCTATTTCAGAGCTGAACAAGAGTTCAATCGAACCGTAGTTTCCAACTATAAGGATCGATTGGAAAAAAGATTGAATGAAGACAAAGAATAATTTTGGTTCTCTGACAATTTTAGCGGAGATGCCCGTTGGCAAAAAGAAGCAGGCGA
>CAYGTH010000179.1:0-13370 GCA_964352745.1 uncultured Bacteroidia bacterium
TAGTCGTTTTCCTTTCCCCATCCTTTCAGGGGAATGGGTTTGTAGGCGGAAGAGAGGATGTTCCGGCGAAAATCATCTTCACTTTCCCTAAACCACACATGGGGATGGAAAGAATTGTTGACCATGATGTTGTTTTCGACAGTCCGGAAAAGGCCCTCACGGAGTTTTATTCCCCCATTCAGGCACAGATTGTTGTAGATCTGATAATTTGAGGAGCCATCGTCGAGGTCGATATCCCAGCCATGATCACATCGAAAGCGGTTATTGCGAATAATCGTCGGCTCGACTGCGTCCCACTTGGCTATTTCCGGCCGATGGTCTGCGATACTGTCCAGGGTTTTGCGATTGGGGTGCCAGAACCGGTCGCGCCCCCAGGAGTTAAAAGCGCCGTGATCACCGGTTTCCAATACGGTGTTAAACACATCATTGTGCTCAATCACATGCCCGCCCCAGCAGCCATCGCCGATATTGATCCCTGCACGTGGCACATTGTAAATACTGTTATGGCTGACCGTAATCCTGGCAGCCATTGCAATCTGGACCCCGGCTACCTGCTTCTCAATGCGTCCGATGTCATGGATTAAATTATCCCGAATGAGACAGTTGGCAGGATAGTTTTCGCTGAGCGGCCCGACTTTGGTATCGAGTTCGGCAAATGGAACAGACTGATGATACTCCATACTGGGCGATCGCACGGCATACCGATCTCCTACTACACAGATTCCACTCGCCCCGGCATTTACGATTCTGCAACCCGATATTTCAACTTCGCGGTTATAATTATTGAGGAAAATTGCATTTCCTCCTACTGACTCAAAATTACAATTGGTTACCTGCACCTGCTCTGCGCCCTGTATCAGCATAGCGGCTCCCCGATAGATTGCCCAATCACTGCGCAAAAGTGGCTCCTGGGTATCCATAAATGTACGGGCTGTGTGGGTGAAGGTCAGGCCCTCGAATCGGAGGTGTTTCACCGGATTTTCGGGAGAGCCTTCGATCTGTATGAGGTGCGCCAGGTTGACAACTTCTATAGCTGCGGAGTTGATATCCACTCCTTCCGGGGGGTAACAATATAAAAGCCCTGTCGAGACATCGATAAACCACTCGCCTGGCGCATCCAACTCCTCCCGAATATTTTCAACAAAGCGGTGTTCGGGATGCATACCGAGTTGGCGGTTGTTTTGCCATCCCCCTTCCAGGGCCAATTCCCCATCCTCCTGCTTCCCAACAATAAAGTAGTGATACCCGCCCCACTCATGCTTATGAAGTGCATGCACAAATCCTCCGATTGGACTTTTCCATCTTCGGGTCCGACTGGGTTCTATCGCATCAGCGGCTGTTCCATTGAAATAGCGGGCCTCTGCATCATAGTTAGGATAGCGTGCGAGGTGCATACGTTCTCCATTCAAAAAGAGCTGATCAAAGGGAATACTCCGTGCAAATTCAGGTAGTGCAGCTACAAAAACACCTTTTTCAAACTGTTGCCACCGGAGATATAAGGGAAATCCCCCACTTAGGATTGGCGTTTCTCCAGCAAGCGCCTTGTAGGTAATGGGTGCCTCTTCAGTACCGGAGTCTTCCGGCTTGAAATACGTGGTTTGAAATAAATAATGGGTGCCGCCTTCCAGGTAAACAGTAGCCGGCCCCTCCGACTCTCTATCCAATACGGCTCTTCGCGCGCGATCCAGGGAATAATAAGGGTCCTTTATCGTCCCGTTACCCTCGTCATCGCCATAAGGAGAGACATAAAACTCCTCGGGCTCAGCCGTACAAGCAGCCAGGAAACAGGTAGCAAGGATACATATTATCAGGCGGGTAGTCATGTTTGTGAAGCGGAATTGAACATCAAAGCACGAGATTCAGTGCAATCTCTTAGCGCGATCGCTTGCCTGTGCTGCGTTCAAGTTACAAAAAGTGGATGGAGCGCAAAACTCCGGATGTGGCTTCCTATCCAAATACTTCCAAGGCAATTTCTTCAGACTGGGCAAGTGCATCCATATCCATACTCAGCGATACGTCTTTATGCCCGAGAAATGCCAGGAGACTTTGCGTGGATATATTCCCGACCAGTTCATCTTCTGCGAATGGGCAGCCTCCAAAACCGTTGAGCGCAGCATCAAAGCGGCGACAGCCCTGATCCCAGGCGGCTTGCAGTTTTTCATGACGAGCCATCGGATGGGCATGGAAGTGCGCCCCAAATGAAACTTCCGGGAACCGGGGAATCAAGGTCCCGAATAAATAGTCGATTGAAGCACGATCCGCACTGCCGACCGTATCAGAGAGCGCGATGGTTCGCACCCCTAACGTTACCATTTCATGGACCCATTTTTCAGCCACACCTGCATTCCACTCATCGCCAAAGGGATTTCCAAAAGCCATCGACAGGTACAGGATCAGCTCTTTATCGTGCGCTTCGCACGCCTCTTGAATTTCCCGCACGAGTACGACTGACTCTGCAATGGATTTGCGGGTGTTTTTGAGCTGGAAAGTTTCTGAAATCGAAAAGGGATAGCCGAGATAATCGATCTCCTCATGTCTACAGGCGTCCTGTGCCCCCCGCAGGTTGGCAACAATTGCCGATAGCCTGGTGGTGCTTTTACTGAGGTCAAGCCCCGCCAGTACTTCGGCGGTATCAGCTAATTGAGGGATCGCTTTGGGAGATACGAAACTGCCGAAATCCAGCACATCAAAACCTACCCGTAACAATTGATTGAGGTACCGGATTTTGAGTTCCGTGGGGATAGGATGTACGATGCCTTGCATGGCATCGCGGGGACATTCGACAAGAGAAACAGCTTCTGCCATGATCATCAGCCTTATCAATGCTATTTCCAACTTTTTCTCTCAAAAAGTTGGCAAAAAGTCGGAACGAATTAACCAAGGCCTGCTCACTAGCAGCCGTCCGCGCGCATTCGTTCCATCTCCTACGCGCACTTTTTTATTCCTCATCTAAAGCTCAAGTTAACATAGCATGAAAAAATGGTTGCTTCGAATCGGGATGGTGCTGCTTGCCATCATACTGTTGATTACAGGCTGGGTGTTTTACAATTGGAGAGATCGCCATCCCGGTTATGAGGTCTCAATCGACATACAAGGAGGTGGCGCTACCCGGCCGGTGGAGGTGGGATTCGGGAAGCAGGTGATTACGCCCACGATCATCGATACCTGGAATGATGCAGATGGGAATGCGCATTACCGTGAAAAAGAAGGCGATACGTATAATGACCTGAATGGCAACGGGAAATTCGACGCGGTTTGGATTGCGGGTTTTCACAATCGGAAACCTGCGCAGGGCATTCACGATGACGTGTGGGCGCGGGCGATAGTGATCGACGATGGCGATACCCGCATGGCTATGGTTGCCCTCGATGCGGTCGGATTTCTCTACACCGATGTCGTTGATATTCGGAAAGCAATTCCAGCAGAATTAGGCATTGACTATGCTCTGATCGCCTCAACCCATACACATGAAAGCAATGACCTCGTCGGTATTTGGGGGCCGGATGAGTTCCATAGTGGGGTGGACCCGGAACACATGAAATATGTCAAAAGTCAGGCGATTCAGGCGATTTCGGATGCGGTGACTGGAATTCGTCCCGCCCATCTCGTATTTGCAGAGGAACTCAGCGGACGGGATTCCTTATTAATCAAAGACACCCGAAAACCTATCGTCAAAGCTACCGGAGTACATGTCATTCAGGCAATAGATGCCGAAACGGGTAGCACCCTCGGCACGCTTGTGAACTGGGCCAATCACCCCGAAACCCTCTGGAGTCGTAACCTGCTGATCAGTTCTGATTTTCCGCACTATATCCGGAAGAGCATGGAGGAGGGGATTTTGTATGATGGAGAAGTCATTCAGGAAGGGGTAGGCGGTACCTGTATCTTCTTTAATGGAGCCGTAGGGGGGCTGATGGCACCGCATCCTTCTCTGCCATTTAATGATCCTGTGCGCGATACGGTATTGTCAGACCCCTCTTTTGAAAAGACCCGAACTCTCGGGGAGCAGATTGCACTGTTGGCGTTCCATGCCCTGAGCCTGGAAGATACTGTGTCAGAAGTATCGCCAATAGGCATACAGGCGCAAAGTATCCTCTTGCCACTGGACAATAAAGTCTTTCGCCTGGCCATCGGAATCGGCCTGCTAAAAGGCGGTTTGCCCAAACTATTTATGAGCCGTACGGAAGTAGCTGCCTTGCAAATAGGACCCGCGACTTTGCTCAGCATTCCCGGCGAAATCTATCCGGAAATCCTGTATGGAGGGATCGAAAGCCCTCCCGGTCGGGATTTTGAGATAGACCCGGTAGAGATTCCGCCCTTGCAGGAAAAAATGAAAGGACCGTACAAATTTTACCTCGGACTCTCTAATGATGAGATTGGCTACATCATTCCCAAAAGCGAATGGGACAATGAAAAGCCCTGGCTCTATCTGGACGAAAGCGATACCTATGGGGAAGAGAACTCACTTGGGCCGGAGACGGGACCGCTGATCTATCAGGAACTGTCGAAGGTGCTGGAACGGATGGAGTAGGGGGGGTATAGAAATGTGGTTTGCAGACCCCGATCTGCGGACTTTGTTTCCCCCTGCTCGCTGCGCTTCCCAATCAAAAAAGCACCAGCATTTTTCCAAAAAACAGTAGTCAAAAGCAGTTGGTTCTGCTTACTTTGCTCTTAAAACAACCCCCTGCTATGAACCGATACGTCCTGCGAATCATCTTACTGAATATCTGCCTGAGCATACTGTATGTTCCTGTTGTTGCACAGACAGCCGATGAAGCACGCAACCTCCATCTCTATCCCTATCTCCAATGGGCGACCCCAAATTCCATTATCATCAAATGGGAGACCCTGAGGCCAACAATTGGAACGGTTTATTATGGAGAATTCAATGAGGCCCGAGGAAAAAAAGAAACAGAAACCCAGGCCGTAACCCTCCATGAAATTAAACTCACAGGTCTGCAAGCTGCGACGCGGTACAGCTATCAGGTGCAATATGATGAGGTGAAACTGGAAACAGCGACTTTTACTACAGCTCCGGTCCCCGGTACGGCCAACTGGCGGATGGTGGCCTATGGAGATAATCGCACCCATCCGGAAACACATAAAAAAATTGTGGATCAGGTTTTAAAACTGAATCCGAGTATGATTATTCACTCCGGAGATTTGGTTTCGAGGGGAGATGTGTATGAACAATGGAAAGAGCAATACTTCGATCCGATGCGCGGCCTTTCTGAGAATATTGCGGTTTTTCCGAGTCTCGGGAACCATGAGCGCAACCATCAGAACTACTACGATTACATGTCTTTGCCCGATGAGAATGGGGAATCTTTTTATTCCTTTGATTATGGCAATGCACATTTTATCGCGCTGAATAGCAATTCAGATGAAGAACCCTACGGCCCCGATTCGAAGCAGACCCAGTGGCTCATCAAAGACCTGGAGGCGAATCAAGATGCCGAGTGGAAAATTGTATTCTTTCATCATCCCTTATTTCGCTGTCATCCGACCCGAGGGATAGAAGAGCAGCGATGGGTATGGCAGGAAGTATTTGAAAAGCATGGGATTGACCTCGTCGTGAATGGCCATGACCACTATTATCAGCGAACTTATGCGGTCGGGAATTATCAGGGAGAGCCGAGTCGCGGTGTCTATCATGTGATTTCTGGAGGAGGAGGCGCACCAAATTATCCGATTGTGCCGAAGGTCCATGCTGCGAATCGGCGGAGTGTACACCATTTCACGGTGATGGATTTCATGGGGGATCGGATCGTAGGCCGGGCCATCGATGCCGAAGGGAATATTTTTGATGCATTTGTATATGACAAGGAAGCGGAGAATGCACCGGAAGAATTCATTTCCTACGAAGTATTTGAAATCGAACGTGATCTTGCCGCTGCCATTATCGAATTACCCGTCTTTGAGGAAAATAAATCCGGCATTTCTGTGAGTCAACACATCAGTCTTACGAATCCATTTGAGCATCCCTTGAAAATGACGCTTAAGTGGGAGGGTAGTGCAAACTGGGAAACCGGAGCAGCAACCGAAATGATACTGGAGCCGGGCCAAAATATCGAAATCCCAATGGAGTTGTCGATCCGCAACAAAGCCTATTACCCCTTACCAACTGCCACGCTGAGTTTCCGGAAGCCCGATGGCGAACTGGCGTTCAAAAATGACAAGATTGTATTCTCCCCCCTGAAAACAGCCGCCGCCCGTGAAGTGGTAGCACAAGCGATCACAAAAACCCCGAAGCTGGATGGCGATTTGGCGGAGGCAGTATGGGCGACAAGTACACCGATCTCCAGCTTTTTAGGGGTGCAGCATGGTGACAGCCCAAAGCAGGCGACTCAAATCCAGGTGGTTCAAAAAAATAACAAACTCTTTATCGCCGGGACGGTAGAAGCGACCCGAAAAGCCAATACAAGCCGGGATACGATTCGCGACCATCGAAATGTATATCGCTACGAAAATGTGCAGGTGTATATCGGCGTCGGAGATTCGGTATATTCATTTGCAGTCAACCCGGCGGGGGCACTCCACGATACTAAAAATGGAGAGGTAAGCTGGAATAGTAAGGCCAAATCAGCTGCGATCGCTACCAGTGAAGGCTGGCAATTTGAACTGATGATTCCCTTGAAAGCACTCAAGACAACAGACCAGTCCCTGCGAATTAATTTCGTGAGAAATGATCGGGAAAACCGGGCCGTATCAGAGTATTGCCGAACCTTCGGTGCATCAGAATTGGATCATTACATCCCGATGTATGAATCCGATGGCAGGGCGGTTGAGCGATTTGCGACGTTGAAGCTGAAGTGATCTTTGGGAAGAAGAAAGAAGAAAGAGAGAAGAAGAAGACCGGATGTTACTGATGAACAGTCAGATCCGGTCTTCCCGATCCGGCCAGCCAGATGCCTTCGCTTTGGCGAATAGGATTGGGGAGTACTTGTTAACTCAAATTTTAAAATAACCCTTATCAGAGCATAGAGGCACGTTTTAGTAGTTAGGTAGGATCTGCTGGGAAGCTTGCGACAATTTCGTTGTAGCGGGCTTCGCCGATTTGAGTTTTTATTTTATTTAGATTGTCTCCGGGAAGCTGTACTTTCGGTGAATCGATCTGTTTTAAGATGGAATGGGAACGTAGGAAAAGTGGAATTACAACTTCAGGTCTTGATTTTTGCTTAAAATAACTCAAACCAAGATTATTCAATGCAATCGCTTCGGTCTTAATATCACCAATTTCCGTAGCAATGTTTAGACTTTTGTTGAAGTATCTAAGTGCGTTATTATCATCTCGAATGGCGCTATAAACCTCGCCAATAATGTTCAACGTTCCTGCTTCACCAGAACGATCCCCGATTTCCTGGTGGGTATGTAGACTTCTTTCTAAGTAGTTCAACGCCTTTCTATATTCCTTTTTTCGGAAATATAGATGTCCTATGTTGCCCAATACTTTTGCTATACCAGAACGATCTCCGATTTCCTGACGAATAATCAAGCTCTCCTCGAAATATTCCATTGCTTTATCAGATTCTCCTCTTCTAGAGTATACCTGACCAATATTGTTAAGAGTAGATCCTTCCAGAGAACGATTTCCAATTTCCTGATGAATATTTAAACTCTGTTTGAGATATTCGAGTGCGGTATTATAATCTTCTTGTGTTATCGCTATTGTTGCCATATTATTCATAACGGTTCCTTCACCGGAACGCTCACCAATTAGCCGATTTATGTTCAAGCTTTGCTCTAAGTAACTTAATGCTTTATTGTAGTTGCCCTTAATTTTGTAAATTTGACTGATATTGTTCAAGGCTTGGCTTTGTCCCCACATATCTTCTATTTCTTGACTTATTTGAAGACCTTGCTCATAGTATGATTGAGCTGTTTTGTATTGACCTGTTCTCATTTTAATTAACCCGATATTGTTTAAAGCCCTAGCTTCCGATGAGCGCTCACCAAGTTCTTTGCTAATCCTCAAACTTCTTTCGAAGTAGTCAATTGCAGTTTTGGATTCGCCTTGCCCAAAATATATTAGACCAATTTTGTTTAAAGTACTGCCTTCACCTAAGCGGTTGCCAATTTCTTGGCTGATGTTAAGACTCTTTTTTAAGAAATCTAGTGCCGTTTTATAATTTCCTTTTGAAGAATACAATTGGCCGATATTATTCAAGGCTGCTCCTTCCACCGTCTTGTCTCCTACTTGTTGACTGCTCAATAAGGCTTTGTTCAAATAATCTAAGCCTTTATCAAGTTGTCCTATCTCATCATATATTGTCCCCAATTGAAGGAAGAGTGATTGGAGCACTACTTGATTATTTGGATTAGTCACCTCTAATTGTTGCATTAAACGATCTATCTCGGCTCGCTTTTCATCTAATGAATTGCCACCCAATGTAGATTCTACGTCATTAAAGGTTTCTAATTGACTCTCTGAGCTATCGTATTTCAATTCAATTTCCAGGGACCGAATAGACCACCAATCCGGGAGTTTTTGGGGCATCATCAGGAAATTGGAGGGTTGCAAAAAACAAATCAAGGCTACCGACTTTTGTGCCAGCAAATCCCTTCTTTGATTAAATGCCTGCCGAATTCTGTCATTTCCTTCACGCATTAGCCAGTCAAAATCAGGAATGAGGATAATTCCTTCACTGACCTCCATTAAGTCATCGATGATTTCACGGTAGTTTTTTTCACTGAAACGTAATTCAGTGATTTTTCGATTGGGGAACCTGTTCTGCAACCAATTGCGTAACTCTGTGTATAGGCTATACCGATTATGTCCGATCAGGATAAATCGGAATCCTTCATTGCGGAGTGCGTTTTTCAGAAGGCGTAAATCTTCAGAATGGGCAGCCTCTATCATTTGATATTAAGCACATTGTGGCGATACAGTTTGGAGATTTCGAGCAAGGGGTTTACGCGCTTATAGGTGCCATCGTTGTATTCAAAGATGATCTCTTTTTCCAATAAACCTTGAATGGACTCATCAAAACCGATGGGATTGCCCTGTTCAAGATCTTCTTTTATTCGTTTCAACACCTTAAACTCTGCTGGTTCTACATATCTGGCAATACTGTTGCCTAGTTTTTCGATAGCGCGATTCATATTATGGAGGGTGATTATTCCCGCTTCACTATCTGCTTGCCAGGAAGCTTGTTCGATGATTCGCAGTAACTGCCTGGGAGAACCACCACTAAATTCAATTGCCAATTGAACAGTTTGGGGCCCATCGAATAATTCTTTTGCAATCCGCCGATATAAGAATTCTTCAAATTGTAGGATCGCCTCTGCTACGAGTTTTCCATCACGCTCCTTAATTTTGATAAAAGGAAAAGTTACAATCTCGCTGAAATGGCGAATTCGTTGTTCTTCTTTCATCAATTCGATGGGCAGGGTAAAGATTGTATTGGCCTTAATTTGTCGAATCCGATTGGATTCTTCCATGATGATCATTCGTCGGGTATCAGGACTCATGGTTTTCTCTAATCCATCGACAATAAAAAGAATTTCCTGACCCTTGTTCTCTTTCCGAATTCGCTCGTTAGCCTGTTCGATAAAGGTATTGAACTTTGTCGCAAAATCTACAAAGCGGTTTTTTAAATTTGTTCGGATCGTTTCTGCACGTTGATAGCTGCCGGTGAGTCCCATTTTTAAGCTGGCGGTTATACCTAACAACCGGCTTAGCAAGCCAAGCGTGCTAAATGAATCGCTTGACCCGACTTCCATTTCAGCACTTCCTTCAGCACTAAGGCTACGATTGATTTCCTTTATCCTGTCTTGAAACCATTTTTCCATAGATTCAAGGATGCTATTGTCTAACTGGAGACCAATTTCCTCTGTCCTTTTTAATAACTTTTCCAATTGAAAAATCAGTATATCCATATACTGCATATTGTCCAGATCAAGCTCTTGATCAATATTACAGGTGATTACTAAAAAACAGCCTTTATGATTCAGGAATTGGGCATATTTAGCTAATTCTGAAGTTTTACCCGAACCCCGCATTCCTGCGAGAAACAAAAGGGTTTTGTTCGCTTGATTAGGTCGGTAATCGAAAAAATAGTTTCCTCCTTTTTGCTCAACATTAAGCATTCTCATTACTTCCCACTCCTGGAAATCACCACGGAGATTTTTAAAATCAACATAAAACGGATGATCTGGCGTTACCGGGGTAAACTTATCAACCGCTGCATCTATTTCGTTCAGCTTTGTAGCTTTTTGCATGTGTAGCTTTTTTCAAAGATAGACAATAGTGAGAAAAATACCGCTTATGTTGATCTACTCTCCCTAATCCCTCAGAAATCGGTATTGCCATCTACCAAATCCAATTCCTGAATCCAGATATTGCGGTAGAGTACATCATGCCCTTCTGCCTGTAGTTTCAGACCACCGGGGGTGTCAGTGATGCCTTTCCCTTCGTCATTTCCCCCGTCAATGCCGGAGTTTTCGCCGCCCCATACCTGGTTGATGACCTGATTGGTGTGAACTTTCTGGCCATTGAAATAGAGGGTAACGCGTGCCTTTTCGGTCAGGACGCCCGCCTCAAATCGTGCTGCCCGAAAGACCATGTCGTAGGAATTCCATTTGCCGAGGCCGTTGTAAGCATAATAGGGAGATTCCGTTTCGTTGATAACGGCTGCGAGCCCGTGCTTTGTCGAGTCGCCATCGAGCACCTGGATTTCATACCGGTTTTGGAGGTACACGCCGCTGTTGCCTCCTTCGTATTGAATCAGGAATTCTACATGGACCCGTGCGTCCCGGAATTCCATTTTGCTCACGATATCTGCTGCGCCATATTTTCCCCCTGCTGCTGCCGGGTCATTGGTGTTCATGGCTGTACCACCATCAACGGGGTCATCGACGATTTTCCATTTGATAGGGAGGCTTTCGGCAAGGCGGGGGCCTTCCCAGTAGATCCAGTTTGCATCGAGCATATCGCGTGAGCCATCGAATAGGAGCGTAGCTTCAGCAGGTGCGGGCGCGCCTACGCCTACGGTTAGCGCTTTTGCTATTTCCTCGGGGGACTCAGTGGCTTCTGATGTTGTTTGCGATTGGGGCTGACAGGCGGTGAGGATTCCGATCAGCAATGCCGGGATCAGGAGGTGAGAAATGGGAGATGTGTTCATGGGTATGGATTAAATGGGGGATGATTAATGTTATAAGAAGTAGAGATTTTGAATCGTACCTTTGTGGCAGTGCATGTTATTCAATTTTTTTTAAATATACCTTCAATGATGAAAAAGAACATATTATTATCTGTATTCCTGGGGCTGGGAATGACCTGTTTGATGGCCCAATCCAATGTCATCAAGGTGAACCCTCTGGGACTGGCGGCCAATAGTGTTACGCTGGGATACGAGCGTGTGATCGGCGAAAAACAGGCTTTTGCGGTGCATGTAAATATGCTATTGGGGGTGCCGGGATGGGCAGACAGGCTACTTGAAGAAGAGTTGTCAGCACAAAATGCCGAAGGGACTGCCGACCTGTCTGGAATAGCGATCACTCCCCAATACCGGTTTTATACCGGTAAAAAAGGAGCTCCAAGAGGCTTCTATATTGCTCCCTATTTGAGATACACAGATCGAACCCTGGAAGCAACGAGTTTCTATGAGGGAGATGCGTCGGACCTCAACTTTAACCTAAGCGGAATAGGCGGAGGCGTTCAATTGGGCGTTCAGTGGCTGATAGGAGGCCGGGTAGCACTTGATTGGTATTTTCTCGGACTAGGCGCGAACTACAGCACGTTTAACGGGGTGTACACCGCTGATAATATGGACGAAATTGAATTGGACATCCGGGAAGATGTGAATGACCTTCCGATCATCGGAGATCAGGTCGAGATTAGCAGACAAGGAAACGAACTTACTGTAACCATTAAGACGATGTTGCCTGCATTCCGTTCGGGGCTTTCTTTAGGTCTTTTCTTTTAGTTCATGCTTGAAAGGCTACCCAATGGGGTTGGTCGCATATAAACGTATCAATGTTGCTGGAATCCTGTTCCTATTCAATCCTGAATTTCCCCGTCTGCTTATAGGCACGTACCCATTCCAATGCAGGGGATTCATTGGGAGGCAGTGAAGGGGTTTGATCGGGTGGGAAGAAGCGGGCCTCTTTGGTTTCGGAGGTTTCCTGTTGTAATTCTCCTGACCACTGATTGGCGTAAAATACCAGGGTGAAGTACTGAATCACATCCCCATTGGGATATTGAACCGTTTCTCGGTTAGGTTGGGTGCTGATTCCGACTCCTTCCAACTGCTCAATGTGCAAGCCTGTTTCTTCCTGCACTTCCCGAATGATGCAGGTTTGGATATCTTCTCCTGCTTCGAGGGCGCCTGCGATGAGGCCCCATTTATCGTTATCTTTTCGGCGAATCAGCAGGATTTCTCCGATGCTGTTTTCGATCACAATCCGCGCTCCGGGATGGATGATTTTTCGGTTCCCGATCAGGGCGCGTAAGGATTGTATATAACCTTCCATGTGTTTGTGCTTGAATGAATGAAGAATGATTCCCCTATACAGCCTCGTAATGAGATGTTAGCCTGTTGTGTGGCGTTGAAGATCTTTCTTTGCGGTGAAATGTGTCAGACTGAGGATCCGTAGGCTGTTAGGCAACAGCCAGATACTAGCTATCACCAACCGGGCAATTCATCGCGTGTGAGTACGCGGGGATCGTCATAGATCTGCTGAATTTCTGCTGTAGAATTGGTTTCCTTGACCAGTTCTGCCCAAGGCATGAAGAACACCCATCGGGGCTGAGCCGCTAACATTTCCGAACTCGGCAGTTTGGAGCATTCCCCAATGGCCATGGGTTTCTCCCCGGCAATCGGCAGGATGTAGGTGTACCAGGAAGCGTCATATCCATTTCCATACACATCAAAACTAAATACCTGCCAGTATTCATCCCCGGGATTATAGGCTTCAAAATCCCGACTCAAATCCTGCATATTCCAAACCCAAATCAGGTTGGTGAGCCCTTTTACGTCTGTGAAATAATCATGTGTCAGGCGGTATAGTTTCGCAGTGCCTTCCGGTCCCGGCCTGCCGCCCCACCAGAATTTCCCCTGGTTCATTTCATGAAAAGGTCGGAACAAGACCTCAACGCCATTGTCTTCCAGGAACTGCAGGTAAACGGCTATATCATCCATTCTGCTTTTCCAGGTTTCATTGAGGGGCGTGCCGTCGGTAGTCAGTTCTGTCCATTGATCATCTGTCAATTGGGCATTGAGCAAACCCGGGTCCCAACCACAAGGCTCCCCTTCATCGGGCGGACAGGCATGCCACATCAGGTTGATGACAGCGCCATTGTCCCACTGCTTTTTGGCCTCGTGGATCATGGTCCAGCGATTGTCTATATTATTTTGCTGAAATAAGAA
>CAYGTH010000180.1:0-13351 GCA_964352745.1 uncultured Bacteroidia bacterium
AACCCGAAATCCACCAGTTTCGCTAACAAATTTCCTGTCCCAAACATGGTCTTAGGCCATTTTTGGAACGCTAATTCGATCCATCGTCTCCTGTGGAGCTATATTGAGATGGGGTGAAGCCCAGTTTCCCAGCGGGAAACAATATTTGTAGCAATAGTTCCTCCCCCTTTTTGCTGTCGAGCGCTTTCCAGCGCCCAATCCCAAAATAAGGGGGGCGATGGTTCTACACATATTCAGCCGCTAAGCGGCTGGGCCCTTGGCCTGAGAAGAAATATCAAACTTCGTTCTGTATAAACGAGGTGGGATAATTAATCATGGGATTGACCGATCAACATCTTCTGTATTGTTGAGCATATGAAAATGGCGAAAGCCGAACTTATCCAATTACGGTCATTTCGTTCAGGGTGAATTCTTCCACCGCTCCCTCAGTCGCTTTTACGTATTCTGCCAAATGGGCATTGCCCATGTGTGTTTGCCATAAGTCGCGGTTGGTCCAGTTCTCAAAAAAGAGAAACAGATTGGGGTTTTCATTATCCTGATGCAGGTCATAATTGATGCATCCCTCTTCTGCCCGTGTCGTCTCGATAAGTTTTAGGAGTTCTGATTTGACCAGTTCTCTTTTTTCGGTTTTGGCCAAAATCCTGGCTACGATGGTTAGTTGTTGAGTTGCCATATTGAGTGAGTTAGTAGAATAGATATAAGTAGGGAGTAAATAGACTGAATACTGTCTTCGTATGTAAGTAGAGGCACATGATGTTTAATCGTATAAAAATTAATATGCTGATTAACAGGAGTTTGAACGCTGAATTCTGGCGTCTAATGTCTGATACCTAAGATCTATCCTCTCACTTCTTTTCCATTATCAGGATGGCATTCGAAACCGGTCTTTCTCCGGATTTGTCGCTGGGGAAATTCACGATCCCCTTTTTGTGTATCCACAGGCTGGTAGACCCGCCGCCGTCTAAATTGATCGCATCTATGCATCCCTGATCTTGCAGGAACTGTTGTAATTCAATCAGGTTCATCCCCATCGCCTTTTCCTGCCTGCCATCTACGGTGATAAACAGGAGGGATTCTTCCTGTATGCATAAACAGGTTCTGGGATGGCGCTTGGTAACAAAAACATCCGCTGCCAGCTCGATAGCGATTGCGTTCAACAATAATAAAGGCCCTGAAACCAAGACACCTTTTTCCTGAGTAGATTCCGCGTAATATTGATCCGACTTCGATGATTCAATCACCAGGGTGCCCGTCTTGTCGATTACAACTGCTCCATTGGCTAAAAATGCCCTGTCTGTTCTGATAGGGCTCGTGCTCATTACGCTATCCTTCCATTCGGAGTAGGTGACACTTGCTCCTGTTTTCATGTTGAAATAACTGCCATTTATCGCTGCGATTGCATGGCTGGCTGTGCCCAATTCACTGGTAGCAGTCAATGGACCTCCGGAAGACTTGATCTCGATTGGATAATGTGGCAAGGCCTTTTTGGGGAGGGAAAATATGGATATGATTTGATTGCTGTTGAATAAAGAATCCGTAATGAGCTGGGTGAATGTCGGGGTAGCGTAGCGCTTCTTGTGTGTTTGGGAGGGCATGCAAGCGATTGACAAGAGGAGCAGCAGCAATAGATTGCTGCTCAGGATGCTCTTGATTTGGTATTGGGACATCGGATGTTGGGTTGTTGGGGCTATTCTGTTCATGAAATATCCCCAAAATCCGGGAACAATGTGATATGGACTGGTATGTGATTTTTTTCACGGGCTTACTGTTCCCGAATGACCATCGCCATTCCCTGATGCCTCTCCAGCAAATGACTGATACTATCTGTCGCGGAAACGGACCGGATTGCCATGCTGACATGCGTCGGGGTTCCGGACGCGGGATCGTCCGTGTATATCGTCGCCAGGTATTCGCGATCAGGCTGCAAAAAGCTGAGCGGCACCTGAAATTCCCGACCTTCGTTTCCATTGAGCGCGCCTACAAACCAGGTGGAGCCGCTTCGTCGGGCCACGACTGCATAAGCGCCCGGATATCCGGAGAGAATGCGGGTATCCTCCCAGACTGTCGGCAATTGATCATAGAAGGAGAGTTCCGGCACTTCGCGGATAAAGAGTTCGTTATTCCCTGCGCCGCCTGCTTTGGCGGGCGATCCTTGCGGCCGGTCATACCAGTACAAAAACTGCCAGGGGCTGTAAATGCAAACGGCCTTGGCCAGTTGGGAGGCATGAGAACCCATTTTTTCCTGTACCCGCGGCGCGAAATAGCAATTGGTATGATCCCCTGCTCCCGCAATCATTCGGGTGAAGAGGGTTTTCAGCACCATGGAATTATCGGGCGATTCTTCATCCCCGCGTATCCCTTCCTGGGTCATGAGGTTGGGGTAGGTTCGGGAGACTCCTGTGGGACGATATTCGTCGTGTATGTCTATCATCAACTCATGGTCTGCCGCCTTCTGTACGGCCTCATGTAGCCAGCGGGTCCATTCCTGCGAACCTACATTGACAAAGCCATACTTGACTCCCTTTACGCCCCAGGATTGCAGCAAGGGCAAGACCTCATCTATTTGTTTCTCCAGGGCTCTTCGATTCACGTAGAGCAAGACTCCGATTCCTTTTTCTGCGGCATAGTCGATGACTTTCCTGAGTTCCAGTGGGCCTTTTGAGCGTTTGGGATCGACGGTAATCGTTGTGGCATCTGAGGCCTCATCATATTCATTGCCATACCAGCCCGCATCAAACTCCACATATTGCAAGTTGTGCTGTACGGCAAAATCTACACAAGCCATACCGCCCTGGGTGGTCAGCGTTACTTCCCGAATTACCTTCCCGGGTTGGATCCAGTCGGTAGTCGGGAATTGGTGGGGTGGATTCAGGTTCAGTACGAGGTAATTGTTTTCCAGGATTTCCCCGGCGGTAGTGCCCACCATGATAAAGCGCCAGGGGCTGTGAAATGCTCCTGTCATCTGAACTTCACTTGCGAGGTCTGCACGCAAAGTAGCCGATTTCGTTTCATGTAAGGCGAATTTCATTCTGGCAAAATCCACCAGCGCCGCTTCTCCAATGGCCACAAAGAGCGTATCGGATATTTGTGCGAGCAGGGGCCGTTCGACCGATTCCTGAATCGCGCCTATCTGTACTTTTTCAATAGGTCCCTGTGCCTTCGCTGAAACCCACACCTGCGCTGCCTCCGGCAATGAAAATTCGGTGAGTTCCCGCTGAATGATCGTCTCGCCGTCCTTTTCAGACACATACCGAAATGCGACTCCTTCATTATAAACGCGAACCTCAAGGTGAAAATCCACTGGCCTGGAATCCTCTGAAGCAAAGCGGATGAGGGCTTGATGATAGTGGTCCGGGTATTGGTTCTTTTCGCCATACACTGGCTTCCAGGTGGTATCGACGGTGCTTTCGCTCACGGATTCGATGTGTACCCGTCCCGGTGCAGTGTGGCCCCCTGCCAGCTCAAGCCCCAGGGCTGATGGCTGAATGATGGGCTGGCCTTTGAATGTGCAGGAATAAACAGGTAACTGCGTATCCGCGTCTATGCGGAGCTCAAAGCGCAGGTCCTGATCCGGACTGTAGAGGTAAACGACATTCGCCTCGCTGCATGCGGAGAATAGACTGATTGCTATGAGCAAATAAATGGGGGAGAGGAAGTGTTTGAGGGGCATAGGGGGGAGGTTGTGAGAGGTGTACTGCCACTTCTTCCGTAGTGTCAACCGCCTGCTCGATTCCATGCCTTAATTTCAATCAAAATTCATTCTCTATCAACAATTTTTGTTTTATTCTCAAACACCTTGTAACTTGATACGTATCTAGTTACAGGCTCAATGATTATTTCTTTTAAACACAAGGGTTTACGCGATTTTTTTCTGAAAGGAATAACCAGCAAGATTAATTCCAATCATGTTAAGAAGATTAGGCTTATTCTATTTCTCTTACATAACGCAACTTCAGTTGAAGATTGTAATTTCCCCGGATCGGATTTGCATAAGCTAAAAGGAGATTTAAAGGATTATTGGTCTGTGAAAGTTTCTGGAAATTGGAGAATTATTTTCCAATTCATTGATGGAAACGCTTATGTAGTTGACTATCTAGATTATCATTAACATTATTCTAAATACAATGGTTAACGAAATGTATAACCCGCCTCATCCAGGGGAAGTACTAAAAGAACTTTACCTTGAACCACTCGATTTAACGGTAACTAATGCGGCTCAAGGGCTAGGAGTAACGAGGAAGACGCTTTCTGCAATTATTAATCAAAGGCAGGGAATTAGTCCAGAAATGGCATTGAGGCTTTCAAAGGCTTTTAATACTTCTCCTGATCTTTGGATAAAAATGCAGATGAAGTTTGATTTATGGAAAGCTCAAGCAAACCTGAACTTGTCTTCCATTCAAGTTTTTGCCGTTTAGAATTTATTAGATAAAACCTGGCAGGTAATGCCCCACATAAGAATCGTATCGTGGCTCAAGCGTTTGCCTTAGCCCATTTAACATCATCACTTATTATACCCAGGCATTTATAAAAGTTCTCTCTTTAAGAGGATAAATTCACCCGTTTGTGCATCAATTGAGAATTCTATATATCCCAATTGAGTCGCATTGTTTTCCAATATTTTGATTCCAATTAAGTATGTCTCTTTATTTTCTAAGCTGAAAATGCTCCATGTGTCCTCCCAGGTAATTTCATCATAGCCCGTTCTTATCATCGCGATAGGAAAAGAGCTGTTTCCAGAAGGGTTAGTTGTTATTTCCCAATACAGCGGTGAATTAACTTGTGTTTGCATTAAATCAATATCATCCAGAAATATGGGTTTGTCATTTTCATGCTTCAGGATTTGATCATTATCTGTTGATTCCAAATTCATTCTTATGATCTGGTAATTGCCAGCGGGGTCCCCCTCGGTTCGCTTGAAGGTATTACATTTTTTTCTGGTATATGCTACCGACCAGGCTCATAGCTGAAATTCAGGTCATGTACTGGCCCGTGCGGCTATTTCGGATAGCCATCAATATTACTTGTCTCTACATTAGCAAAAAAGACGCCTTCGTGATTCATGAACGTGCTATCCTTTCTGTTCAGGTCCAATCTGCCTCCCTTAAAGTTCGTTGCGGGCAAGCCCAATTCCTGGTAGATACAGGCTGTAGCGGCAAAGTCCCATATGCTCCCACCGCCGCTTTCTTTTTTGGGAAACTTCAGCATACATGCAGGGCCATTTTCCAGTACGCGGATGGCATTCAATACTGCACCCGCTCCCGCAATTTCCTGTACTCCATTCAAGCTCAACTTCTCTACCTGTTTAGCTAGCAAGTTTTCTATTTCGGCTGCCCGGGGGGTATCCTTCAGCTTTCGATCTGTCACATAGCTTAACTGGTCATTTGTATGCTTAATTTCCCAGGAACTGCCATTCTTATAGGCCCCTTGTCCTTTGATCGCATGGTATAAGGTATCCGTGCTGGGGTCATACACTACGCCGATGCACGGTGTGCCGTCTTTTGCGACCAAGGCTATCGATACCGAAAAACCCGGTTGTTTCTGGATAAACGGAAGCGTTCCGTCCATCGGGTCAATGCACCAAAAAAAGTCTTCTTTGAATCGACTCCCGTCATCTTCAGTCTCTTCCGATAACAATGCCAAGTCAAAGGCTTTACAGGTAGGAAGCAGATGAGTAAGAATGATGGTTTCGCAGGCTATATCTACTGCGGTTACGACTTGTGAGGCATAGCTTGCTCCTCCCTGCTTTTTCTCCACCGCAACATCCTCATTCATGTACTGCTGAATGATGGTTCCTGCGGCAAGGGCTGCCTCGATCGCTATATCGGTAAGGGGTGTCAGGTCCATTTCTATAGGCTGTTAATCACTTCTGCTGTTACCCGTTCACTATAACTATTAATCTTCCAATGACCGGGGCTCCACCCTTTTAGAAAGCGATGAAAGTCCGCCCAGGCGACCCGATATAAAGACCGCCATTCCCTTTCCAGCGCTTCATTTCTTTCTGCCAGCTCACTTTGTAAGTGCTGGAAATAGGTATCCAGAATTTGTACTTCCAATCGTTCACATTCTCTTTCGTCCAGGCAACTGCCTATGAAATACGCTACATCTTTCATTCCACAGCCGCCCCCTACATACTGAAAATCCACCCCAGCGACTTGTCCATCTTTCGCAAAACAGAAGTTGGCCAACTTGGCATCCCCGTGAACAAAGGTTTGGTACGTACAGGTATTCAGGGTTGAATCTATGAAAGGAGCTGCCTCCTTCAAGCGTTGATCAGCCAATACAGCTAATTCCTGCGGTCGGGTCTCGAGATGCCAATAGGTTCCTACTTCCCAAAGTCCATCTGGAACTTTTCCCAGGTAACTTGCGTGAAATTGTGCCAACCAGGCCAAACACTCCGCTATTTCTTCCCATGTGACAGTTCGCTTGCGTAAGGGATAACCCGCTTCATCCAAATCCTCCAGCACGATCAGCACCTCATCCTCTTGCGTCTCGATGGCTAAACAGTGCGGCAGACGGGCAGTGCTGTTTTTGCTGTAGGAGTCATACCATTTAGTTTCCACTTTGTATGACTTTACCTTGCGCTGATGGCCGATATCGGTATTCCATCCTCGGGGGTGTTTGCTATGGATGGGTAATTGGACGTGCTTGACGACAACGCTTTCGACGGCGGCATTCTCCAATCCAACCCGCATGATTTTTCCGTATCCACTCCACAGTTCCTGGATCATCTCTTTTTCAAATAGAGAAGAAGCTCCTGTTTTCTGTAGAATGATCGATCTGACATATTCATTCATAAGGCCCCAAAGATAACATACCAAAGATTTTATTTCCAGACAGGATCAACAGGATTTACAGGATCAAAATGCTATCAATCAGGCTATTAATATCCTGTTAATCTTGTAAATCCTGTCAAAAAAACAAGCAAGAAAAATTTTGTCTGGTAGTGTGTCTTAATTTAAGTAATGGCCAGTATTTACAAAGGAGGCGATATACAGATATACAGCACTATTCTATCGGGTTACACCAAAGTAGAAGCTCAATTAAGCGGAATTCCCGCTTCTGAAATTTTTTGCTGAAGTTCTTGAATATTCACTTCCTGAATACTCACGCTGTTTTTTATAGCAATATTTGCAGCAATACCTGAGATTTCTCCCAGATGCATCCATGTTGGCTCAAGTCGAATAGCGGAAAAAGCCACATTACTTGCCGAAACACAAACAGGTACCAGCAGGTTTCTACATTCCTTTCTTTTGGGCGTGATCGCACGATAGGGAATATCAAACCGCATACCTTCCTGCCACATTCGCCCTTCATTGATAAAACGGGTACTGTCAACAGCGTAGCGGGTTACCTGGTGTGAATCGATATAATGCGAACCCACATGAATTACGTCTTTCTTTTGGCGATTTTCCACCACATCATGCTGTGTTACAATATATTCTCCAGTCATCCGCCGTGCAGCCCTAATGTACAAATACCATGGCCAATGGTTGTTATCTACCCATTCATCTTTACAAAATCCATATGTTGCCATTTCATCTCTCATAGCTTCAGTCACCCTTTCATCTGTTTTTAGAAACCAAAGCAGACCATTCGTATATATGCGATATTGCTGATGGATAGCTTTGCGCTCTTCAAAACCAGCTTCAGCCCAGGCAGTCTGCGCTCCCGGAATACTCATAGAAACATAAGCAAATTGGCGGTTATTGCACTCACGTTTTAATGAGTTAGGCATACCATATAAACCAAGAATATCTCCCAATTTAGTTACATAGCCAGCTTGAATGCAGCGTGCAAGCAATTCATACTGCATAGGATCATAGGTAGATGGCTTTTCAATGGGAACCCTATTTCCTGCATCGCTGGTTAAGTTAAGCCGGATATTATAACATTGTGGGTGCTCACTTGCCGAAAATTCTTCTGGTAATTCTCCAGGCATGACGTTTGGCAGGAGCTTCCCTTCGTCGTCAAAGGGAGAGACATTTACCTTTTCGTCCATGTAACGTACCCCTGCCTTTGATTCATTGTAGGTATCAAGTGCTTCGCGACCCATTGTATATGAAACCCCTGCCTTGGCCATTAAGTCTCCTTCATAGGTGGCATCTATAAATACTTTTGCCTTATATGATATTCCTCCCTGTACCTGAATTGATGTGATTGTATTGTCAGACTTGTCCACACCTTCTAATAATTGCCCATATAGCACAGGGATATTGTATTCCGTTAACAGATCCAAAAAAACACGTTCCGCAATGTGGGATTGCCATATCCGGGGAGCATTTACAACCGCTACTTTTGTTCCGCTTCTTCTAGCTGCTTCCGCGGTAAATTTATCACACAATCCCCCCAATGTACTTCGGTCCATGTGTTCCCCCTCATCGCGATTCAAACCGCTTGTGCTTAAACCGCCAACATGTTTGGTCTGCTCCAGCAATACAACGGATGCACCGTCTCTGGCTGCGGCAATTGATGCCATAATTCCGCCAGGTGTACCTCCGTAGACTACTACATCGTAATCTGTATTGTCAGGAACCTCGCATGATGTAGCAACTAGTAAAAGGACAATGATAAAGCCCGATGAAATTGATACTGCTAGCTTTTTCATTTTTGAGTTTATCTTTTTTTAAGATGATTTTTGCATGACGGCAAGCGCTGGCGCATTGTTGAACTCAGCTGCGAAGCAGCAGCGTACTCTTTGGCCATATGAATATACAGAAAAAAGACTTTCATAGCTGATACGTTTTACCACAAATCATCAGTTTATGAAAGGCAGCTTAGGTTCCGTATCGGGCCCCGCCCGCCTTTTCGACTCATTCCGCTTTGAGGATCTGTCCCGGAGCTCTCAGTGCTCCTGGTCTTGTTGTAACCTTTGCTGATTTTCACCTCAAAAATCCTGATGCGCCCCTTTATACCCCAAAAATACCTTTCTGTCCACCGCAAAACCTCCCTCCTATCCCGCTACAATCCTCAGACAGTCTGCACAAAGCCCACTTCTAGTGATTCTTTTCTCATAGCTAAAACGCTTCCTGGATTCACTTTCGGCTCAGGACAGGCTCCGCCAATAGCACCGTGGCGCGCCCAGCAGTCACAGGCCCTATTGGCATAAGTGCTATGTTACTTTTCATCGTATTGAAATCGCTCTCCGTACTTCTCATCAAACTGTGCCCATTCACTTTTACCCTTGAATATTGAATGAAAAATATTCTTGTAGGTCGTTAATTCCCCGTCACGATCCGTATCAAATTCAGTTAAATAATTTATCAGTTCAGAGTTTGATACAGAACCATCCTCATCTCCAAATTTATCTGCGTCTGTAAATAAAAGGCCCCTGGATTCAACTTTTATTATATTGTTTGTTTGGGTTCTTAAAAAAGATTCTTCTGTCACATTCAGTAATCCATCAGAATTACTATCATATTTGGACATAATATCACTTGCGAACCCAATAGGTGAGATTCCATTCTGACTAACATTCGGTCCGCTAACATTTTCCTTTACTAAAAGAAAAAAGGCAAGTAGAAAAAAGCCGATAAGTAGTGTCTTTTTCAATGTAGCTTTAATTGTGCCCACAACGGTTGAGCTATACGATCGGGCGACGTTAAGAGCCTGTGCGCATAGCGCGTGTTGCCTTGGGCGAAGTGTTCTTTTTTTATTTTTCTACCTCTGCGTATCATCAATTACAGGAAACTGAGCGACGCACAACGATTTATACCTTAATGATTTGCCCGCTGTGCCGCCAGGTACCCACTGAGCAAGAGCAATTCTCCCATAGGACTGGATACAGTAAATTCATTAACCGGTGGCATCCATGTGCCGTTGAAGCACTTCTCTGCATGTGGCCATCTCATCAAGGTACTGGGATAGAGTCCGGTAGCCTCTGTGCTTTCTATGGATGATATGCCACGCCAGCCCCAGCTTGTCTCGGTCTGTTTCGTGGGTCCATAATTGGGAATCCCGGCCGGCATCGGCATGTTGTTGCCCGCCCAATCATGATGAAAGGGTTCATACCAACGATCCCCCAGACCGCTGATATAGCTTCGATTCATAGGATTGGCCCCGAATGTGTACTGCACCGTACTCACCAGCGCGTCCAGGTATTTTGTATCTCCGGTGATGACATGAGCCATCAGCACCGGAAGAATCTTATTACCTAAAGTGGCCATTCTATTAAGTACATCCTGGGAGGGTTTCAATATGCTGTAGGTGTTTTGTGCAGCACCTGCCAGTAAATCGTCAGCCAGCATGACAAGCGCCTTTTCGATCTCTTCCCGGAGGCTCGCATCAACCTCCTGCTCTTCCATCAGCAGATAGGCTACCAGCACTTCATAGTTGTTGGTTGAGATGTCATTCGCAATACCATTTTTAAAGAGTCTTTCCAGTGTTTGCTGATACCTCTGGTGCCAGGCTTTTTCACTGGTACGACGGTAGAGATGTGCGCTTGCCAATGATTCGTAAAAGGTTTTTGATTTTCGGCCAAAAACATCCGGGGCATCCTGATGTGCATCCGCCCACTTCATGGCGGCGAGCGCACTGCTCAGATAGGCAGCAGATTTTTCCGAATCATAGTTTTTTATGGATTCAGAAAGCTGTGCAGCTGTGGCGGCATATAATATGCTGGCTCTTGGAGTAGGAGGAACCAGGGCAATCGGAACGGAATGAGTCCAGCTGGTTTCGCCCTGGTGCGGATGCTCCACCGCTTCCACCCACCAGCTTACGGCCCCTTCTTCATATACTCCCTGCGTTCGCCGGAACACATCCAGGCCCCAGGCCCCCTCATCCAGAACATCCGGTATTGCGTTTGTTGACTCGGGCAGATGGTAATTTTTTGCACGAAAGTATTCGGGGTTGAGATCATGGAGGTATGCCATCCTGCGAACTGACCAGAGGTGTGTCATGCGCTGGTCAAAGTCACCGGCATCCATCCATCCCCCCCATGCCTCGGGAATTTCCGTGTCCCAAAGCATACTGGCTTTTATGCGTTCAAATACGGCCTTTTGCCCACGAG
The DNA here is from genome assembly GCA_964352745.1 of uncultured Bacteroidia bacterium. Classification (GTDB taxonomy): domain Bacteria; phylum Bacteroidota; class Bacteroidia; order J057; family J057; genus CAYGTH01. The sequence goes on from CAYGTH010000180.1 coordinate 11,006, forward strand.
TGCTGAGTGCTACAGGAGGATTAAAAAATAATACAGGATCACATTTGTGAATGACCAGACCGGCGTCAGGATGCATATTTAACGGTCGCATATAGTCTGTATAGGGAGGCCCCAAAGCGATGCCCGAGCGTTGATGCAGGTACCCTTTCATCAGCAACCGGGTTGTGTTATCCCAGATTTCAGAATCGACTTCGAATTCAAAAGAGCAGCCAATCCCTTCCACCACAATTACGTACGTGCCGGGTTCTTTTACTTCCGTAAAATCCATCACGAGCACATCGGTCAAATTATGATTTTGATCCCTTCCGTCGATCGTATACTCCGCACCATTGCCAGGGGTTTTGAGTGCGGTCGTCCCGCTATATACAAGGCTATCTGTACCCACGTTTATAACCTTAAAATTGAAGTCCTCCTCATATCGACAACTCCCCCCTTCGCCCATCCAGACCGACATAAAAGCCGTTTTTGTATCATTCGGATCAAATCCCAGCAGATTTACCTGTACAGCCTCACTCCGTAATCTGCTATCGGCAAACGTGAAGGTGATTGAGTCTGGCAGTTGGGGAGTATGATCCAGATGGATCGTATATGTATTTCCATTGTTAAACTCCTGATCAAATTCAAGGAATATATCGTGTCTCAGCGGATACGACTGCGTCAGAGACATATGCGTTTTACTGATGGGGTAGGATTTTCTGTATATATTTTTCGAAGGTACACCAGTAGCAAAATGTTGATCTGTTTCCGAGCTTACCGTTATATTTTCTGGATGAGTAAGGGTGGATGTGTTGAGTATTTCTCCCGCGATTGCATTGAAGCCTCGAAACCACTTGTTTTGCGGGCCACAGATATAACCGATCCGATGACCACTCCGCTTCAGGATTTTCGTATATCCGTGATAGCCTTCATGAAGAATGGAATCTCCAATATGGGGTTCGTAGGGCCTGAGGTTGGCGTGGATCACCGTGCGCTCGTCAAGGGTGATCGCCAGGATATGTTTATTCGCCAGCCAAACATGCCGGATCAGGGGACTGCCCGTTGCGGGCAGTGAACTCACGGCTGATACCAGATCTGGCTGGGCACCGACATAATATTGATGGTGCACTGCGCCATTTACAGCCGCTTGGGCCAAACTATTGTGTGATAAGCCACTTATCATGAATAGTAGACAGAGAAAGCTGAATAATCTCATGGGTATCCGATCAAAGTCGTTTTTAATCTCGTTTTCTTTCATTTATGCTTCTTGCTTACTATAGTCTGTACAGGCACTGTGCAGACTTGCTGAGCTCCTCCAAATCATACTTTTCGGAATACACCGAAAGGGCATGGGCTCAAGACGTTGAACGCAGCCGCGTAGCGGCAGTATGGTTGAATATATAAAAAAAGGCTTTCATAGCTGATAAGTTTTACCACAAGCTATCAGTATTATGAAAACCAACTTAAGACACTTGGCACCTGCATGTGTGCGGGATCCGATATCTGTTTCGAGAAGTATATCAGGATGAGTGGGGGTTGGACCTGCCTACTGTCAAACGGTCCCGGAACCTGCCGGTAGTGCTGACATGCAAGGAGTTGGGTCGGCTTTTTGCCGGTTGCAAGAGTATCAAGCACAGATGCTTTTCGCCTGGCTTCAACAAAGCAAATAGCGTCGTGGCGCGCGGCCACAGGCCCTATTTGCTTACATGTTGACAGCAGTCGTCGGTCCTTCGATATATCAGGACATCATTCAAGAATACGAAGCTGTCATAAAGATAGCAACAAGTTCTTTGAAAGTGATATATCATAACTTCTGTTGAGATGAGAGAGCATGACCTTTTTTTCATGTGGCCTCTCGGATACGATCTATCTGGAAGAAGTATCCAATCCGCCCTTGCGGTGCTTCCCTTTCGAGGGACTGGTACTGAGCAGCAAGGGAAAAGGCATGAAATACGTGTCAGGAGAGAATAGTAGAGCTGAGCGAAAGCGAACCAACTGATAACGCATCGTAACTAACCGGGGGAAGATCCCGAACGATGGTGGCGAAAATCTGCGAATGATAGCCTTCACCGGAAAATTGGCGAATTGCAGATGCAGCTCGATTGGTTAAAAAAAAGAGGATTGAGCCAATGAGTACAGCATCGAAACGATTGCTGATCGGACTCGATGAGCTGATGAGCCTGTCGGCCCAATGCGAATTGCTGGCCCTTGGCAGGTCGAGTTATTACTACCAGGCCTTGGGAGAATCGGCAGAGAATCTGGAGCTAATGGCCCAGATGGATCGGATCTATTTACGCAAGCCCTACTTCGGCCGTCCCCGGCTCACTGATGCCTTGCGGGAGAAAGGCTATGCGGTCAATCCCAAGCGGG
>CAYGTH010000181.1:0-13347 GCA_964352745.1 uncultured Bacteroidia bacterium
GGGGTCAGGAGTCGGGAAGAGAGGGAAGAAGGAAGAAGAAAGAAAGAAGAATTTTCAATCGAAGATCACGCCAAGGCGGGCAGGCCCAGCAGCCTCGTGGCCGGGAGCCCGCCCCGCACTAGAACAAAGGGGGCAAATCCGCTGCAGTTTTTGTACTGGGCCGATGTGTTAACACCGCTCCTTTTACGATAAATCGCTTGAACCCCAATTGCCGATCCGTCGGTGGGCCTTCAGGCTCCTCATGTCGTTTCACACTCGATTTGATTACCTGACTGAGGTGCTCAACCATGTGCTGACTCGTCATCAATCCAAAATTGGGACTCGTATCAGGCTTCAGGTTTTGAAGCAAACTTTTCAATTCAGTTTGTAGGAATTGTTGTTTGTGCTCCGTACTCATATTCCATTCTTTGGCAAATATAGCTTCCCATCATAAATCCTCGATACAATCGTGGCGATGAGGGCCAGCAGCGCAAAAGCAAAGGCGCCATCCCCTGCAATCAAATGAGCCGATAGGGCAAGAGCGGCATCAAAAAAAAATCCAGCATAGGCCCATTCTTTTAAAAAAGGAGATTTTTTACTCAACACTGCAATAATACCCAATATTTTGGCGATTGCAGAAGGATAAATCAGCCAGGTAGGAAATCCCAAAGCGACGTAGAAACCTGCTATCATTTCCGTTTGCAACAAATAATTTGCCGCCGAGAAGGCGAAAACCAGGCACATCAGGCCCGTTGCAATCCAATAAATTATCCGGTCTTTTCCCATGTTTAAACACTGAAACGTAAGTCCGCAATATAACAAAGCCCCTGTCTGAATCCCTAATCCCTGCATAAATCCTGTCAAGGGAACTCATTGACCTGTTTTGCGAAATGAGAAAACCATTGTTCCGGCATAAGTATCCCATTCTATAGGCAGAACTAAAAAAAATCAATAGCTTTATGATTCAGCAACATGCCCAATTAGCTACTCTTATCTATATTCCCTATGAAACTTGCAAGCTATTTTATTCCCGTTCTCTCTTTGATTTTTCTTTTGTCCTGCCAGCCCTCAGCGGCCGAAAGCAATTCCGCTACAGCAGAAGATTCGGCCGCAGATAAGGAATTACGTGTATTGATCATCGACGGCCAGAACAACCATAATATGTGGCCCAAAACGACCATGATGATGCAACAATACCTGGAGGAAACAGGCCGTTTTACCGTTGATATTCAGCGGACTGCAACTACCTGGAAAGGCGGAGACTTACTTACAGAATTCCCATTGGAAGGATATACCCCAAATGATCTCGAAGAACCGGAGCCTGATGAGGCATTTACCCCTGATTTTTCTGCCTACGATGTTGTCCTGACCAATTTTGGTTGGCGCGCTGCTCCTTTGCCAACGGCTACCCAGCTTGCACTTGATGCATTCGTGAAAAACGGCGGCGGTCTTGTAGTTGTCCATGCAGCGGATAATTCCTGGCCACAATGGGCAGAATTCAATGAGATGATCGGCCTCGGTGGCTGGGGAGACCGGACTGAAAAAGATGGCCCCTACGTCTACTACACAAACGAAAATGAACTCGTATATGATACCATTGCCGGAGCGGCAGGGGGGCACGGACCTCAGCACGAATTTCAGATAACGATTCGGGAGCCTAATCACCCTATTACAAAGGGCCTTCCTACCCAGTGGTTGCACACCCAGGATGAATTGTATGAGCGGCTACGAGGTCCTGCAAAAAACATGACAGTTCTGGCGACTGCTTACGCAAGTCCCGAAAACAAGGGGAAAGATCGCCACGAACCTATGCTCCTGACGATTGATTACGGCAAGGGTCGTGTTTTTCATACCCCAATGGGGCATGCAGATTATTCCATGGAGTGTGTAGGCTTTATCGTAAGTCTGATTCGTGGAACAGAATGGGCGGCGACTGGGGAAGTTACCCTTACAGAGGTTCCTGCTGATTTCCCAGCAGCAGACAAAAGCAGCAAACGCGATTTTGTCTGGAAAAAATAAACGGTATTCCAAGAAGTTAGCGGTCAGGCGAATTCCAATCGCCTGACCGCTATTTTTTCATATTTACAGGCAGGCCCCCCTAGCCGTGCATCATCTCCTGGGTTCGTCTTCTCAGCTCAGCTTCTTCTGGAGTTTCTACAGGAGGCGCAGGCGCGCTGGCTGCGTCGTCGCAATCCCTAAAGGTAAGCTTACGAAACAAGCAACTAAAAAAACCCATAGCTGCACTGTTTCCTGATTCAGTTGCCTGGGTTCCAATGTCACTTCCTGAGATGGTTTCTATCTTTCCTTTGGCATTTTTCCCGATTACTGAGACTTCGCCTGTTGTGCGATTGATCTTTACTTCAGTTACCTGGAGATTGGGGAATTCACGCTGAGCCACATCCTTAAAATTCTTTTCGTAATAAGTCAACATCTTTTCTTTGTCCCACTTATTTGCTTCAATCGTGGACACCAGTTTAGCACCTGAAAAAGTACGTTGAGCAAAAATGGGTGCGCTTATTACCAATACCAACAATAATACATTCAGTTTCTTAATCATGGCTTATAGCTTAATGGGTTAATATGAATTGAATTAATCTGTAAGCAAAGGTAGGCGTACTGGGTACCTCCGTCAATTGCCCATATGGGTGATTTTTTTAATAAACAATTCGGGAAGCAGACTGCTATAGCCGGATTCCGCTCCGGCTATAAAAACATAAATCCCGCTCCGGCTATAAAAGCATAAATCCCGAATTACATTCGCGGCGTGGTTCTGTTTGACCGTTTGAATGTTTGGGGTTTGAGTGTTGGGGGTTTGCGTGTTGGGAATAACTTAGCTGTCAGGCGAGTTCCAATCGCCTGACAGCTATTTTTCATACTTACAGGCAGGCTCCCCTACCCCACAGAAGGGTCTAAGAGAATAACTCGGTAACATCCTCCGGTTTGAGCTGCTTGAGAAAGCCTCCCTCTGTGTGGATGATATCGCCAGCGAGTGCTTTCTTCTTTTCCTGAAGGGCCAGGATTTTTTCCTCAATCGTATCCTTACAGATCAACTTATAGGCAAATACATTTTGAGTTTGTCCAATCCGATGACTTCGATCTATCGCCTGCTGCTCTACAGCAGGATTCCACCAGGGATCTACCAGAAATACATAATTAGCCTCTTCCAGATTCAGCCCAAAGCCCCCAGCTTTAAGGCTAATCAGAAATACCTTTTTGTCCTGGTCCTCTTTGAATTCTTCTACCAGGGCTTCTCTGTTATTACTGTCGCCGGTCAGCAGGACATACCCTTCCTCCCGCTCATCGAGTGCCTTAGCAATGAGATTTAGCATGCCTTTGAAAAAGGAGAAAACGAGCACCTTGTGCCCTTCTGCGATAATGTCTTCGAGCATGGAAACCAGCACTTCCATTTTAGCAGACTCCGTTGAAACCTGTGCCTCCGGCTCATCAATCAGTTCTGGGGAATTACAAATCTGGCGGAGTTTCATGAGCCCCTGAAGGATGTACATTCCAGCTTTTCCATAGCCTTCGGTAGCCATTTTTTCGATGAGCAGCGTTCGGTACTTGTCCTTATAAAAGTCATAGACCTGCCGTTGAGAAGGCGACATTTCGCAGTATAATACCGTTTCCGTTTTGTCGGGTAAATCCTTGGCTACTTCATGTTTTTTCCGGGAAAGAATGAAGGGATAAACAAGCTTCCGCAACTGTTCGGCCGTTGCCTCATTTTTCTCCTTATCGATAGGGTTTGCAAATTCCCGGCGGAAGCCTTCAATGCTGCCCAACATACCCGGATTGACAAAATCCATCTGTGAATACAGGTCAAAGGTATTATTCTCAATCGGCGTACCCGTCATGATCAACCGGTTTTGGGTACGCAACAGTTTGACAGCTTTGGCAGTCTTGGTCAGTGGATTTTTGATCGCCTGGGACTCATCCAGCACTACATAGTGAAATTTGAATTCCCGAAACAGTTCAATATCCGACCGAACCAGCCCATAGGTAGTCAAAATCAGGTCGTACTGATTAAATACCTCCAGGTCCTTGATCCGGTCGCTTCCGGTATGGCGCAAGACCTTTAGGTTTGGCGCAAATTTGCGGACCTCATTTTCCCAATTAAACACCAGGGACCGAGGCACAACAATCAGGTGCGTAGCACCCGGATGTTCATTGGATATCTTTAGCAGGAAGGCGAGCATTTGCACAGTTTTCCCCAGCCCCATATCATCAGCCAGGCAGCCGCCCCAGCCAAATTCATCCAGAAAATTCAACCAATTGTATCCACTTTTCTGGTATTCGCGTAAGTCTGCCTTAAGCTCTACCGGCAAATCGACTTGCCTGATCTCCCTAAATGCCTTGAGTTTCCTGCGTTTTTCCAGGGTTTCTTCGAATATTTCGGCATTATCAATTTCTGCGTACAACTCATCTATCAGGCTAACCTGAAACTCCGAGAAACTGAGTTTACCATCTTTTACCTGCGCAACTTTGAACAGGCTGCTGTATTTTTGCAACCATGCCTCCGGCAATATCCCCATGGAACCATTGTCCAACTTCACATAGTGCTGGCGATTGAGAACCGCCTTTCGGATATCTGCCAGCTTGACGGTTTCGGTTCCGAAAGACACTTCCATTTCCAGGTCAAACCAATCGGTTCCACTACTGGCCTGGAGGCGTACAGTAGGTCGGTAAGGGCTGTATTTGAGGTTTTCCAGATCCTTCAGCCCCAGTATTTCATACCCGGTTTCCTGCCAGGTGGAAAATGCCTCAAAAAACCAGCTGTTCACAGCTACCTGATCAATCGGCAGGGTGTAATAGGTGTCATTTGTATCCTGAAATTGAGGGTGCAGATTTTCCATATCCTTACGGATCTGGGCTTCCCGCACAGCATCTCTCGCAATCAGGGTGATGGTTCGGCTATCCGCAAGTTGAGCAATCTGCTTACTCCCATCCAGGTATACTTCCCGTAATTCTCCCGATGGCAGGTGATACACCAGACTTGGCATTATGACCAGATGATCCTCTACTTCCTTGAGGTAAATTTTCTTAGCTGCTTTCCCTTTGGCTTCTTCCCATTCCAGCTCGATCCCATCTACTTCAACGGTAAAATACTCGATAAGCGGGAGCAGGAAAGCAGCCGTAAATTGTTCCAGGTCATCTTTCCGGATTCTATAAGTAGATTTGTCCCGAAAAAACAACAAGGCCCGGGCTGCCTGCATGTCCAGCATATAGAGATTTGATCGATCGAGCAAAACGCCATACGCCAGGATTTCGCTCGTATTCAGTCCCCAGATATCTTCCCCAATCTGAAAATGAGGCGTCAATACATATTGATCTTCAACTTCCCGAAACTCAAACCATAATTCTGGTTGTTTAGCTTGCAGATATACCCTTTCTGTCTTACCAGAAGGAATCACATCCCGATCTATGGGGTCAATGCAGTAATAATGCTCTTCATATAAGAGGGAATGATATAGCTCAAGGCGTTTCTTGTGGCGTTCTGCCATTACCCGAACAATCCCATCTTCTTTTTCCCAGTCAACAGCTTGGTTGCTCCATTCACTCCAGCTATACAACTCCTGCATTAACTGCGTCGCCTTGAGGCGCTCTCCAAGTTTCCGCTGACTTGAATTCAGGGTATCCCAGGAACGCGAGTCTCCACTGATCATTCGAAGTGGTGAACCCAGGTCTCCATTTTTTTTGCGCTTACCCGTGATCAGGTTGATGAACAAAAAGGAATCTGATGGCGAGCGATTCCAAAGAATCCCATACGTCAGGGTAGAATTTTGAAGCGAATCTTCCCGAATGTGAATAGAAGGCTTAACAAAAGTTCGCACGACCTGATCCCAGTCAGCAAATTCTGCGATCTTGGACAGGCCGGGATCTTTAGGGTGCAGTAGAATTCCATTCGCATCATACAGCACTTCAAAGTGTTCCTGCCATGCATCCTCGGCGGTATATCCGTACTCAGATAAGCGTTTTTCAATAATCGTGGAATGGTCCCGAAGCATGAAAATCACATCTTCACGGTTTTCATAATGATTGGCGAGGTATAAGAGCAGCGCATACCCGTGTACGCAAATGGGTTTATTACGCGGCCCGCAATTACATTGGCAGGTAAGCGTTTCGTCCTCGCTCAGGGACAGCGTAGGGTTGTATTTTTTATGATGTAATTGTATCGAACCGGAAACCTCGCTATCCTTTAGTTCAACCTCATCCATCGCATACATCCAGCGTTGAGGTTCCCAAAAGGAATGGCGTCCCATATCAACAAACTGAGGTAATCGACTGACTGCCAGGGGTTCTATAGCAATCAGTCCTGGGTATTGACCCCGCTTAGAAGCGTCTCCATTGGCAGCAATGCCCGGATATAAGGAACCTGCATTGAGCTGGGCTTCCAATTCAAATAATGCGGCGATACTATGTCGGCAGATTATTCCTCGCTGACTACAACTACAACTCATCTGAATGGTCCCATGCCCCGTAAGGCCCTGCGCCAAAACCCGATAGGAGTAGCTACCAAATTCCAATATTTCCAAGGAAGCTTTTCCACTCTCGATATCGAGCGAAATCATCTTGGCGCTTTCCTCTTTATACAGACTTAACCCTTCTTCATAGGCGCGATCCCATTCAAAGTGACTCAGAAATCGCTCCACTTGTTCCACCAATTCCATTCGCTAACAATCTATGAGGTATAATCTATAAAAGTACGTGCTGGACAGACAAAATAAAAACCCAAAACCATTATCGAAACGTTAAGACCATGTTCAGCACGCTAATCCCCTTAGAAAATGGCATCCTTGCTGTAGGCATTTCATCCTTTAGTTTTGTATAAACTGCAATAAATGAACCAGAATGGCTACTTTGTCTTCATGCAACTCCTAAGTCCCCTTACAGCCAGTCATCTTTTATTCGCGGCCTTATTTATTATTGCCGGTATCAGTCATTTTCTTGCACCTCGGTTTTTCTTATACATTATGCCCAAATGGGTACCTGCTCCCCGGCTCATAAATCATATAGTAGGTATGATTGAAGCCTCCCTGGGAATTGCATTACTTTTTGATCCGATAAGTTCATATGCTGCCTGGGCGCTCCTTCTATTATTGATTGCCGTGTTTCCTGCCAACATTAATCATTTTCTGATATCCCGGAAACATCCCAAATATTTCTGGATCAGCTTGTTTCGTCTTCCAATACAACCTCTCCTCATTTATTGGGCTTATACGCTGACCTGAGATTCCCACTTGAAAAACTGATCACCTCATTAAGAAAATCCGGAGGTTTATCCTGTTGCAGTTTATCTTTGCCCACATGTCCGATAGCCTTGCTGCCAACGTTCCCAAGCTGTATCTCCTCAAGTTATGTCGGTGGTTCATGCTTTCTATGCCCATCATCGTGCCATTCTATCATAGCAACGGGATGAACATGGCAGATATCCTTATTTTACAGGCTATTTTCTCCCTGACCATTGTGGCAATGGAGATTCCTTCCGGATACTTTGGAGATTTGATTGGCAGGAAAAAATCACTCGTCATTGGAGCCATTTTTGGGTTTTTAGGATTTGCGATCTATTCACTGGCACAAGACTTTTGGGGGTTTATGTGTGCGGAAATTCTCGCGGGAATTGGCGGAAGCTTTATTTCGGGTTCTGACTCTGCTCTGCTCTACGATACCTTACTCGTCCTGAATCGAAAAGAAGACTATACCCGCCTGGAGGGCCGCACCTATGCCATGGGCAATTTTGCAGAGGCGCTGGCCGGCATTCTCGGTGGATTTCTGGCCATTTACAGTTTGCGGTATCCGTTTTATGTACAAACCGGTATCCTGGGTATCAGCGTACTGGCTGCTCTTTCGATTATTGAACCGCCGCGCAGCGAGGTATTTTCCGGAACAGACAATTGGGCAAATATCCGGAAAGCCATTCGCTATTCCCTCTTCGATCACATCCAGTTGCGCAATTATATTCTCCTTTCTGCTGCGATTGGTATGGCGACCCTGACTATGGCCTGGTTTGCTCAGCCCTATTTGGTATATGCCAATATTCCAATCGCCTGGTTTGGCCTGATTTGGGCAGCCCTTAACCTCACGGTAGGGATTGCTTCCTGGTACGCTCACAGCGTTCAGGATAAATGGAACTTCCTCACCGTTATGGTCATTATTCTGACTACTGTGTTTACCGGTTATTTCGGAGCAGGCTTATTGCCTGTCCAGATCGGAATCGGAGTCATTTTTATGCTCTACATCGGCCGGGGAATTGCCACGCCCGTACTTAAAAATCTGGTAAACGGCCAAACCCCCTCCGAAATGCGCGCCACGGTTTTATCCGTCAGGAGTTTTATCATCCGACTGGGATTTTCGGGGATTGCACCTTTATTAGGCGTACTCACAGATACCTGGGGCATACGGGAAGCATTAGTGGCTGGAGGGCTTACATTTCTGAGTTTGTCTGTTATGAGCCTGATCGCTATCTGGCGAATCGGGTTTCCTGCTTCCTGATTCAGCTACAATTTACTGCTATAATTCTGAATCAAATATAACCCACCCTCCGGTACAACTTTAATCTGTTGGATGGATTGTGTTTCAATATCCAGGGATTCATTCTGTAACAAGCTGCCGTATTCTTTGTCGGTCAGGTACATGAGCAGCGTAATAGCTTCACTCGTTTGAGGATTTTCCAAAAATTGATCCAGGGTCCGGATGCCTGCTCCTCCCCAACCTGCTACTATATAAATATCGGAAAAGGGATTATTTCCATAGATATATACGACATGATTCGGAAGCCCTTCTCTCTTTTTCACCTCCTTATAAACAGAACGCATAGTAAGCTCATAGTCTGAGCCGGATGCGGATCGATTATCGCCGATAACCTGGTATTCATACAGGCGTGAGGCGCTGTGAACAAGGGAAAACAGCACACAGCAAACGAGGAATAGCTGCAAAGCGAGACGTTTTGCCCCTACCATATCTTTCTTGCCAATCAAAACAGGGATTCCTATGTGAAGGAGTAAATATATTGGAATATAATACCGACTTTCTTCTACATAGGTCCAGGAAACGCCTCCCCAATATTCTGCCGCGTACCGCAAAGAGAGGTATATCAGGAAGCACACGTTAATCCCGCTTAATACCAGACTCAGCCATGTCCAGGTTGTCAAGGAATCCGCTGCTTGCCCCTTCGTCCATTTCCACGCAGATGTGACCCAATCACCTCCTATAATTGAAACCACAATCAAACTCGGGACAAGGAAAATCCCCCACAACAAGCCCTCACTTTTCATGCCTGCCATTCCCGCAAGCTTCGAGAATGAGACATAACAATAAGCCTTAATGGGAAACAGATCAAACTGAAGCAGATGTTCCCAATGGGGAGCACCTGTGCCATCTCTGAAGGTTTCATAAGCGAGGCCATCTGCCTGATACATCTGAAACATGAGCAGGGGAATCATTAATCCTGCCAGAATAACACTGCTGATGCCTGCCCACTTTCGGTTTCCCGCCAACCATAAATACATTCCCGGCAATACAGCATATGGGTAATATGCATATCGAAATGACATAGCGAGCCACAGTGCTCCCAGACTTATGAGTACCCAGGAAAAGTGTCGGGCCTCTGATTTTAACAATGCGTAAGCAGCCAGCAGGAGGGAAATACCCGCCCATAAGTCTGTAGTTCCCAGATATTGAAAAGGGGCGAAACTAATCGCCCAATATCCAAAAAAGAACAGGTGCACCCAAGGCGATATATGGGCCTTCAAAGCCGCCAATACAGCAAACATCAGCACAAACAAGGCAAAAATGCCTGCCAGATGAAAAACTTCAATACTTGTAAACCAATCACCGGTCAAAAAATACAGCGGCGCGATCACAACGTTATATGCAGGTGGCCAGTGCCAGAGAGGGGTATACCTACTTTGAGACAGATCCTCAGGATGCGCATGCACCTGCGTCAACCCCTTCCCATTCAGGGCATTGAAGGTACCCTGCACCTGCCGGTTCCGGTCTGAATTGGTGTATTCAAAGAAAGTATCTGTCCGCCATAACTGGAGACAAAGTGCTACGATCCATATGCCCCATCGCAGGTATGGCGATCGGGGAACTACATATAATCGGAGGCTTCTCATTCCCCTATGCCAGCGCGAAGGTGGATTCTGCGGCCATCATTGCCAGGAATTCATCAAAGAGATAGTGGCTATCGTGTGGGCCGGGTGAGGCTTCAGGGTGAAATTGCACAGAAAAGGCTTTCTTATTGCGAACCCGGATTCCCTCAATCGTATCATCATTGAGGTTCACATGGGTAATCACGACATGAGGGGACTTTTCCAGGTCTTCTCTTTTTACACAGAATCCATGGTTCTGTGAAGTGATTTCACACTTACCCGTGAGCAGGTTTTTTACAGGATGATTAGCCCCTCTGTGGCCGTTGTGCATTTTGTAAGTAGGCACATCACACGCAAGAGACAACACCTGATGCCCTAAGCAAATGCCAAATAAAGGTTGGTCATTCTGTAGAATTTGCTTCACACTCTTGACAGCATACGGCATAGCTGCAGGATCACCCGGTCCATTGGAAATGAAGAATCCATGTGGATCAAAAGACTGAAGTTCTTCATAAGTGGCCGTTGCCGGAAAGACCTTGAGGTAACAACCTCGGCGAGCGAGGCAATCCAGAATATTTTTCTTTACCCCAACATCCAGAACCGAAACCCGGTATTGGGCTTTGGGATTTCCATGAAAATAAGGCTGAACGGTACTCACTGCAGAAGCCAGTTCCAACCCTTCCATAGGCGGACATGCTTTGAGCAACTTCTGTAATTCCTTCTTAGTGGTGTGTTCAGAAGAAATAATGGCATTCATCGCGCCTTTATCCCGAATATGAGTAACCAGCAAGCGGGTATCAATATCCGAAATCCCTACAATGTTATTGTGATTCAAAAAAGAATCGAGGGACTCAACGGCATTGCTTCGGGAATAAATCTGTGAGAAGTTACGTACGATGAGTCCGGAAATTTTTGCCGAATTACTCTCATACTCGCTGAGGTGAATTCCGTAATTCCCCACATGGGTATGGGTTTCGATCAAAATCTGACCGTAGTAGGACGGATCGGTGAATACTTCCTGATACCCCGTCATGCTGGTATTGAAGCACATTTCTCCGGTTGTGGTTCCTTTTTTTCCGATGGCATGTCCTTCGAAAAAAAGCCCATCTTCTAATAGAAGATAGGCTGGTTCTTTATTGATATATTTCATCATCAGTCGTCGAGAATTGATTGGTCATTTAATGGGACTGGCTCGTAAGAGACTTTCTCCCCTGCCCGAATTTTTTCTATCGTATTACGCATTTTCTCTTCTGTGAGATTATGCACGTAGTGTCGATTGGTTAGCTGGCACATGGGTGAAGTATCGCATGCTCCCAGGCATTCCGCTGAACGGGTCCAGAATTTCCCGTCTTTACTTACGCCTCGCTCATCTGCTTCGAGATATTCGCGGGCGTATTTCAGCATTTCAGGGCCGCCCGTTTCGCCGCAGGTAAAGCAGGTACACACCTCAATGAGATGCTCAGGCACTTCCTCTTTGAAATACATGGTGTAGAAGGACGCTACTCCGTACACTTGTGCATACGGCACATCCAGCGTAGCAGCGACCAGCTTCATCGCATCAAGGGAAAGCCAGCCAAATTTTTCCTGGGCAATCCACAGTGCGGGCATGATCGCAGACTTGTGGTCTGGATATTTTGCCACATGTGCTTCGATCTGTTTAACCTCTGCGTCGGTAAAAATGAATTCAGTGTTCGCCATATCGGATGCAAATATACAACGCCAAAATTAATACGAGAAATGGGAATCCATAAAAAATTAGAAAATTTTCCCAAAAAGGCAGATCCAGGCAAAAAAAAGGTCGACAAGAAACGCATCGACCTTTTCAAATGAAAACAAGAATTTCTTCTGTGCTTAATACCCAATGTATCGCAAAAACTCGCTGCGGGTGTCCGGGTCGTTGAATTTTCCACCGTATTCTGCTGTAATCGTAGAACTTGCATTATCTTGCACACCACGGGAGCACACACACATATGTTTTGCATCCATTACCACCGCTACGTCCTCTGTATCCAATGCTTGTTTCAGTTCATCTGCGATCTGCCGGGTCAGGCGCTCTTGCACCTGAGGACGACGGGCAAAATATTGCACAATCCGATTCAATTTGGACAATCCCACTACTTTTCCACTGGAAATGTAAGCTACATGCGCGCGTCCGAAGATGGGCACAAAATGATGTTCACAATTAGAATGGAAAGTGATGTCCTTTTCGACCAACATTTCCTGGTACCCATAGCTATTTTCAAACATTCTCATTTCCGGCTTATTTTCCGGATTGAGGCCGCTGAAAATTTCTTTTACGTACATTTTTGCGACTCGATGAGGAGTGCCGCTGAGGCTGTCATCTTCGAGGTCCAGGCCTAATACCTGCATAATCTCCTCGAATTTCTTCTCAATCAATTCTATCTTCGTCTCGTCATCGATCTCAAAAGCGTCGGGTCGCAATGGGGTTTCTGATGAGGTGGCAACATGGTTATCGCCGAGATAAAACTGATGCTCGTGTTTCCCTGAGTGGTTTTGGCCGTTGTGGCCATCGTGACCATTATGGTCATTGTGGCCGTTATCCAACGGGGTATTCCACAAAGTTTCGTTCGGTTTCATACAGTCTTACAGTTAAATCAAATTTGGTTGCTAAGTGTTCGCGCAGGATGTCATAGATTACTACGACAATGTTCTCCGCGGTCGGATTCAAATGTCTAAATTCTTCAGTGTCGAGATTAAGATTTTTGTGGTCAAATTTATCAATTACAAATTCATTGATCAGGTCTTTTAATATTTTCATATCCACTACGTAGCCTGTACGCGGATCGATCTCTCCGGTTACTTTCACTTCCAGGTCGTAATTATGTCCGTGATAATTCGGGTTGTTACACTTACCAAATATCTTTTGGTTGGTCGCCTCATCCCAGTCAGGGTTATGAAGGCGATGTGCGGCGTTGAAGTGGGCTTTACGATATACAGAAACTCTCATCTGTTTATTAAAACAATAACAATCCTCTTTTTGTTTAACTCTTCAGACGATTACCCTAAACAAAGGTAACTGATTCCATTCTCCAAAGAACTCATACATGCAAAATGTTGGAAGCAGGTCTAACAGTCTGTCCGCTATATTACATTAAGGATGAATCAGGTAAAAGATATTTTAGTCGTAGGGAGTGGGGTGGCTGGCTTGTCTGCGGCCTGTTTACTGGCACGCGATGGCCTCCATGTTACGGTAGTTGAACAAAATTGGTTACCCGGCGGATGTGTAAGTTCCTACCCCAGAAAGGGTTACGTATTTGAA
>CAYGTH010000182.1:0-13346 GCA_964352745.1 uncultured Bacteroidia bacterium
TCACTTCAACACCTGATGCCCGATGTTGCAGGTAAGACATTTTTTGGGGTCGCAGTAGTAGCGTTTGAGTTGGATGATACCTTGTGTATGCAGGGCATTGGAGGCGGGAATATCGAGTTGGTCAAAGAGGGCTGTGATGCGGTTTTTTTCTGCGGGTAGGCCGGAAAGTTGTTTTTCCACCAGTTCGCTCAGGTTTTCCCGGCCATGGGCTTCTGCATAGAGGTAGGCCATGGGAATGAGCGTATTGATGAGGAGAATTTCCTTTTGGGACTTGCCGAGTGATTTTTTACGAGTCGGCGTTTGTTCAAAAAAACGATAATGAGATTCCCAATAGGGAGAGGCCTGAATACGGCTTTTGAGGAACTGTGGAAACGCATCTGCCTCCAGTAAATCGGTAAGCCGGGGAAATGCGTGTACCAGACTTGCCAGCTGAGAAATGCGAATCGTCGGAAAAGAAGCGGGCCGCATTCGGAGAAATTTCAGATTGGTAGGTAACAAACCGTGCAGTCGGTGTTTCTCACTCAGGTATTTCCATTCATCATACAAATAACAGTAGTAATCATCTTTCTGACGGGTAGTGACCAGCAAACCTGCGCCGCCAAACAACAATGCCTCCAATTGGCGGGAACTGCCATGGTATTTTTTGACAACAGCAATCGGGACTTGCTGCGCAATGAATCGAAAGGCCTCCTGATTGACCGGGCCGCCTATCATGGCTGCGATTTCTTCCCATAATACCTGCTCCCAGTCTTGTACCTGGCTCGCAAGTCGTTTGCGGATGGTTTCACTTTTTTGTTCGATGCGCTCAATGGCAAGGCGTTCGATCCAACTATAAATATGTATGCGCTTGACTTGACCGATCAGGGGTTGACAGGGGATTGTTTCCTGCGAAAGCTGGAGCATGTCATAGGTCGTCAGTAAAGCTTCCGGAATACGATCAGCTAAAACCAATTCAGGAATCTCGGTGCCATCCTGCCGAATGACAGGGTTTCCGTCAGATTCCAGGACTACATGTAAAATAGTTGCATTATAATGCGTATCAGCCTGATGAAAATGCTTGTACCAGTCTTTGCTGTGGAGGTGCATCTCTACCTGTCCGTGCCATTGGATCCCATCGATCTCCAGCGTTGCATTGAGGAAATCGGGGCCCTGATCGCGATTCCACCTGCCCTGAAAGAGGATATGTACCCGTTTTCCGCAGCAAGTGATCAGGTTGCTGTGGTTGAAATTGAGTGTATGCCAGACGTAGTGGAGCAGGTACTCCGATTGAGCAGTGCGAGCAGACATGAGCAGCGAGGGCTTTGTGTTCTTATTCCCAAGATAGGATATCCAATAGTATTACGCAATTCTGTCTAATTGATCGCTCGATTAACCAATTGGTCAATCCTCCAGCTTGTCGTACCAATTGATTTTCAGGAACCAACTCGTTGCGACTACGATCATCATCGTAATGCCCAGTGCGGTCCAGTCCTTGAGCACCAGATAAATGGGTAAAACCACAAGGCCCATTTGCCAAATAATTCCGGTAACGACATTAATCGCATCTCTGCCGAGGTCTTTGTTAGGCCGAAAAGCGGGATTTTCTGCCATGACTTTGTCCCGGATGGGGCCCCAAAACCCCCAGGGGCGCGTCTGTTTGTAAAATCCTTTTAGAACACTTTCTTCAGCTTGCGGCGTGAGCAGACAGCCCAAAATGCTACCAGCGATAGAAATGCCAAACAGAATCGGGAATTGCTCAATGGCCAATAAGTCAAAATTCAGCGCTGTCAATACAGGTGGCATAACTGCAACTGCCACCATTCCACTGAGCATTCCGAAGAAAAACCCATAGCCATTGAATCGCCACCAAATCCATTTCATCACATTAGAAGCCACATAGCTCCCATAGAGCAAGCCGACAATCCAGTCAGTACGCGCTTGTATATTTCCCCCCAGGAATCCGAAAATTAACCCGATGACTACCAGCCCAAAGGTTACGTAATAGCCCAATCTGACCAGGCTTTTATTGGAAGCTTCGGGCTTGATATAGCGCTTGTAGATGTCATTGACTACATAGGCAGACCCGGCATTGATGAAGGCCGCAAAGGTAGACATGAAGGCCGCGAGCAAACCTGCGAGCAACAAGCCTTTAAAGCCAGTCGAGACATATTCACTGACAGCGAAAGGTAAGACTTCCTCAAAATCGAGTACCTCGGATGTGACGCCATTTGCATCGGTAACGGTTCGGGTCAGGTCTGCCGGATCCATATATACAATCGCGAGGACGGTGATTCCTGCTATCATGAAATAGCGGGGAACGGTCAGCACTATCGGCGTCAGGCCAAACATCTTGGCAGCTTCGCTGGGGGTCCGGGTCGAAAGTACCCGCTGCATATCGTAGCTCGGGACAGGACCTGCAAGACTGGCCCACACGCCCTTGAAGAGCATGAGGGTGAAAATAAATCCGAATACTGAATAACCGTCCTGACTGATTCGATCTCCTGCGAGCGGGTAGGGGGTTTGAGACCAGTCAATGTCCAGGTTCCAACCAAACCAAATTGCATCCCAGTTGTCAGGTACTACTGCTGCGATTTGTTCGGGTGAAGTATGGACTAATGCGATGATACCGACTACGATACAAGCAATTCCCATGATGAAAAACTGCATCACTTCCGTACCGACTACGCTGTAAAAACCACCTTTAATGGTATAAAGTGTCGTCAGGCCGATGATGATAATTGCATACATATCCGGACTGCTCAGATGGAGTGCATCGATAGCGAGGTTCCAGGGGAGAAATTGTGCGGCAAATTTTCCAATTCCTTCCACGAAATAGGCCATAAAGGCAATCACGATGATAATCGCAAAGAGGACTGTAATGATATGAGAGAGGCGGCTACCGCCTTTGTCGCCAAATCGGAACCGAATCCATTCAGCACCTGTAAGGGAGTTAGACCTTCGAAGCCACACGGCCAGAAACACCATCATGAAAATTTGATTCCACACCGGCCAGAGCCAGGGAATCCAGGCACTTTTGACTCCATAAACAAACATCCAAGCCACCGCGATCATGGTACCTGAGACGTCAAACATGCCTGAAGCATTGGATAGGCCCAGGAAGTACCAGGGAATGTCGTTTCCGCCGAGAAAATAAGAGTTGAGGTTTTTTGAAGCGCGTTTTGAGAGCCAAAAGCCGATCCAGATCGTCCCTACCACGTAGGCGAAGATGATCAGCATGTCAATCCAATGGAGTTTCATAGTAGAAAATTACGAGCGAGATAGGGGCAATATACGATTTGACTTGGAATTCCTGATGTGCAGAATTAATTTAGGTTCAAGACCGATAGTAAGTAATAATCGGAAAATCTGAATGGGATACGCGCAAAAAAAAGACAGAATATCAGTTGAGGACTACCTTCAGGTTGAGAAGGAGTCAGGGATTCGGCATGAGTATTATAATGGCTGGATACTGGCAATGGCTGGCGGGACGCTTGAGCATGATATAATTGGTACCAATGTGCGGGGGCATCTCTTCAGTCAGTTGCGTGGTAACAACTGCAACGTTTTTTCTGCTGACCTGAAAATATTTATTGAATCAGCCAATGCCTATGTCTATTCTGATGGCATGGTAATATGTGATGAACCTGTAAGCCCTCCCGGTCATAAGGATAGGGTCGTGAATCCTATATGGGTATTGGAAGTACTTTCTGAGGGGACAGAACAAAATGATCGTGGAGATAAATTTGCCCGCTATCAAACCTTGTCTTCCTTCCGTGAATATGTGCTCATCTCCCAAAAAGAACTTGCTGTTGAAGTTTTTTTTAAGCAAGAAAACGGCATCTGGCAATATACCCGATATACAAACGAAGCGGAACTTATTCGATTTCATTCTATAGGATGTGAGCTTCGCATCTCTGATATATATGAGGGTATTTCTTTTGCACCCGAAAACTCCTAACATGAACACTTCACCTCCTCGTCCTTACCTCCTCGCCGAAACCAATTGGAAAGTCGTACAGGAAACTCCGTATGAAGTCGCCATTCTTCCCTGGGGAGCAACCGAAGCCCATAACTATCACTTGCCCTATGCCACTGACAATATACAGGTAGCATATGTCGCTGCTGAAGCGGCCAGACAAGCCTGGGAAGCGGGCTCAAAAGTGATTGTCTTGCCTACTGTGCCTTTTGGGGTGAATACGGGGCAGCTCGATATCGACCTCTGTCTCAATATGAATCCCAGTACACAACTGGCACTGCTCAAGGATTTGGTTGATGTTGCGCAACGGGCGGGCATTCGTAAATTTGTCATCCTCAACGGACATGGCGGGAACCATTTCAAAATCATGATTCGGGAGCTTGCCTTTTTCTTTCCCGAAGTATTTGTCTCGACCGTGAGTTGGTTTGATATCGGAGACTGGCAGGACTTTGTCGAAGATCCGGGCGATCATGCCGGCGAATTGGAAACCAGTCTGATGCTACATATTACCCCTAACTGGGTAATGCCTTTGTCAGAAGCAGGAGATGGTGCTGCAAAGCAGTATAAAATCCGTGCCTTGCGGGAAGGGTGGGCGAGTGCGCAGCGGCAATGGACAAAAGTAACGAAGGATACCGGCGTTGGAAATCCTTATCAGGCAACCGCAGAAAAAGGCGCAAAATTCCTCGAATACTGCACGGGAGAACTAGGCATATTTTTTTCGGAACTCGCTGCGGTTGATGTTGATGATTTATACGAATAAAAAATGCCCATGCGATCCGGAAAGCGAACCGACATGGGCAGTAATCATGGTGAAGATATAGGGCTAATTTGTAATGGTTACGGTGGTTGGATTTGCGATGTATCGACTCCAAACAGCACCGTCGGCTCCGGTTCCCTGAACTAAGGTCTGATTGGTCCAGCGTTCCATAAATACTTCAACTTGCCCGGGCGCTATTTTGGACAGTTGATTGGCTGCAAGAATAATCTCGGTCGCACCGACTTCGTTTGTGGTAAATATTTGCAGACCGCCTTCATTTGTCCCATTGATGGTAACGGTTACGCGTTCCCCTGTTGAGATGGGGTCGCCAGTCCAGTTCATCGTAAAAGCCCCCGATTTCGGAATTTCAGTCAAGCTGCTGGTAAAGGCAATAGGCTTTGCCATTTCTACCGTGTTGACAAAGGTATTATCGTCGAGATCGGTATAGGAAAACGTTTTGGTGTTGATCACCCCGGCGTATGATTTGTCATAGTAGGCAAGCAAAGGGCGCCAGGTCAGGAGATCGCCTTCGACTGAGACAGATGCAGGATCACTTAATTCGAGTTGTGTACCGGTTGCGCTACCAAACCGGAAGGTAGATCGGGCAAATGTCTTGTCCTGATTGCTTTCATAGACCAGTCGATATTCGGTGTAAATCCTGTCTTGGTTGACATTTACGGAGTCCTCACTTTCACAGGCAGCAAACAAAAACAAGAAAGAAAAAAGAGCAACAAGCGGGAAGATTCGGGTATACATGAAATTTTTCATAGGTTTCTCGATTATTTGTCATCGAGACATCCCTACGATAGCATTACCCTTATCCGTGGAGTGAAAAAAAATATTCAGTTTGAAATTTTGATCTGAATAAGACGCTGGTATTCAGGGGATTAAGCTGTGATATTTTTTTTATCAAAAAATCACATAAGCACTAAGCCCAATGCCCGACTTTGGTTAGCCGAACTGAGACTTATCCCAGGTACTGCGCCATTTCTGCCTGTACTTTTGCCGCAGATAAGCCTGCCTGTTCTGCAAAATCTTCCCCCTTACTGGCATAGATAATACCTCTGCTGGAATTGATCAAAAGTCCCCCGAGTTCGTGTTGCCCTTGCGTACAAACGGCGTGGAGATCTCCTCCTTGCGCACCGATTCCGGGTACGAGGAAAAAAGAATTGGGAGACAGTTCGCGAAGTTCACCGATAGACTCCGGGCGTGTGGCGCCGACTACATATCCGAGATGGCCTGGGTATTCCTTCGCCCAGCTATCAGCCGTTTGAATAACTCGCTGGT
The DNA here is from genome assembly GCA_964352745.1 of uncultured Bacteroidia bacterium. GTDB lineage: Bacteria > Bacteroidota > Bacteroidia > J057 > J057 > CAYGTH01. The sequence continues at coordinate 6,000 of CAYGTH010000182.1, forward strand.
AGAGCGGTACCCCGCCGTCAGTGTGGTATTGGAAATCTTTGCCGCCTGCATTGGAGGTAAGCGCCAGGAGGAAGACCCATTTATTTTCATAGGCTAAAAAAGGCCCTACAGAATCTCTGCCCATATAAGGCGCAACCGTTACGGCATCAAAATCATAGGTTTCAAAAAAGGTCCGGGCATACAGATCGGAAGTATTGCCAATGTCTCCCCGCTTTGCATCCGCAAGGGTAAAGATATGGTCGGGGATGACTTCCAGTGTTTTTTGTAAACTCTCCCAGCCTTTGGGGCCCTGCGCTTCATAAAAAGCGAGGTTGGGTTTGTAGGCCACAGCATATTCCTGCGTAGCCTCAATAATCTGCTTATTGAATTCAAAAACCGGATCAGCTGTGCCCAACAAATGTTCCGGAATTCGACGAATATCTGTATCAAGGCCTACGCATAAAAAAGAGCGTTTGGCCTGCATCTGTTGGAATAAAAAATCGGGACTCATGTATGCGTATCAATTGGGACCACAATATGCATGTTTTCTGCCTATTAGCCTATTGTACTGCGAAATGGAGCCGCCATTCATAACCCTTTTTCAATCTCTTTTGCGACTACTTGCCCCGAAATGAGAGAAGGGGGTACACCCGGACCCGGCACAGTCAATTGACCTGTGTAGTAGAGGTTTTTGACTTTCTTACTGCGGAGTTTGGGTTTGAAAAATGCAGTTTGTCGGAGCGTATTGGCGAGGCCGTATGCATTGCCCTTAAAGGAATGATAGTCTTTTTCAAAGTCCTTTAAAGCGTAGCTCCGCTTTAGAATCACATGTTCCCGAACAGGCTGATCGATGAGGCCTTCCAGGCGCGTCATGACGAGGTCGTAATACTGCTCCCGGAGTTCTTCTGTATCCTCCAGTCCCGGTGCAATGGGAATCAGAACAAACAGATTTTCCATGCCTTCAGGCGCTACGCTATCATCCGTTTTGGAAGGGCAACACACATAGAACAGCGGTTTTGTAGGCCACTTGGGATCGGTATAAATCTCATGGGCATGCAATTCAAAGTCTTCGTCAAAAAAGAGATTGTGATGTTTGATGCCTTCGATTCGCATATTCACTCCTAAATAAAATAACAGACTGGAAGGAGACATAGTCCGCGAATCCCAGTATTTAGGGGAATAGTTGCGATAAGGCTTCTCCAGCAAGACCTGATCCGTATGTTCGTAGTCTGAATTGGCAACGACCATATCTGCTTCAAATTCACCGCGATTGGTCAGTACTTTTGTGGCAATTCCGCCTTCAACTACTATGCGGGTTGCTTCTGTATTGAGCTCGAATTGTACGCCCATTTCCTTTGCCAATGCGACCATTCCCTGCACAATCATATTCATACCGCCCATCGGATACCAGGTGCCAAGTGCGAGATCGGCGTAATTCATCATGGAGTACATCGCAGGCGTATTCTGAGGCGTTGCGCCCAGAAACAAAACCGGAAATTCCAGGATTTTGATGAGCTGAGAATCTGAGAAATACTTCCGAACGTGCTTACTCATGGAGTTGAGCATCTGAATGCGGAAGCTTTCCCGAATCAATCTGAAGTCGATGAATTCAGTGATGGAATGCGAGGGCCGAAAAACATAGTCCTTCATCCCCACTTTGTATTTGTATTCAGCTTGTTTGAGAAAAGCGCGTAAGCCTTCGCTACTTCCTGGTTCTATGGAATCAAATAACTCCTCCAATGCTTCAAGCTGAGCCGGTACATCCACCTGTCCTTCCTGTTCGCTGAAAAATACGCGATAAGAAGGATCAAGCCGAATGAGGTCGTAATAGTCGGCAGTTTTTTTGCCGAAAAGCGCAAAGTATTCATCAAATACATCGGGCATCCAATACCAACTCGGCCCCATGTCGAAGGTGAACCCATCTTGCTCCCACTTTCGGGCTCTTCCTCCCGCCTGGTCATTTTTTTCGAGAAGGGTTACCTGGTGTCCTTGTTGGGCGAGCAGCGAAGCCGCTGCCAAGCCTGCAAATCCCGAACCGATGACCACAATTTTTTTCGTACCCATGTAGCTGATTATGATGAGCAGGTAAAATACACATAGAGATCAACCCTACATACCCTGCTTCCAAAAGATTTTCCTGTCTAATAACCTCCCCCTGTCAAAAGTGTTCGATTATTATCCGATTTATAGGAATAAAACAGGGGTAAAATAAAAGAAGTATTTCACCGGTTGAAATGGTTCGCATGAATAAATTATTGACTGAAATACTTGCTAAGTACTTGATTTTCTGCTATTTTCGGTTAGTTCCGGTCTTTGAATGAACGTACAGCTACCCTTGCGAGTGACTTGTGTGGAAAAGGGTAATCCTAATTGTGAGACATTTATTTTTCACATAAAAACACTACTCGATATGGCAGTATTAAAAGTGATTGAAGTTCTTGCCAATTCTTCAACAAGTTGGGAAGACGCAACAAATCAGGCGATCAAAAAAGCCTCCAAGTCTGTAAAGAATATTCGCGGTGCGCATGTTCAAAGTCAGAGCGTGGTAGTTAAAGGGGATGAGGTTTCTGAATATCGTGTCAATTTGAAGGTGAGTTTTGAAGTAAGCTAATTCAGAAAAGTCACAATTTTACACACATTCTAACCCTACTCAATTATGGAATTTTTATGGTTTGCTTTGATCGGAATAGCTGCCGGATGGATCGGTGGTCAGTTGATGCGAGGAGGCGGATTTGGATTGCTGGGTAATCTGATCGTAGGAGTTGTCGGTGCGGTCCTGGGAGGTTGGGTGATGTCTTTATTAGATATCTCAGCTGGAGGAGGCCTCGTGGGGAGTTTGGTTACCGCTGTTATCGGCGCTGTTGTGTTGCTATTTATCGTCGGCCTGGTTCGAAAGGGCTAAGGCCGGTTAATCGTTTATAATCCAGGGAATTTGATCCCTAAAATCGCCCGGGGCTTGCTCATTATTTATAGTGAGCAGCCCCATTTGTTTTCTATGATTTGGCTCTTGGTGTTGGTAGATTCCAACCCGCCAACCATGGTCTTACAGAATCACCCGATAGGTCAGGTTAATACGAGGGCTTACAGTTCGTGCTGTTTTAGGGAGGGCGTGTTGCCAGTTGGCTTGAGTTGCGCCGCGCATGAGCAGTAAGCTGCCAGGTGCCAGGTCGATTCCCTGAGACGGAATCTGCTTATCATGCCGGTGTCGGAACCGAAATCGCCTGATGGAACCGAGGCTGATGGAAGCTATAATCGGCTCTGGCCCGAGTTCGGGTTCATCATCACTGTGCCAGCCCATACTGTCTGTTCCCGTTCGATAGAGATTGAGCAACACGCTGTTAAACCGTATGCCCGTATAAGTTTGAAGCAAATTTTGGATTTCAATAAGCGTCGGTGTCCAGGGACTAGGAGATAAGCTGAGGTGCGAATACGAATAGGATTTGCCGGGATCCCCATGCCAGGCAATGAGGCGTGGTTGATTCATCTGTTTACCAAAAATGGTGATCTGCTCTTGCCGCCAATCAATCTCATGGAAGAGCGTACTGTAATATCGATCCGCATCCACCGGCTTTAAAAATGCTGAATCGTACACTACCTCCCCATCCGGGAACGGGAGTAAAATGGGACCGGTATCAAACAGATTCATAGAGAAATAACGGCCCCTTGAGGAAGATTGTTTATGCTGGAAGGAGCTTATCTTACCAACTCAATTACCCGGTCCGGATAGTCTGAAATGATCCCATCTACGTGTAAATCGATCATTTTTTTAATATCTGAATGATCATTCAGGGTCCAGGGAATAACCTGCATCCCCTGGGCATGCGCCAGATCCATCAGCGCCTGATCTACTAGTGAGAAATGGGGACTGTAAATCTGAGGGGTGAAGCCTAGTCGTTTCAGGTTGGCTTCCAATCCCGTTTCATTTTCAATCAGTAAAGCTAGCGGAATATCTGGGTATTTTTGATGCGCTACCTGTAAGGTGCGAATATCAAATGACTGAATGGTAAGCCGGTCCAGTATCTTTTTTTCCCGGCAAATAGTGACTAATAGCTCCACAAAAGGTTCCGGAGCAGGGTGGAAAATATCATCTCCGGAGATAGAAGATTTGGTTTCGATATTATAGCGGATAGCGGGCCCATCGGTCGTACTTACATAGGCTTCTACCGAATCTATGACCGCACGAAGGAGCGGTTTGGAAATGACCATTTTCTCCTGCTCCTGAAATCGGGGATGTGGGATACTCCCGCAGTCACAGGCCTCAATTTCCTCATAGGTCATTTGATAGAGGTTGTACTTTTCTTCCTCTGTTGCAGAGATCGGCTTGCCATCTGGATTCAGGCAAATCTCATGAGAGAGAAAGGGTTCATGCGAAACTACGACCTGATTGTCCCGGCTGATAACCACATCCATTTCGAGGGTAGTAACGCCCATATCGATTGCGCGCAAAAATGCCGGGAGCGTATTTTCCGGGAGATGACCCCTGCACCCCCGATGACCTTGGATGTCGGGCGAATAGGCATCTGTACAAGCAAATAAAGTCATCGCAGCAAGGCTAAGCGGTATCCAACGGCAGATCATAAAGGATGCTGTCTAGGGCAATAATTGAGAAAATAATGGCTTATGAATCGAGGATTCTCCTGCAATATGCAAATTTTTCAAGACAGCCGGAACTCCCTCATATAAAGGGATGTAGCAAGTCCGCAACGGGGTAATCTGCAGATTCCAGAATTTGGGCTTGATGTAGTGCGGAAAGGGTTTGTTCAAAAGGCGCTATGGGAAGTTCGAGCTGGGTATTCCATCGGGTTTTGCCAAGCCAAATCGCCACGTTTTCAGATTTGAGATCGTATCGATCTGAAATGATCTCCACAGCGTTTGGGTGCTGCATGAGGGTTTCTGATGTGGCAAAAATGGTTTGAAGCAGGGCCTTGAGTTCAGGTTCCCGGGTTTCAATGACCGCTTCACGGGCTGCAATCATAAAGCAGGGCCAGGGGGTAAGCACTTCGCCAATCCTCCGAAACTCGCCCTGATCTACATAGGGTTGTGTCATGAATTTTTCCCAAAAGAAAACATCAGCTTCACCTGCAGGCAAAGCTTTACGAGCTCCTTCCAAATTTCGGATTAACTCAAAATCCATCTCGTCTGGATTCCAGCCTCTCTGAACGGTATCTACAATCGCCATCAGATGGGATCCTGATCCAAACCTACTGATTGCATATCTTTTACCCTGTATATCTGCCTCTGTGTAGAGGGAGCTATTTGCAGGTACATGAATGCCCCAAATGAGCGGAGAGTCCACATAGACGCCGATGATTTTACTCGGATTTCCTTTGACAATATCAGCAACCATCCCTTCTGTTAAGACAATTGCGAGGTCCAGTTCCGCTTCGCGGAGCGCCCGGGTAAGCGCACCTGTACCACCTGGAAATTCCCGATAATCGACCTCGATACCTGCTGAAGTAAAGGCACCAGATTCAATAGCAAGATGCCAGGGGAGGTTAAAATGTTCCGGAACACCGGCTATACGAAGAGGAGAAGACATGTAATGAAGTTTAGTATTGAGAAGGGATTCAAGTGTTGGGGTTACCTGTTGGGTGGAAAAATAACAGAAATAAGTGGGTATCTTCGATTAGGGGAATGGATTTCCACCAGAAAAATCAGGTTTTTTGTTCCTTTCTCACTATCTTCTACTACACACCCCAATTTATTTGTCAGGATATTCCTTTGAGATAAGGGCTTTTGTAGAAATTAGTAACTTTTGGGGCGTGATTGTGTCTTTTTCAATGCGAATAATTGACTGATCTATACTGTGTATTGCACTTGAGTACACATCAAATGTAACTGAATGCGCTACTTTCTACTTATACTTTTTGTGGGATTGCTATTGGCTGGGACTTCCGTTTCTGCACAAGAAACTGCCACACTTTCCGGCATCATCACAGACATTTATAGCAAAAATCCCCTGGCATATGCTACCATTCGTATCGATGGTCTTCAAGTGGGTGCGAGCACAGATGTGGAGGGGAAATATCGGCTCTTTAATATTCCAGCAGGTGAGCAAATGGTAATCGTGCGCTATCTGGGCTATAAGGAGTTTCGGAAAACAGTCTCCCTGCCAGTTGGGGAAGTTGTGTCGCTTGATATAGCCCTCTCGCCGGAAACATTCACCACTGATGAGGTGGTCATTTCTGCGCAATTGGAAGGCCAGCAAGCGGCGATAAACCGACAATTGGCTTCCAATACGATTGTAAATATTGTCTCGAAAGAAAAAATCCAGGAACTCCCGGACCAAAATGCAGCAGAGACAGTCGGACGCCTGCCGGGTATATCTGTACAACGAGATGCAGGCGAAGGGACCAAAATAGTCGTCAGAGGCCTTTCTCCACGCTTTAATTCCATCACCGTCAATGGGGAACGAATTCCTTCAACTGATGCTGAAGACCGGTCGGTAGACCTCAGTATGGTCTCTACTGACGCCCTCGAAGGAATCGAAGTTTTCAAAGCATTAACCCCTGATAAAGACGGCGATGCGGTGGGCGGAACCGTCAATTTTGTTACCCGTAAAGCACCTTCGGGTTTTCATGGTGCAGCCACTGTTATGGGGGGCTATAATTCTCATGAGTCAGAGCTTGGGCAATATCGGGGGAATATGAACCTCAGCAAACGGTTTTTAAATGATAAACTGGGGCTGATCGTTTCTGCCAATTTCCAACGTGCCAACAGGAGTTCAGACCAGCTTAATACGGACTATAATTTTGAGCGACAGAATAACCAGGCAGAAGCAGTTGTATCTGTCAATAATCTCAATCTTTCAGATCGCATCGAAACCCGATACCGATATGGGGGGAGCCTGACCGCTGACTTTGACTTGAAAAAAGGCAATATTCTGCTCAATTCATTTTGGAGTAATACGGAACGTGATGAAGTGCAACGCCGCCGCCGGTATCGGGTAGGATCTTCCTATCAGGAACACGAAGCCCGAACCCGGGAGATCAACACCCGCCTTTCCTCTACCTCGCTCAGTGGGAAGCACAATTTTAGCTTGCTGAATTCCACTCTTTTCTGGCGTACTTCTGCCTCCTTTACTTCCCAGAATACGCCTTATTCCCATCGTTCCCGATTTCGCGAACTGGGGGCATTTACAGGGGCAATTATAGAAGATCAGGGGCCGGAACTGATTCCGATTGGAGCAAAAAACAACCTGGATAATACCTGGTTTTTGGAAGACTATCTGGACGCAGATGATATCAAAGACCGTAATCTGACTGCCCAGGTAGATTATTCTATTCCGTTTCAAGCTGGGAAATGGTTCGATGGATTTGTGAAAATAGGGGGAAAGGTGCGGGATAAAAGACGTGTGCGGGATATTAC